>JBJMLC010000054.1:0-38271 GCA_045805485.1 Solirubrobacteraceae bacterium | reverse complement strand
GGAGGCCGGAGGGCTGTTCATCCTGGGCACCGAGCGCCACGAGTCCCGCCGCATCGACAACCAGCTCCGCGGCCGCTCGGGCCGCCAGGGCGACGGCGGAGAGTCCCGGTTCTTCCTGTCCGCCCAGGACGACCTTGTCCGTCTGTTCGCCGGCGAGCGGATCTACAAGATCCTTGACCGGCTCGGGACCACCGACGACGAGGGCAACGAGGAGCCGATCGAGGCCGGGATGCTCTCCAAGCAGATCGAGAAGGCGCAGAAGAAGGTCGAGGAGCAGCACTTCCTGATGCGCAAGCACACGCTCGAATACGACGACGTTCTCAACCAGCAGAGAGAGGTCATCTACAACTACCGCGATGAGATCCTCGAGGGACGGGACATGAGCCAGGCGGCCCGCGAGGAGATGGGCAGCCTGATCGAGCGGCTGGTGGGCGAGTACACGGCCGGAGACTTCGTCGACGACTGGGATGCGGAGGGGCTGCTCCGCCGCGTGCAGGAGATCGTCGGACCCAATGAGACCCTGGCCTCCATTGACCCCCAGGCGGCCGATCGCGACGAGCTGACAGTGGTCCTTCGAGAAGAGGCCGCGGCCCAGTACGACCGGCGTGAGCAGGAGATGGGCGACGAGCTGATGCGGGAGGTCGAACGCTACCTGCTCCTCCAGATCATCGATCAGCGCTGGCGGGAGCACCTGTACGACATGGACTATCTGCGGGAGGGAATCCACCACCGCGGATTTGCTCAGATCGAGCCGCTGGTGGCGTATAAGAACGAGGCCTTCGAGCTGTTCCGCGACCTCATGAACACCATTTGGAGCGACTTCGCCCAGATGATCTTCCACGTGGAGGTCACTCCCGTCGGCGAGGATGGCCAGCCGCTTGCTCCGCCCGCCCCGGCCCGCCGGGCCAGCGGAGCGGCCAGCTCAGCCACCGGTGGCGGGAGAGTCACGTACTCCGGCGGGGGGGCCGCCCAGGGAGCCGTGGCCATGGCGGCCGCCGCGGCAGGCACCGTTCCTGAGGGCAATGGCTTCTCCGAGGAGCCGCTGCCTCAGGTCGAGCAGCGCCGCGTGACCGAGAGCGAGCAGATCGGCCGCAACGACCCCTGCTGGTGCGGCTCGGGCAAGAAGTTCAAGAAGTGCCACGGGGCCTGATCACCCCGATCTAAACTCTGCGGCGTGGAGACATCCACGGATCTTCGGGTCTCCGATCAGGAGCGTGATCGGGCCGGTCAGCTGCTGAGAGAGCATTTCGCCGCGGGCCGGCTGACCGAGGACGAGCTGAAGGAGCGGGTGCATTCGGTGTATGAGGCCCGCACCCAGCAGCAGCTTCAGAGCCTTCTGAGTGATCTTCCGGACCTTCCCGCCACGCGGCAAGAGATGAAGGCCGAGGTGGCTGCGCGCCGCCGCCATCTCCAGCGCCGGCTGTTCCAGGAAGCGGGTGGGGCCGCCACTCCGTTCATCATCTGCACGGTCATCTGGCTGGCCACCGGGGCCACCGGCGGGTTCTGGCCCATCTGGGTGGCCATCCCGCTCATCATCATGATCGTCCGCAACGGGTGGAGGCTGTACGGACCGTCGCCTGAGTTCGACCGGGTGGAGCGCTACCTGGAGCATCGCTCTCACGATCACGGTCACCGGCACGAGCGTCGTGACCAGCGCCGCATAGAGCGCCACCAGCGCCGGGGTTAGATGGCTGACTCCGCACTCGGCCGGGGTCGCGCTGGGGGTCTCTGAGGGCTGGGGTCCCTGAGGGCTTGGGGTCCCTGAGGGCGGGGGTCCCTGACGGCTGGGGTCCCTGACGGCTGGGGTCCCTGACGGCCAAAATGGCGCTCAAAGCGACCATAACGTCAGGTTCTTCGCATTCCGGGCTGAGGAGCTCGACGTTGTGGTTGATATGCGACCACAACGTCGGATTTCGGCCCACGAAAAATCCAGACCTCGACGTTGTGGCGGTTCCCGAGGGCGCCCCGGCGGCCCCTCGCGGTTACCCGAGCCAGAATGAGGCGTGGCCACTCCCGCGGAGTAACCGTCTAGTAGTCCCGGCGCCTACTGCTTGACGAACCGGACCCGCTCAGGCCGAACGACGAACTTGACGCGCTCCTCGCCCGGCTGCCTGTAGGGGTACTCGTCCTGCCCGATGTACTTCTTGGCCAGGGCGTTGATGTGATCGTCGGCGCCGTCCGCCACCTCGGCCAGCCCGCGGATCTCGACGAAGTGGTACGGGTTGCCCGCCTCAAAGACGAGCACGTTGATGTGCGCGTCCCGCTGCAGATTGCTGGGCCAGAGCCGCCCGACGGCGCTGTTGACAGCCACAGCGTCATCCTCCGCGCTGACCCACACAATCGTGTTGTGGATCGAGCCGTCGGCGTTCAGGGTGGACACGACGCAATAGTTGGGCTGCTCGAGCAGCTCGCGAACCTCAGGGTCATTCAAAGTAGCCATGGCGTTCCTTCTACCCGTGAGAGCCCAAGCCACGCATCGCCCGCCGTCCACCACCGTCCGCGCCCCAATGGCCTCCACGGCCACTGCTAGGGTTGCGCTGGATGGCCAGCGTGCATTCAGAGTCGCTTCCTCAGCGCCTCGCGGCGATCCGCGAGCAGCTGCAGCTCCTCGCGGACTATCTTTGACCCGAACACGCTGAGCGAGCGCGTTCAGGCGCTTGAGGACCAGATGGGCGAACCGGGCTTCTGGGACGACCAGGAGCGGGCCGCGGATGTCGGCGCCGAGCACGCCCGAGCCAGCCGCCGGCTCCTGCTCTACCGGGAGCTGGAGCGTGACGTGGACGACCTGGAGCCCCTGGCCGAGCTGGCCGAGGAGGACCCGGACCTGGCCGATGAGCTCCAGGAGCAGCTGGTGGCTGTCGAGCAGCGGCTGGCCGAATTGGAGGAACAGCGGCTCTTCTCCGGCGAGTACGACTCGGGCGATGCGCTGGTGGCGGTGAACGCCGGTGCTGGGGGAACGGACGCCCAGGACTGGGCTGAGATGGTCCTGCGCATGGAGATGCGGTGGGCCGAGAAGCGCGGCTTTGGCGTGGAGCTGCTCGAGGTGTCGCCGGGAGAGGAGGCGGGGATCAAGTCGGCCAGCTTCCGGGTCCGGGGCGAGAACGCCTACGGCCTGTTCGCGAGCGAGAAGGGCGTGCACCGCCTGGTCCGCCTCTCGCCGTTTGACGCCGCGCACCGCCGCCAGACCAGCTTCGCCGGAGTGGAGGTCTCGCCGGTGGTGGATGAGATCGAGGGGGTGGAGATCGACGAGGACGAGCTCCAGATCGACACCTACCGAGCCAGCGGGGCCGGAGGCCAGCACGTCAACAAGACCGACTCCGCGGTGCGGATCACCCACAAGCCCACGGGCATCGTCGTGCAGTGCCAGAACGAGCGCTCACAGTCCTCCAACAAGGCCGAGGCCATGACCATGCTGCGCTCCAAGCTCCTTGAGCTCCAGGAGCGTCAGCGCCGCGAGGAGATCGCGCGGGAGAAGGGGGAGGCCCAGGATGTGAACTTCGGCTCGCAGATCCGCTCCTACGTGATGCACCCCTACACGATGGTCAAGGACCACCGGACCGCCTTCGAGATGGGCGACGTCACGCGGGCCCTGGACGGCGACCTTGATGGGTTCGCTCGGGCCTTCCTGCACCAGGTGTCCAAGTGACCGATGTCCCGGTCCGGCCCGCGCCCGCCGGGCAGGCCTCTGATCCGCCCGCGGCGCCGCAGCCGCCCGCCCAGCCCACCGCGCCCTACCTGGAGGCCGTGACGGCCTACGGCTTCCGGGGTTCGACCCGGTTCCACGTGCCCGGTCACAAGGGAGGCGAAGGCGCCGATCCCGGGCTGCGCTCGGCCATCGGCGAGAACACTCTGCTGCTCGACGTCCCCCTCGATATAGAGGGGATCGACCTGGGTCCCTCGCCCACCCCATATGAGCGGGCAGAGCAGCTGGCCGCGGAGGCGTACGGAGCTCAGCGAACCTGGTTTTTGACCAATGGCGCTACGCAGGGAAATCATGCCCTGTGCCTGGCGCTCGTACCGGCTGGAACTCGCGCCGTGGTGCAGCGCAACTCGCATGCCAGCCTGGTCGATGGTCTGATCCTGAGTGGCGGCGAGGCGATCTGGGTGGCGCCCGAGTACGACGATGATCTGGGCATGGCCCACGGGGTCATGCCCGAGGCGCTGGAGGAGGGGCTGGCCGGTGCCCCGGGCGCGCAGGCCGCGTTCATCGTGTCTCCGACCTATTACGGCATGGCCGCCGACGTGGCGGGGTGCGCGCAGGTGGCGCATGACGCCGGGGCAGCCCTGGTGGTCGACAATGCCTGGGGGTCGCATTTCGGCTTTCACCCCACCCTCCCCGAGTCGCCGCTGCGGCTGGGCGCGGACGCGATGCTCGCCTCCACCCACAAGATCGTGGGCAGCCTGACCCAGTCGGCGATGCTCCTGGTCGGCTACAGCGAGCGAATCGACGTGCAGGCTCTGGCCCGGGCCGTGCGGCTGGTGCGCTCGACGAGTCCCAGCGCCCTGCTGATGGTCTCGCTGGACGCGGCCCGCCGCCAACTGGCTGTCCACGGCGAGGCGTTGCTGGAGAGGACGATCGAGGCGGCGGCGGTGGCCAGAGCCGCGATCAACACCGTGCCGGGATGCCGGGTGGTCGGCGACGGCCTGGTCGGCCGGCCCGGGATCGCCGGCTGGGATCCGTTGCGGATCGTGATCGATGTCCGGGACACCGGGTGCACGGGGTACGAGGTGGCCGCAGCGCTGCGGGCCTCGTACGACATCTACGTGGAACTGGCCACCCACGCCACTCTGGTGCTGGTGCTGGGGCTGGCCCAAAGTGCTGAGCCGCTGGAGCGCATGGCCCACGACTTCGGCGAGACGGTCAGGCAGATCAGCCGTCCGGGCCGCCAAACCGCCCTGACGCTGTCGCCCGCGGCGCTGGAGCACGAGACCGCCGTCCCGCCCCGGGAGGCATTCCTGGGAGAGGGGGAGCTCGTTCCGGTGGACGACGCGGTTGGCCGGATCTCATGCGAGTCGATCGCCGGCTATCCACCGGGAGTCCCCGCGCTCCTCCCGGGCGAGCGGGTAACGGCCGAGGTCATCAACTACCTGCGTGAGCTGACTCGGGCCGGGGCCCGGCTGCACGGCGCGGTGGATCCGACCTTCCGCGCCGTGCGCGTGCTTGTCGAGCGGTCCTAGAACGGACCTCCCGCCGGCGGCCCGCCTTCGGTCAGCGGCCCGGCCTTGCGGCACTGCCCGAAGCGCTTACCCCGGACATGGTTTCGGTGCAAGGCGCGCGGGTAAAGCCCGGTTTCCGTCGTCTCCGAGCTATCCCACACGTGGCTGTTCCCCGCGCAGCCGAGGTTGCCCCGGACGTGGTTGCTCTCCACCTCGATGGCATCATCGTCGCTCAGCTTGTTGTTGTTCAGGGAGACGTTGTGCACGTGGTTCCGTATCACGCCCATCCAGCACGAGATGACGCCCGTCACCGACAGGTCACCGGAGATCGTGCTGTCCTCGTAGGCGCTGTAGACGGGCGACTGGAATGCCGCGAATGGCCCCTTCGGCTGGCAGGTCAGGCCGCCTCCGCCGCCGGTTTGGCTGACATCGCCACCGATGGTCGTGGAGTGGACGATGACTCCCAGGGGTCGATTGGAGGTCACGTCCCCCGTCACGGTGGGGAAGCTGTTCAAGGTTGGGTGGGACATGTCCGGATCGTCGAAGCACGCAGATTCCGTGGTACTGCAGCCCAGGACGAGGGTCGCGCGCCGCCCGGCCTTGATATCACCGCGGACACTGAGCTTGGACTTGTGCATGCCGTAAGCCGCCAGCAGCGTGGAGCCGGCGGTCACCCTGAGGGTCCCGATCACGTGGGCGGGCCCTGAGTTGACGGCGCAGTAGCCCTTGACCTCCACCCCGTTGGCGAACCGACCGGCCAGCACGCCCGGCTTGTCGGCGGTGCCCTGGCACACGTGGGGCGACTTCTGAGCCCGAGCGGGTGCCAGGGTGGGGAGAAGGGTCAGGAGGATCACTCCCGCGCCCACCAAGGAGAACGACGACGCGATGCGCTTCATGGATGCCCCTATCTGGTCGACTTCATTTTGGAGCGCGGGACAGTACACAGAACGAGCGTTCAGAATCAACGAGACACCTGGAACCGATTTTGGTGGACGGCGGCCCGGCTGGATGCTAGGTTCGCGCTGAACACCGGGGGCCCCATGAGGGCGTGGTCCTCTTGAGAGGAGGAGCTACATGAGAAGGCTTGCTGTGGTCGTTGGGTGCTGCGTGGCAGGCGGGGCGTGTGCTGTACCGGCGGTGGCCGACCAGGCGCCGCCTCCGCCCCAGCCCCCTAAGCCGGTTTCGTTGACCATCCAGAAGGTCAACAGAAGCCTGGTCGTGGTCGTCAAGTGCAAGCACCTGACCAGAAAGAACGCTCGTCACAACACGGACAACCTGTTCTTGGAAGTCCACACGTTCAGGCCGAGGGGCGGGTACGGCGTGCAGTCCAACGGCCCGGGGATGCCGGTGGCCGTCCACCCGTATGCCGGACCAGAGGGCTCCACCAGCGGGCCGGCGACGCTGAAGATCTCAATCAAGCACCAGACCGAGACGTTCACGTTTGGCCTGAAGGCGATTAAGAACCCCCACCGGGTGAAGATCAGGGCGGGTAACCAGGCCCAACAGTTGACGCCGTACACCTACTTCCGGGTCCGTCGCTGAGCCGCGGTTCGGCGCAGGTTCGCAGCCGTCCGGAAGTGCTCAGCGCTTCCGGACAGCTCCGCAGTGAGGCCCACGGCTTGAAGCGGTAGATCGTCCCCAGCGTCCTGGTGCTCTTGGGCCCGCCCAGGCGGTGGCTACCCTGGGGCGTCTGATGGACGTCTGGATCATTCAGGATGCGGTCGCGCGGGCGCTGGCTGAGGACGTGGGGGAGGGCGATGTGACCACCGCCCGCACGGTGCCGCCCCGGGCCCAGGCGCGCGCCCGGGTGACCCAGAAGGCACCGGGCGTCATCTTCGGCCTGGATCTGGCCGAGGAGACGTTCCGTCAGCTCGATCCCAAGATCCGCGCTGAGCGCCTGGTCGCCGAGGGCGAATGGCGCGAAGGCGGGCCGGTGATGGAGCTGGAGGGGCGGGCCGGGGCCATTCTGACCGGCGAGCGCACCGCGCTGAACTTCCTCCAGCGGCTCTCCGGAGTGGCCACGATGAGCGCCCGGGCGGTTCAGGCCGTGGGGGGGACGGGGGCGACCATCCTGGACACCCGCAAGACCACCCCCGGACTGCGGGCGCTGGAGAAGGCGGCGGTATCCGCGGGCGGGGCCACGAACCACCGAGCCGGGCTGTACGACACGATCCTGATCAAGGAGAACCACGCCGCGCTGGCGGGTGGGGTGGGGGAGGCCGTGCGCCGCGCCCGCCAGGGCGATGGAGCGCTGCCACTGGAGGTCGAGTGCCGCACGCTGGAGGAGGTCGACGAGGCCCTGGCCGCCGGCGCGGAGTGGATCCTGCTGGACAACATGGATCCCGGCCAGCTGCGGGCGGCGGTGGAGCGGGTGGGCGGCCGCGCCAAGCTGGAGGCCAGCGGCGGGGTGACCCTTGAAACGCTCCGGGAAATCGCGCAGACCGGCGTACAATTCATCTCGGTGGGCGCGCTAACACACAGCGCCCCCGCTCTGGACCTGTCGCTGATCCTGGAGCCTCTGCCATGAACCTTCCCGTCCTCGGTGCCCTCGACGCACCCCTCATGCTGGAGAACATTCCCGCTCTGCAGGATGAGATCAGGAAGCTGGCCGCAGAGCAGAACGCGCTGATCCTGGCCCACAATTACCAGCTGCCAGAGGTCCAGGACGTGGCCCACTATGTGGGCGATTCGCTGGGGCTCTCACAGCAGGCGGCCGCGGCCGACGCGGACACGATCGTGTTCTGCGGGGTGCACTTCATGGCTGAGACGGCGTCGATCCTCTGCCCGCAGAAGCGCGTCCTGATCCCTGACCTTGAGGCCGGATGCTCGCTGGCCGACTCCATAACCGCCGACCAGCTCCGGGACTGGAAGGCCCGCCATCCCGGTGCGATCGTGGTCATGTACGTCAACACCTCCGCCGAGGTGAAGGCCGAGACCGACTACTGCTGCACCTCGGCCAACGCCGTCCGGGTGGTGGAGCACGTATATCGCGAGCATGACGAGGACGTGGAGATCCTGTTTGGGCCCGACATGTTCCTGGGGGCGTACGTGGAGCGGACGCTGGGGCGCGCGATGCATGTCTGGGACGGCGAATGTCACGTCCACGCCGGTATCAGGCCGGCCGACATCACCGCGCTCCGGGAGGCCAACCCGGGGGCCGAGCTGCTGATCCATCCCGAATGCGGCTGCTCCACCAGCGTCATGGAGTACGTGGCCGCCGGCGACGTGGACCCGGACGGTGTGCGGATGCTCTCCACGGGAGGGATGCTCAAGCACGCCCGTCAGATGCACGGCGGTAGGGCGATCGTGGCCACGGAGGTCGGCATGCTCCACCCCCTTCGCCAGGCCGCCCCGGACAGCGAGTTCCTGGCCGCCAACGAGGCCGCCCACTGCCGGTTCATGAAGATGATCACGCTGCCCAAGCTGAGGGACTCCCTCCGGGACGGCGTGTTCGAGGTCAAGGTGCGCGCCGAGGTGGCCGACCGCGCCCGGACGGCCATCGAGCGGATGGTGTCCATCACCTAGTCGTCGGTCAGCAGGTCGAGTCCCTGCTCCACCGCCGCCCGGACCGCCGGCAGCGAAACTCGCTTGCGCTCGAACTCGATGGGCGTGTAGCAGTGCACCTCGGCGTGCGCCCCCATCTCCAGGGCGTCCCAGAGCGCCCCGGCCTGGTAGACGCGCTCCAGCCAGGGCATTCCGTCGTAGGCCGCCGAGACCAGGATCAGGACGTACTCCGGCCCTCGCTCGCGCTGGGGGAGGGCCCCCTTCTCATCGGCCACGCGCGCCCCGCCGAGCCGGGCGACGTCGATGGGCCATCGATCCCCCACGCGGTCGAGGTACCGGCCCAGTTCCTGGCGGTTGACGGCGCTGGCCATCTCCACGGCGGGATTCTCCCGCCCGGAGCCGGTGGAGCGCAACGCCGTTTCAGGCGTTCTCGAATTCCTCCACGGTATGAGGGCCCACGCAGGCGATCGACAACGCTTCGCTGACCCCCGCCGCCGCCTCCCGGACGTCTTCGAACTCCACCGCGTCCAAACGCTGAATGGCCGCATCCGGGTCGACATCCTCGTCGTAGACGACCGCCTGCTGCGCTCCGTATCGGGCGACCGCGCCGGTGTTCTCGAAGGCTATGGCCCGGGCACCGGCGGCATAGGCACGAGCCCGCTCCACCTCCTGCGGAGTGGGGCCCTGATCACGCAGCTCGCCGACGATCTCTCGCATGCGCACGAAGGCCTCGATGCATTTGCTGGAGTCCAATCCAGCCGACAGCTGGACCACGGGGACGTCGGCGTAGGAATGGGCAATCGAGTGGACCGAGTAGGCAAGCCCTCGCTGCTCCCGAATTTCATCGAACAGGCGCGAGGCCATCGAGCCCCCGAGGAGGATGGAGTAGATCTGCAGCGCCGCCCGTCGAGGTGAATCCGAGACATCGACCGCGGCCCGGTAGGACATCCTGAGGTGAGACTGGCTGGAATCCCGCTCCCCGACCAGGATTCGGGGCTCCAGCGGCGGCGCGGCCTCGAACGCGCCCGGCGCCGGCCGCTCAGGAAACCGCGCGAATAGCTCGCCTGCCTCCTCGCCCAATCCGTCCAGGTTGCCGACCAGAAAGGCCGCGCCCCGAGTCGGGGACCAGCGGCGAGTCCTGAAGGCCAGGATGCCGTCCCGGGTGAAGCGCTCCCGGATGTGCTCGGCCGGACCCAGGACCGACCGTCCCAGGGGATGATCGCCGAACGCCGCCTCGTCGATGAGGTGCTCGGCCATCACCGCGGGCTGATCGTGGGCCCGCGCGATCTCCTGCACGACGACTCCGCGCTCACGCTCCAGCTCGTCCGGATCGATGCGCGGCCGAGCCACGAAGTCGGTCAGCAGGTCGGCGGCCTCCAGCCCTCGCTCGGCCCGGGCGGTGATGTGAAAGGCCACCAGGTCGTGGCTGGTGTACGCGTTGAGCACCGCCCCGATCGCCTCGGCAGCCTGGTTGACATCCCGGTAGGTGGGGTATTTCTCGCCGCCCTTGAACACCAGATGCTCCAGAAAGTGGGCCATGCCGTTCTCCTCAGGCAGCTCACTGCGGGCTCCGGCATCAAAGGCCACCAGGACCGTGACAGCGCGGGTCCCCGGCGTGTTGACCCGATACAGGGGAAGCCCGTTGGAAAGCAGCTCTCGCTGGATCGTGGCCATCGCTGCCAACGGTAGCGCCAGCTTTGCAAATCGCCTTGCACCCCCTCCTGAGCGCGCCCTACCGCCAAGCGGCCCTGTACGCTGGCCCGCAGCCATGGCCACATCAAAGTCCTCAGAGCAGTCCCACCGGCGGCTGTCCGCCCAGCGCGCGGGCGCCTCGGTGCCCGTCCTCAAGAGCCGCCGCGCCACCGCTCCCGGTGCCGGGGCATCGATCATCGAGTTCCGGGGCGTCTCCAAGCGTTACCCCAGCGGCGATGTGGGACTTGACCACGCCACGTTCTCCGTCGGGCGGGGCGAGTTTGTGTTCCTGGTGGGCAGCACCGGCTCGGGCAAGTCGACCGTCATGCGGCTGTTGATCAGGGAGGTCGATCCCAGCGAGGGGACGCTGTGGGTGGCCGGACGCGACCTCCACGAGATCACGCGCCGGCGGATCCCGTACTACCGGCGCAACATCGGAGTGGTCTTCCAGGACTTCAAGCTTCTGCCCAACCGGACCGTGTACGACAACGTGGCCTACGCGCTCCAGGTCACCGGAGGCACGCGCAAGGAGATCCGGGCCAAGGTGCCGGACATCCTGCGCCTGACGGGGCTCTCGCTGAAGCTCCACAACTACCCGGACCAGCTTTCCGGCGGTGAGCAGCAGCGCGTCTCCATCGCCCGCGCGTTCGTGAACCACCCGCCGCTTCTGCTGGCCGACGAGCCCACCGGAAACCTGGACCCGGACACCAGCATCGACATCATGCGCCTGCTGTATCGGATCAACCGAACCGGGACCACGGTTCTGGTGGCGACGCACGACCACGCCATGGTGGACAAGATGCGCCAGCGCGTCCTGGAGCTCTCCCACGGCCGGATCGTGCGCGACGAGGCCGCCGGCCTGTACGCCCGGGAGGAGAACACCCGCGAATTCGCCCGCCGGATGCGCTCGCCGTCGGAGCGGCCGCCCGGGCTTGACGGTCCCGCGCCGGCCTCAGAGACGGAAGCGCTCGTCCTCGACGAGGACGTCTGACCGTGTCGATCCGGTTCTTCCTGCGCGAGGCCATGCGCTCGATGCGTCGCAACGCGGCTCCGACCTTCGCCGCCCTGGCCACGGTGCTCGTCACGATGCTCGTGGTGGGGGTGTTCATCCCCGCCGTGGAGGTGACCACCGATGCCGCCAACACGGTGCGCAGCCGCCTGATCGTCGACGTGTACATGAAGACCAACTCCACGCCGGGTGCCGAGGCGCGTGTCAAGCAGGAGATCCTGAAGATCTCGCACGTCAGGACGGTCCGCTTCGAATCCAAGGAGCAGGCCTACGCCCAGCAGTCCAAGCAGAACCCCGCCGCGTATCGCCTGCTGTCCAGCAACCCGCTGCCTGACACGTTCCATGTCTATCCAGACAACCCGGCCAACGTGCTGGCGGTTCGTGCTGCGCTGACCCCCGGCGGCGGCGTGCTTGATTCGGCGGTCCAGAACGTCTCCAACAAGAAGGGCTACACGAGGAGGGCCCTGGACCTGACCTCGGCCGTCAAGTGGGGGGGTCTGGCCTTCGCCATCCTGCTCACGATCGCCTCGGTCCTGCTGATCGCCAACACCATTCGCCTCTCGCTGTACGCCCGGCGCAGGGAGGTGGAGGTGATGAAGCTGGTCGGGGCCACCGACTGGTTCATCCGCTGGCCGTTCGTGATCGAGGGCATCATCGTGGGCCTCGTCGGTGGGGTGCTGGCCATATTCGTCCTGGGGGTCACCAAGGTGGCCCTGCTGGATCCGCTCTTCTCAGGGTGGTCGCTGATCAACCAGATCCGGACGATCCCCTTCCCCGCCCTGGTGGCCGTGCTGCTGGGAGCCAGCGCGCTCGTGTCCGCCGCCGGCTCAGGCCTATCGCTACGCCGGTTCCTGCGAGTGTGAGCTGACAGCCCTGGGGCGCGGGCCTCGGGCCCGAGTCCGCCGCTCCGGGCGCTTGCTCGAGGCGGCTGACGCTGCCCCGGGCTCGCTTACCGTTTGCTTCAGAGGTCCGGATACCCTGAGACACCATGGCGCCGCGGTCAAGTCGTGCTCCTCGTATTGCCACCATCGTGGTCATCGCGCTGGGCGTGTTCGTGCTGGGCCTGTGGGTGGGTGGCCACCCCAGCTGGCTCCCAGGCAGCCTGCGCAACGCGTTTGAGGAGAACTCCCCGTCCCAGGTCGCCAGCACGGTGCTGGACACGATCGGTCGCGACTACTACCGGAAGGTGAGCCGCAACCAGCTGATCGATAAGGGCCTGGTGGCGATGGTGGCCAGTCTCAACGACCCCTACTCGCGCTACTACCCGCGCGACGCGTACCACCGCTTCCTCAACCAGTCCAATCCCCATTTCGGAGGCATCGGGGTCGACGTGATCCAGAACCCCCGCGGCCTGAGGGTGATCGACGTGTTTCCTCGGCTGCCCGCCGCCCGGGCTGGTCTTGAGCACGGGGATCTGATCGTGAAGGTGGACTCGACTCCGCTGGCCGGCCGCACCGCGGACTACGCCTCGAAGCTGA
Source organism: Solirubrobacteraceae bacterium (assembly GCA_045805485.1). Lineage (GTDB taxonomy): Bacteria > Actinomycetota > Thermoleophilia > Solirubrobacterales > Solirubrobacteraceae > Palsa-465. Next base: position 25,431 of record JBJMLC010000054.1, on the reverse strand, counting down.
TCCGGGGACGTGTGGGCAGCCGGGTGAAGATCACCGCACAGCGGGGCCGGCGGACGCTGACGTTCTCAATCGTGCGGGCCAACGTCGTGGTTCCCGTGGCCAGCGGGAAGATCCTTCAGTACCACGGCAAGAAGGTCGGCTATCTCCGCCTGACATCGTTCACCAGCGGCGCAGGTGACGAGCTGCGAAACAACGTGCGCAAGGTGCTGCATCAGGGGGCCCAGGCGCTCGTTCTCGACATGCGCGAGAACGGCGGCGGACTGCTCCAGGAGGCGGTCGACGTGGGCAGCATCTTCATTCCGGACGGCACGATCGTCTCCACCCGAGGTCGCAGCCAGCCCACGCAGGTGTATACGGCCAAGCACAATGCCATCGCGCCCCGGATCCCGATGGTCGTCCTGGTCGACCGTGATACCGCGTCCTCGGCGGAGATCGTGACCGGCGCGTTGAAGGATCACGGCCGGGCAGAGGTCGTGGGGACCCACACGTACGGGAAGGGCGTCTTCCAGGAGATCGAGCCCATGCCGGGAGGGGGCGCGCTGGACATCACCGTGGGCGAGTACTTCACCCCCAGCGGTCAGAACCTGGGCGGAGGCGGCGTGCGTCAGGGCAAGGGGATCAAGCCCGACGTGTACGCGTACACATCGGCCACCGCCCGGAGTGACCAGGCGCTGACGACAGCCGAGCGGACCGTCGTGGCGCGCGTCAGATGACTCCGCCCGGCCGGGTGGCCGGGCCCCGTTCCCGAGCAGATCAAACGCCGCGGATGCCCGCCAGGGTGGCGGTGATCGAGCGGCGGGGGAAGTTCCTGGTGGCCGAGCCCTTCTTCTCGGCCGGACCTCGCTTTGCCGTCACACGGGACCGGCGGGCCGGGGTGGGCGACCTCGTGGTGCTCCGCTCGGCGCCAGGCCGAAACGGCCGCGGCGGCGGGCGAGCCGTGGTCGCTCGGCGGCTGGGCCGCCCCGACGTGGCCCGGGACGTGCTGGAGGCGCTGATGGTCGACCGCGGGCTCAGGCGATCCTTTGATCCGGCCGTCGAACGCGAGGCCAGGTCGTCCACCGAGGAAGTCTCCGGTTCTGAGCCCGGGCGCCGTGACCTACGGGACCTGACCACTTTCACGATCGATCCGCCGAGCGCCCGCGACTTCGATGACGCCATCTCCGCCGTACGCGAAGACGGCGGGCGCTGGCGGGTCTGGGTCCACATCGCCGATGTCTCGGCGTTCGTGAACTCCGGGTCGCTGGTGGACCGCGAGGCCTACCGGCGCGGCACGAGCGTGTATGTCCCGGGTGCCGTGGAGCCGATGCTTCCCGAGAGCCTGTCCAGCGGAGCGTGCTCGCTGGTCCCCGGACAGGATCGGCTGGCCGTGACGGTGGAGATGGCCATCGAGGGGGAGCGGGTCAGCAGCAGTTCCTTCTACCGCTCGGTGATCCGCTCCGATCAGCGCCTGGACTATGCCCGAGTCGATCGGATCTTCACCGGCGCCGAGCCGGCCGAGGACCCCTGGGCCCAGCCTCTGGCCGCCGCCCGAGCCGCGGCTGGAGCTCTGGCCGCTCGCCGGGCTGCCCGGGCCGCGATCGTGCTCGATAGCGAGGAGCCCGAGTTCAACTTCGATGACGAGGGTCGCGTGGTCGCGGCCGAGCCGGTGGAGCAGACCGAGGCACACAGGCTGATCGAGCACCTGATGATCGCGGCGAACGAGCAGGTGGCCGGCTTGCTGGAGTCCCGGCGGGTCCCAGCGCTGTACCGGGTGCATGAGCCGCCTGACGGGGCCTCGGTGGAGCGGCTGATGGAGCAGCTGGCCTCACTGGGCGCGCCAACGCCTCCAACCCCACGAGGAGCCATCGCCCCACAGCAGGCCGCCGAGCTTGTCGGTGAGGCCTCACAGCTCCTCGATCACTGGGTCACTCAGCGGGGTCACGGCCGCCGCGGCCTGACCCGGCTCATCCTGCGCGCGCTCAAGCAGGCTCATTACCACCACCACAACCTGGGACATGCCGGGCTCCAGTCGCCTCGCTACTGCCATTTCACCTCGCCCATCCGGAGGTATCCGGACCTGGTGTGTCACCGGGCCCTGCTGTCGGCCATTGGGGGCCAGGAGCCCGCCCCGGAGAGCTCATTCGTCGTCGAGGCGGGCCCCCTGACATCGTCCCTGGAGCGTGACGCGATGATGATCGAGAGAGATGCCGACGACGTGGCTCGCTGCTTCCTACTCGAGCGCGAGCTCTCCGAGAGCGGGCGCGAGACCCGGTTCGAGGGTGAGGTCGTGGGGCTGATCGGGGCCGGCGCCTTCGTGGACTTCGGCCCCGGGCACATGTACGAGGGGATGCTCCCGGTGCGGCGGATTCGCGGCGACTGGTGGGAGCTGAACGAGCAGGAGACCATGCTGGTGGGCGCCCACAGCGGGCACATGATCCGTCTGGGAGACACAATCGAGGTCCGCGTGGACGGCGTGGACGCACCGCGAGGCCGCGTCGACCTGGTGCCGGCCTGGGCCGACGGGGAGGATTAGGGAATGGCCAAGGGCGGAAAGCGAAAGGCGGCGCCGGGGGATGTGGTCACCAACCGACAGGCGTCGTATCGCTACAGGCTGCAGGAGCGGTTCGAGTGCGGGATCGTGCTCACGGGCACTGAGGTGAAGTCGCTGCGCGAGGCGGGCGGGCAGCTCAAGGATTCCTACGCCGCGGTCCGCGACGGGGAGGTGTGGCTGATCGGCATGTACATCGCCCCCTACGGCCCGGCATCGCGAGAGAACCACGACCCGGAGCGGCCCCGCAAGCTGCTTCTACATCGCCGGGAGATCGACCGCCTGACCGGCCAGACGCGCGAGCGCGGGCTCACGCTCGTACCCACCAGGGTGTATTTCTCAGGGCCCGGCTCCCGAGCCAAGGTGGAGATAGCCCTGGCCCGAGGCAAGGACGTCTACGACAAGCGAGACGCCATCCGCAAACGGGACACGGCCCGCGATGTGGAGCGCGAGATGCGGGAGGCGCGGCGGTAGGGGGGTTCAACCGGACCGATGGCGATGCCAGTGACGATATGTCACCGAATTCGCCAGAGTTCGCGATCTGGCGAGGGGGGCGCCGGCCCAGCGCGTCCGTCGGTTCCCAAGCCCGCCAATCCCGCATCAACGGGCCCCCGCTTCCGACCCCCCAACCAACCCCGAATTCCCCCGCCCCCTACCGCATTTGCATCACCCGGCACCGATTTACTCTTTTTTGAAAGCTAGACTCAAGTTCTAGTTTCTGCTGCCGATTAAGGAAGCAGGTTTGTATCGGCTGAAAAGGGCAAACTCGGCGTGAGTCGGGGGCGCAAAGCTAGAGGTCTCATGCCCGTGAGATAGCTCGGTTGCCAGCACCCATCCAAGGAAGGTGAGTGCGATTCGTAGTGCAGCAGTTCTCCGGCGGGCTCTGGGTCTAAGCGCTGCCGTCGCGAGTCTCGTGGGCGCGCTTCCCGCAGCGGCCTCGGCGGCCAGGCACTCCACCTCCACGACCACTCCAGCCTGTAGCGCACCCGCGCTCGCTCAGATCTACAGCTGGGCTCAGGACACCAACTGGTACGCGGCGATCCCCGGCGAGAAGTGGGACAGCTTCAGCAGCGGCGGGTGGACGCTCAGCGGCGGGGCGAAGTTCGTCACGACCACACTGGCCGACGGGAAGCGGGGCACGATGCTCTACATGCCGAGCGGCGCCAAGGCGGTCAGCCCCTCGGTTTGCGTGACCAACAGCTATCCCGCCGCTCGGACCGAGATCCGAAATGAGAAGGGGACGGCCGGGGTCAGCATCTCCGTCGCCTACATGGGTGCCAAGGCCTGGGGAGCCAACCAGCTCAGCGGCACGGTCACCGGGGTGAACACGGGCTGGACCCTCCCCGTGCCCTTCAACATCTTTCCGAGCAGCGCAAGCGGCTGGCAGCTGGCCAGGTTCACGCTCGTGGCCAACGGCTCGGCCGGCGTCTTCGACATCTCGAATTTCTACGTAGACCCACGGATGCACTAGGCGCCAGGAGCCACGGACGGCATGGCAATCGAGCTCAACCTGGAGGACCAGCAGCTACTCGCTGACACGGTGGCCCGAGCCCACTCCAGCATGGCTCCGCGCGAGCGGGTGGCCGAGCTGCTGAGCGTGGCGACACTGGTCGCCGCGGTGATCGCACTCTGGGTCATCAGCCCCCCGCAGGACTTCGACATCGTGCCGGTAGCGGTCTGCACCGCCGTGCTGGCGCTAGCCGCCCTGATCCGCTTCGAGACGCCATTCGGCTTCACCGTTCCGACCCAGCTGGCCTTCGTCCCGTTGGTCTTCGCCACGCCGGTTGCGCTTGTTCCCGTGGCCACGTTCGTGGCGCTGGCGCTGGCTCGCCTGCCAGACGTCTTCCGGGGCGGGCTGCCGGCCAGCCGGGTGCTCCAGTCGGCGGGGAATGCCCGCTTCGCCATCGGGGCCAGTGCCGTCTTCGCCGTGGCGGCTGTGAGCCCCGCCCAAGCGGGTGCCGCGCTTCTACTGCTGGCGCTGGCCGCCCAGTTCGCGGTGGACTTCGCGGGCTCGTGCATCAGCGACGCCATCGGCCGCGGGGCCGGCCTGGCGGCCCAACTGCGCGAAAGCTGGGTGTACGGCGTCGATGCCGCCCTGGCCCTCGTGGGCCTGGAGGTGGCCAAGAACGTCTCGAGTTCCCCGGCGGCGGCCCTGAGCCTGGTGCCGCTCCTGGGCCTCCTGGCCGTGTTTGCCCGCGAGCGTCATCTGCGCCTGCAGAGTCTGCTGGAGCTCAATGATGCCTACCGAGGCACCGCTCTGATGCTGGGAGATGTGGTCGAGGCGGACCACGGGTACACCGGCGAGCACTCCAGGAGCGTGGTCGGGCTGGCGGTCTCGGTGGCCGACCGGATGGGCTTGGACGCAGAGCAGCACCGGAACGTGGAGTTCGCCGCGCTGCTCCACGACGTCGGCAAGATCGCGGTTCCCAAGGCTCTCATCGACAAGCCCCACCCGCTCGATCCCCACGAGGTGAGCGTCATCAAGACCCACACCGTGGAGGGCCAGAGGATGCTTGATCGCGTTGGGGGCTTCATGCGTGACGTGGGGCGAATCGTTCGTTCCCATCACGAGCGCTGGGATGGCTCCGGCTATCCGGACGGCCTGGCTGGTGACGTGATTCCCCTGGAGGCCAGGATCATCGCCTGCTGTGACACGTGGAACGCCATGCGGACCGATCGCACGTACCGAAAGGCCCTCACGCATTCCGAGGCGCTGGCCGAGCTGGGCAAGAGCGCGGGCTCACAGCTTGATCCTGCCGTCGTCGGCGTCCTGATCTCCATCGTGGCGGCCGAGGCGCGCGACGAGCTCGTGCGTAGCGCGGTCTCTGCTCCGCGCCCGCAGCTGGCCGTCGTCTGACGGCTCGGTCCCGCTCCTGGCGTCGCGCTCAGCTGAAGCTGCGGGCCAGGTGCGTGAAGTGCATGCCCACGACCAGCGCCGCGATCAGCCCCAGGTATACGACGGCCACCAGGGCGCGGTCCCGGGGACGGACCGTGTAGTACGCGCGCTGCTGGGGGTCGCTGCTGCGGCGTAGCTTCAGACGCCTGTAGGTCTCATAACCCGCGAACAGCAGGATGATCAGGATGATCGGGTTGGGGAAGATGAGGGCCAGGGGGATCATCGCGCCCAGGCCCACCAACCACATCCACGGGGACATGGCGGCCATGGCACGTCCACCGTCCAGCGGGACGACGGGCAGCAGGTTGAACAGGTTGAGGAACAGGCCGGTGAAGGCCAGAGCGCGCCAGATGTCGTCGCCCGTGAGCGCCCAGATGACCAGGCATGCCGCGGCTCCCAGGCTGCCCAGGACGGGGCCTGCCAGCCCCACCCGAGCCTCGGCCGTAGCGTTCTCACCCAACGAGCGTGCGCTGATGACCGCGCCCAGAAACGGGATGAACATGGGCGCGCTGGCCGGCACGCCCTCGCGCCGCAGCTGGATCACATGACCCATCTCGTGGATCAGCAGAAGCACGACGAATCCGGCGGCAAACGGCCACCCGAACACGAAGCTGTACGCCGCCACCGACACCGCCATGGTCCCGGCGGTGGTCAGAAGTTTCAGCTTCGGGAGCAGCAGGAGGAGGGCCTTGAGCTTGGCCAGCATGGCGATCACGGCCGCTGCCGCTGTCCCGAGCTTGCCTGTCCAGCCTGATCGCCGGCGCCGACCGGAGGTCCCGGCGGGCAAGCTCCACTCGCCATCGCTCGGTGGCGTCGGCTCCAGGACCGGCTGCCGCTGAGGCGCCGGAAGGGGGACCCATGGATTCCCAGGCTGCATGGTCACTTAAGTCTGACAGCGGTCGACGAGCGTCCCGGCGCTCTTACGATCTTTTTCAACAGCCCGCGATAGATCGCTGCCAGACTCTGTGGGAATGGTCCTGCTGTTGGGGTTTGCGGTGCTGGCGGGCGCCGCCACTGCGGTATCGCCGTGTGTGCTGCCCGTGCTGCCGATCGTGCTATCGGCCGGGATCACGGGCGGCCGCAGGCGGCCGTTGGGCATCGTTACCGGGCTCGCGGTGTCGTTCACCTTCGCCACGGTGGCTCTGGTCTACGTGATCTCGGCCCTTGGCCTGTCGAACGACCTGCTGCGCACGGTGGCCATAGTGGTCCTGATCGCATTCGGGGTGACGCTGGCCTTACCCCCAGTCTCGGCCCGGGCCGAGGGCTGGCTCAGCCGCCTGACGGGCCGGGTTCGGGTTGGGACGGCCAGCGGCTTCTGGTCCGGGTTCCTGGTCGGCAGCGGGCTCGGGCTGGTCTATGCCCCGTGCGCCGGACCAATCCTCGCCGGAGTGATCACCGTCTCCGCCTCGCAGTCGTTCACGGCGGCCCGTCTGGCCGTGGCGCTCGCCTATGGCGTCGGTTCGGCTCTCGTCCTCTACGGGATCATGCTTGGCGGGAGGAAGCTGGCGGGGAGGCTGGTCCGGCGCACGGGTCGCCTCCAGATCGGCATGGGAGTGGTCATGGTGGTCGTGGGGGCGGCGATGCTGTTCAACCTCGATACCCGCTTCGAGACCGCGATCGCGGGCGATCTGCCGTCGTTCCTGGTCAACCCAACGAGCGGCCTGGAGGGCAGCAAGGTTGTCCAAGGGGAGTTGACGGCGGTCCGCGGCCGGAGAAGTGAGGCGGGCGGCGTGTCCCAGGCCCGCGCGGGGCACCAGCTGCCCGTTTTGGGGCAGGCGCCCCAGTTCGTGGGCACAGAGCATTGGTTCAACACCCCGGGCGACCGGCCTCTGCCACTGGCCTCGCTCCGCGGACACGTGGTACTGGTCGATTTCTGGACCTACAGCTGTATCAACTGCATCCGCACCCTGCCCTACCTGAACAAGTGGTACGCCAGGTACCACCGGGACGGGTTCGTGATCGTGGGCATCCACACGCCTGAGTTCCCCTTCGAGCACTCGGCCTCGAACGTGCAGGCGGCCATCGGGCAGAACGGGATCCGCTATCCGGTGGCCCAGGACAACAACTACGCCACCTGGAACGCTTACCGCAACCAGTACTGGCCCGCCGAGTACCTGGTCGATGCCCAGGGCCGGGTCCGCCTGATCTCCTTCGGCGAAGGCGATTACGCGGCCAAGGAAGCCGCCATCCGCACGCTTCTGAGCGAGAACGGCGCCCACCGATTGGGCGGGATGAGCCGCGTGAGTGCCCAGGAGCCCTCGGGCGGGGAGATCACCCCCGAGTCCTACCTGGGAGCGCTGCGGGCCGAGCGCTTTGCCAACGGCCGGATCCTCAACGGGCGCCATGAGTTCGGATCCCAGCGGCAGGCGCTGGCACGTGACCAGCTGAGCTATGGCGGGAGCTGGGGGATCAGCCCGGATTCCGCCACCGCCGGCCGCGGCGCCTCGTTGGCGCTCCAATTCCACGCCCGCCGCGTGTTCATCGTGCTCGGCTCGCCCGGAGCGGTCCGCCCGGTCCGGGTGCTCCTGGACGGCCATCCCATCCCGCAGGCCGTGGCTGGTGCGGACGTGAAACAGGGCTCACTGCACGTGTCCTTCGACCGCCTCTACCGCGTCGTTTCCCTGCCGCGTGTGGAGACGCACATGCTCAGGCTGGACTTCGCCCCCGGCGTGCACGGTTACGCGTTCACGTTTGGCTGAGGCCGGCTCCGTCGCCCCGGGCTCCGGGGCTCTCTGGTCAGCCTGAGCAAAAGAAAGACCCCGCCGGGGCGGGGCCTTTCCTCTAAACGTTCGCGTGAACGTCGACTACTGGCTGACGTGCGCGATCTTGAGCTGACCGGTCGTCTGGTTCACGGAGATCGTCAGAACAGCCGAGCTGGTCGTGCCCTGCTGGTTCGTGCCCGTGACCTTGCACGAGGCCGTCGAGGGGTTGACGCCCGTGCAGTTGGCGGTCACGCCGGTGAAGCCCTTCGAGGTGAAGAACTTGACCAGGGCCGCATTGATGTGGGACAGCACGGTCGTATTCTGGGCGCTGTACTTGCTCCCGGACGGCGCGGGACCCATGGTCGGGCCGGCGCCGGTGGTGGCCATGGCCGTCGTGGTGCCCTGGGATGACGTGGTGCCCTGGGATGACGTGGTGCCAGTGGTGGCACCGGGGGTGGCGGGGGTCGTGGTCGTCTTCGAGCTCGAGCCACATCCGGCGACGAGCACTGCGACGCTCACGGCAGCCGCGATTAGCGTTCTGCGCATGATTCCTCCTGGAAACGGTTTCAGGGCGGAACACCGCGTGGCCCGGTCCCACGCCGGCCACGGCCCCACCCACTGAATCAATGGACGATGGTACCCGGCATATCGCGGCAATATCGCGTTCGGAGCCTTCTTAAGCCGCCGTTAAGGCAATCCCTACCGGGCTATACTTCGTAGAGGCAATTTCCCCGGGGACGACTGGCTTCGACGTGGTCGGCTCGTGGGGGTGGTTGCGAGTCGAGGTTCCGGGAGGCCTCGTAAAACACCCGGAAAACCATAAGTGCGGACTCGCACACGTTTGACCTCGGTCTGGCTGCTTAGTCAGTAGATCGACTGTCATCCCCTCCTTCGCTCGCCCGTGGCGGAGGAATCGGGATCAATTAGCGGGCTAGCTCGGTGAGGATCGCTCCGGCCGATCCGAGGACATTTTTCGGAGTTGGCCCTCGACAACCCGGCCGGCGAGGCTAGTCAAGGGCGAGATCAGAGCGCCGGCTACGCTCGTAGACGCCACTTTTCACGCGATCGCGGACGCGGGTTCAATTCCCGCCGTCTCCACCTTTTGAACCGCCCTCCGCACCAGCGGGGGGCGGTTCGATTAAGGCCAGAGCATCGAGGCTCGTCTGGTGCCGCCATCAGACCCTCTCTGCGCGCTAAGTGCAGTTGATCCCGATCAAATGAATCAGCCACCCCGAGCCACCGCGCCGGAGGTCGATGGTCCCCGCGCAATGCTGTGTGCCATCGGCCCGAACTGACGTCGTGCGCACGTCAAGGGTGGCGCTGTCAGTGGTCTCGTTCACCACCTGCGCGGAATCGAACGTGATCGAGCGGTCAAGTGCCTGCCCGTTCTCGAAACTTGCGTAGCCGCCGAGCTGGTCACGGAATGTCTGATCCGCGAGCGCCCAGGCTTCGGCATAGTGGTGAGAAGCCGCGAGGGTGTAGAACCTCTCGGCGGTACCGATCGGAGTATCGGTTGAGGGCGCAGCTGTCGGCGTGGGCGTGGGCGTCGCGGCTGGGCTCGCCGCGGCGGCCGCGCCGCTAGGACCGCTCGAGTGGATACTGGGGTTGTGTCTGGCCCGCGCTGCGGCCTTCGAATGCTTCTGCGATGCGGTGGCGTGATGTGAACGAGACCGGTTGGCCGCAGCCGGAGTCCGGGCGCCCGTGCCCCTAGCAATCAGTACCGTGGCGATTGCGGCCACGATCAGGATCCCGAGCAAGGGAGCCACGACCAGTCCTCGCCGCCGATGCTCCTGGTGAGTGGAGTGATCGCCGCGGGGACGACGGGCCGGTTGCTCAGCCCTTCTCGGCTCGAGGCGTCGAGGATCGGGCGTGGCCGTCCTGGCGCGGCCGGTAGCCACGGCAGCCCCCGATACGGCCGGTGTAGACACCCCCCGGGCGCCTACCGGCCCCAGCCTCCTTCGAGCCACTGGCTGGTCCGGGGCGCGCTGCGCTCGGTGCGGGAGGGTGGCCGGGGTCTCGATCGCGTCGCGAAGACCGCGGGTGAGCTCGGTGGCTGAATTCGGTCGCTTCGCAGGCTCAACGGCCATCGCGCGGATCAGCAGTGCAGCGGCGGCTGCCGGCGCTTCCGGCCAGGCCTCGCGAAGGTCGGGAGGGGGACGCGTAGCGATTGCGTGGGCGAGTGCCACGGCGTTGGATTCCGATCGAGCCTTGCGGCCCGAGAGCATCTCGTGCGCCACCACGGCCAACGCATAAACGTCAGTCGCGGGGGTGACCGGACCTCCCTCAAGCTGCTCCGGAGTGACGTAGCCGAGCGTGCCGAGAATGACGCCTTCAGCGGTGATTCGTGTTCGATCGGGCGCCGACGCGATCCCAAGGTCCGCCAGCTTCACGTCCCCGTTGCTCGCCAACAAGATGTTGGCCGGCTTGACATCTCGATGCACGATGCCCTGCGCGTGAATCGCATCGAGGCCCGCAGCCACACTGTCCAGGATCCGTAGAGACTCTGAGACGGATAATCGGGTTCCGCCGGCAAGCGCACCGCGCAGCGTTCGCCCCTCCACGTACTCCATTACGATCACGTACTCGCCGCCCTCGGCAGCCACGATGTCGTAAATAGAGACGAGATTTGGATGGCTGACCGAAGCTCCGATCAGCGCCTCGCGCCTGAGGCGCAACACAGTGCCGGAATCGTCATCGGCATTCATGCGCTTGAGCGCGACTCGGCGGCCCAGCAGAACGTCCTCCGCAAGCACCACATGCGCCATCCCTCCCCGCCCCAGCTCAGAGACGTAGCGGTAACGGTCAAGCGTGGGTATGGACTGCATGGCTCCTAGCTACCCGCTTACCGACCAACCATCTCGCTCGGCGATCGCGTGCGGCCACAGTTCCGGCTCAGCCGCTGAGATGGCTGAACCCCGTCGGCGGCGGGGGAGCTTCCCGGGCCGCGGACGACCCCGGGTATCAGCCCCTCTTGGCTAGGTCTGGGCGTTTGTTGGCGTCGTGATCCCGTTGAGCTGCGTGAGTAGGCGGCGTAGCTGGCCGAACTTTCGAGGCCCGAGTTGTTGTGCCCATTCGGCTTCGACCTCTTGAACGATTTCGTAGATTGCTCTGGTTGCAGCATGGCCTCTGGGGGTGAGGCGGATGCGCTTGGAGCGTGGGTCGGTGCTGTCGGTTTTGCGGGTCAGATATCCGAGCTGCTCGAGCTGGCCGAGGAGGTAGTTGAGCGCCTGCTTCGTCATGCGCGTCTGGGTCGCCAGTTCCGAGGGGCGCTGGTTCTCGGGCCCGGGGTACTGCCACACGTCCACATGCGCTGCGACGAGGTCGGTGAAGCCGCGGTCGTGTAGGCCGGCGAGCATTCGCTTGCGCACCGTCTCCCATGGGACTCGCAACAGCGCCCCGATCAGCGGCGGCGGGGCCGGCCCAACATCGGGTCGAGTAAAGCCACTTGACGAACCCATGTGCCCCAGTATAGAGTGGTCAAGTCGCTTTACTCACTTGCCTTGCCCAGAGGGCCATATGTGCAGGACGACCGAAAGGAGCCAGTATGTACAAGGCCATGGCCAACGAGACGATCGCGGTCGGTGAACTCGGCGTGCGCTTCCTGGTCGAGGCCGCGGACTCGAACGGGAGCGCGACGGTGTTCGAGTGCTACGTCCCCGCCGACTCGCGGATGCCGGCGCCCCACAGCCACGACGGCTTCGAGGAGACGATCTACGGCCTGGAGGGCGCGACGACCTGGACGATCGATGGTAAGACGGTCGACGTCGGACCCGGCGAGGCGGTGTGCGTGCGGCGCGGGCAGATTCACGGGTTCGAGAATCGCGGCGATATCGGCGCGACGTTCCTGGCGATCGCGACCCCGGGCGTATTCGGCCCGGCGTATTTCCGCGAGATCGCCGAGGTCCTCGCCGCCAGCCCCGGAGGCCCCCCGAACCTGGCCGCGATCGGTGAGGTAATGCGCCGCCACGGCCTCACCCCCGCCCCACCCAGGTAACCAATCTCGGTGGAGCGACAGCGCGAGACTTACTTGTGGGTGAGCTCCAGCTTGGCTTCGAGATGGGCCGTGCAGGTTTGACCGTCGTCGGGCTCGCACATCCCCGAGATATCGAGCTGGTAGGTGCCAGCGCCGAGCTGTGCGGATCGGGAGAAGGTGGGGTTGTTGCTGTCGTCGAAGTCGAAGATGTTCCCCCCTCCCACCTGACTGAAGCTGACCTGCTGACTGTCGTGGCTTCCGCCCGGGTCGTGGTGATCGTCCAAAGACCCCGTGAGCTTCACGCAGACCCCGTTCCCGGTGACCGTGAACCGTCGCGTGAGCCCGGTATAGGCGAAGTCGAGGCTGCTTCCGGACAGGTCCGAGGTGCTGTCGAGCGTCAATGACGTGCTCCCGGTGACCTTCGAGTCCTGGGTCGCGCTCGCGGAACCCGCCGACGCGGTTTGCTTGAAGGGCAGCGACGACGACTCCTTGTGCTGCACCGTCCCACTCTCGGGGTCGGCTTCGACGAACGACGTTCCATCCGCCTGCGCGGCCGATCCCGTCAGCGAGCAGGTGGACGTCGGGGGCTTCTTGCAGCCACTGACCGGGTCCAGTAGATGGGTGCGGGTGTCGGGATTTCCGCTGTAGAGGGGAGAGTAGGCGTAGTAGCAGAGGATGTCGGCGTCGGTGACCCTGCTCTCGTCTAGAACGCGCTGCACGGGAGCCAGGGGCACGGTCGTCAGCGAGGTCGTCCCGGCGCGCTGGGAGCCGGCCCGGTTGAGATCGAATTCGCCCGTGCCGTGGCCGCCGGTGAACCCGTCGCCGTTGAGGTCCTCGCGGGACCAGTCGCGCTTGGTGGCGGTCCGGTTGGGATCGATCTTGGGGATCCAGGCTTGGAGATCGGCCTGCGTGAACGTGTGGTCGCCGTTGAGGTCGAGGATCGCGAGCCGGACGGGATCACCGCTGGACGTGGGCGGACCGGACTGGTCGAGCGAGAGGACGGCCTTGTAGGCGTCGAGCAGCGGCGCGACCGGCCCCGAGCAGGGCGCTGGGGACTGGGGGTTCATGCGCATCGCGGCGATGACCTGTTGGGGGGTCAGGTCGGGGGCGATCGACCAAATGTAGGCCGCGAGGCCGGCTATGACCGGGCTGGCCATGCTCGTACCGTTCAGGTTGACCGCGCCGCCCTGACCGTTGAAGGAGTAGACATGTGTGCCCGGGGCAGCGATCGAGCCGTGGATGCTCGAGGTTGGATTGAGGCAGGTGAGGGAGGCGGAATCAACCCCCTCCACCGCGTTCTCCACCACCATCGTGTTCGTCAGCGGTGAGAGGGTCACGGGCCGGCCGTGGGCGTCGTTGAACTGGGTGCTGAGCGCCGCCGCCGTCCACGGGCTCTCATCACTCGCCTCTCTCGCGTCGTTGCCCGCCGCCGTCGCGTGTACGACGCGCTGCTCCAGGTTGCCCGCTGCCCGGACGTCCGAGATCCACTCGAACCCTCGACTCGCCGCAGTGAAACCGTCCGGAGGGTCAAGAGCAAGGCTGGTGTTGACGACCGCGTGGCCGCTAACCCGACCGAGCTCGTTGATGAGCGCGTCCGAGGTGGCCTTGATCCCCACGTCGAGCACATCCAACGCCGCCAGCCGCGCCCGAAATGGAAGGACACCGGTGACCAGCCCCGCGGCGCCGCCGGTGGCGGGGAAGTCGCCGTGAATGATCCCGGTCACGTGGTAGCCGTGGTCTTTAGCGGGCAGGGTGAGGCCGTTGACGGACTTCGGTCCAACCGTGAAATCGCTCGCCACCGGCTCGTAAGTCGCGTTCAAGTGCGGAAAATTCGCGTGTGACAGCTTTCGTCCGCCGTACTCGTCCGCGATGACCACGGTCGGGATCTTGGCCGGGTTCGCCGCCGCCCTGGCGTTCCAGGCCGTGACCACGCCGCTCGCGAGCAGATGGCTCAAGTCGGCCTGCTGCGAGGCCGTCGGCGGCGACAGGATTCCCGGCGGCAGCACGGTCGTCTCGACCATCGGACTCAGCTCCACCCGGGCGACGATTGGACTTTGGGCGATCTGCTGCTTGACCGCCTGCAGCGCCTGGGCGCTGCCGGGGTCGGGGATTCCGACCAGCACCACGGCCGATCCCCTCACCGACGAAGTGATCCCGCCGCCGAATCGCGTGAGCAGCGCATTGACCTGCCCGACCGTCGCGTCCTGCTTGAGGGTCACGATCAACTCGCTGCGCGCAATGAGCTGACCCTGGATGCGCTCAAGACCACCGGCGGTATAGCGCTGCGGGCGCCCGACGGCCTGGATCAAGCCAACCGCCCGCGCGCTCGGCTTGCCCGTCACAAGCACTCCCGTCACCCGCGCCCGGCGCGCCGTAAAGCGCCTCGTCCTGGTGCGGAATACAGCCGTGCCCCGCATCACCTGTCCGCGAATACGGGCGCTCAGCTTGAGCGTGCGCGTCCCACACCGAACCGTCGCCGTGAGGGTGGCACCTCCACGCTGCGGGGCGACCCCTGCCTTCCGGGTACGACAGCCATCCAGCGCCACCGCCTTGGGCTTGAGATAGACGGAGACGCCCTTGCCAAGGGGCGGGGACAGCGCCGGTCCCTGGACTACAAACCTTCCGGGCGCGAAGGCAGCGCGAGCGGGCGCCGCTGCAAGACACGGGCCGCACAGCAAGCACACCACCACGGACGCGGGTGCCAGGCGTGTCCTCAACTTTCCGCCTGTCCGGCTGCCGCGCCCGCCGTGCGGGTTGACGCGCGCAGGCAACCTGATGGCAGTGTTGTGGCCTGTAGCAGAATCGCTCCCCGGGGTCAGCGGCCGTGCACATCGTATCCCAACCGAGGCTGGCTGTCGATTCCTCCCCGTGACAGCGCTCCGGCGCGTATAGTCGTCCCGTCGGGTTCTTGAGACGGAGGTTCGGGGCATGAGCCATTCACGGTCGCTCAAATGAGGGCGTTGTTCGCCGGAAGTGAGTTCGCCGGGTACCGGATAGACGCGGTCATCGGCCGAGGTGGGATGGGGGTCATCTACCGCGCTACCGAGTCGCGCCCCGAACGGGTCGTCGCCATCAAGGTGGTGGCACCGGAACTCGCGGATGATGTCGCGTTCCGCGCGCGGTTCCTCCGGGAGTCGCAGGTCGCGGCATCCATTGAACACCCGCACGTCGTCCCTGTTCTCCGCGTGGGTGAGGAGGACGATCTGCTGTACATCGCGATGCGATTTATCCGCGGCGAGAACCTGGCCGAGACCATTAATCGAGATGCTCCTCTCGATCCGCTACGCGCCGTGCGGATCGTGGACCAACTCGCTGACGCGCTCGATACGGCGCATGAGCAGGGCCTGGTGCATCGCGACGTCAAACCGGCCAACGTGCTCGTCGAGAGTCGGCGCCGTGGCGACCACGTCTACCTGACAGATTTCGGGCTGACTAAGTACATGATGACAAAGGTGTCTTTGACCGGGACCGGCATGGCCGTGGGCACGACTGACTACATGGCGCCTGAGCAATGGCAAGACGGGGCAATCGACAGGCGTGTCGATGTCTACTCACTTGGATGCGTTCTGTTCGAGATGCTGACGGGCCGTGTCCCGTTTGCCCAAGAAGGCCAAGCAGCGCGCATGTATGCGCACCTGACGCTGCCGCCGCCGCGGGTCACCGAGGTCGTACCGGATGCCCCGGCCGAATTCGACGAAGTCGTTAGCCGCGCCATGGCGAAGAGCCCAGATGAGCGTTATCCAACGGCTGGTGCGTTGGGCGCTGCCGCTCTAGCCGCTGCCAGGGGCGCTACGGAAGAAACCAAACTGGCTCTACCGGTTCCACCGGTTCCACCGGTTCGGATCCCCGAGGAGACAAAGCCGTCACCGCGACAGGACGTCGAGGAGACAAAGCCGTCACCACGACAGGACGTCGCGGCGACCGCCGTGCGGCTGCCGACACCTCCAGGCCCGGACCGTCCTGGGCGGGCCGCACCTGGACCAACAGTCCGCGATTCCGGCCGACGACCTTGGCTGACCGCGCTGGTTGTCGCGATCTTCGCCCTTGCGTTGGCGATTGCCGGCACTGCGGCGGCGATTCTGATCAGCCGCAGCCATAGCTCATCCAGCAATCAACACACGAACCCTGCGGCTCATAACGGAGGCGGCGGAGGCTCTTCACAGAACCAAGGCGGCGGTTCTTCACAGAACCAAGGCGGCGGTTCTTCACAGAACCAAGGCAGCGGTTCCGGTGGGCAGCCGCCCACCAATCCGGTCGTCACCAAGCAGTGCTCCCCTGGTGTGACGGCGACTCAGTTGGTCTCATGCCGACTGGCAAGCAACACTTTTTATGAGTACTACCTGGCCAGGGAAACCGGCCGCGACACGTCGTCGCTGCGTGCATGGAGTCATAAGGCTGGCCGGTATTACTCAGAACGCTGCTCGACAGGAGCTGTGCTCATTACCTGCTTCATCAGCGGTACATCGGATCCACACGCCCTGGTCCAGATCACCCAGGCTGCCATGGACGCCTATACGCCGCAAAATGCGCGCTCCTACGCGTCGCATGCGGACGTTGGACCGTACGGATAGTCCTCTCCCAGCCCGTCGGTGACAGCTGATCCTCTCACCCGTCGTGCGTTTCTCGCGACCGCTGGCTCAACCGGCCTTATGCTCACCGCGGTGGGGTGCGGCTCTGGTGGCAAACCCCGGACGACGCACCCGCGAAAGTCGCCAACTCCCCGCGCCCGCCGGGTTCCCCCCGCGGGCCCCTCCACACTCCGGGAGGCGGTCCGGGGGACGGTATTCGAGCGTGGCCAGCCAGGTTTTGCCAATAGCGCTCATCTGTTCAACCCGCGCTTCGATGGCGTCCTCCCCTCTGCGGTGGCGCGCCCTGTCGACGCAGTCGACGTACGGAACGCCATTCGCTTCACCGTATCCCACGGCCTCCCGGTGCGGGCGCGCTCAGGCGGCCACAGCTACGCCGGTTACTCGACCATTTCAGACGGGGTCGTGCTGGACCTGCGCAGGCTGAACTCGATCCACGTTGACAGGCGCTCCGGCACGGCCACCGTAGGCGCAGGCGCCCAGTTGGTTGACGTGTACGCGGAACTCGCCAAGTCTGGCGCGACGATACCTGCCGGCTCCTGCCCATCCGTCGGTGTCTCTGGCGTCACGCTCGGTGGCGGCTTCGGCCTCGCGTCGAGGCATTTCGGGCTGACCGCCGACAACATGATCGGAGCAGAAATCGTGACCGCCGACGGCCAGCTGCGGAAGGTCGACGATACGAGCGATACAGACCTACTCTGGGCTCTAAAGGGCGGCGGCGGCGGCAATTTTGGCGTCGTAACCGAATTTACGTTCAAAGTTCATCCTCTCCCGAGCGGCGCTGCCTACTTCAGCGTGACGTGGCCATGGTCGTCAGCAGACGAGGCAATCGCGGCATGGCAGGCCTGGGCGCCCCACACGACAGACAAGATCACCTCGATCCTCCACCTGGACTCCGGGAGCCCTCCTTCAATCAACGCCAACGGACAGTATCTCGGTTCCTCTGCCGCGCTCCCGGGGCTACTCGCTCCAATACTCGCCGTGCCGGGAGCGAACCTCAGCAGCGCGACCGACCTGGCCTACTTCCCTCTGCAACTTCTGTTGGCCGGCTGCGCCGGCAAGACGGTTGCGGCATGCCACACGGTGGGTACCGCCCCAGGGGCGACAATGCCCCGCGTCGTCTTCAACGCCAAGTCGGACTACGTGGCCAAGCGGCTACCCAGCGCAGGACGCGCGGCACTAATCTCGGCCGTCGAAGCGCCAGGATCCGGCGCTCTCCTGTGTGACTCATACGGCGGGGCGGTGAACAGGATTGCCCCGACCGCCACGGCGTTCGTCCACCGCGAGCAGCTCTTCTGCATCCAGTACTACGGCAACGGCGCCACGCCAGACTGGATCGAACAGGCATGGAAAAAAATGCGCCCGTACGTCTCAGGCCAGGCGTACCAGAACTACATCGATCCGACCCTGAAGGACTGGCCGAAGGCCTACTACGCCCAAAATCTCTCGCGTCTAGAAGCAATCCGCAAGAGCATCGACCCCGACCACTACTTCACCTTCCCCCAAGCGATCGGTCTCTGAGGCCACCCGCCTCCGCAGAGTGCTCCTCGCTGGGCCTCAATCGGATGAAGGCCAGGAGGACTTTCCTCCAGCCGGCGGGGGCGTTCGTTTAACGCTCGGCAGCGACTAGGGTCGCGGTGCAAGCCCTGAGAAGGGCTGAGTGACGTTCGGGACGGGTAGCGCCACCGTCTTCTCCTGCCGTCGAATCACGAGAAGCGTGATGACGATCCCGGCGATCACCAGACCGAGCGATAGCTCCATCGCCCCCGCGAACGCTGACACGAACCCTTCGTGGACCGCTGCCCTCAGCGCCGCCTGGTGAGCCACCGGGTAGTGCGCGAGCGCGTGCATGGCGGATGGAGTTCCGGACATCAGGCCGTCGAGTGTGCGGGCCGCACCGTGGGTGATCTGGACACCGCGGTCGGCTGCTGCGCTCACGATGTCGCTGGCCTGGAGCTGCTCGAACAACGCGCCCGACAGGGACACCCCGAACATTCCTCCGAGGCCGGCGAGCATCGCCAGAATCGCCGCCACGGTGCCGTGGTTGCGGGTTGGCGTCGCATTCAGCGCGGCGAGGTTCAGCGGAGTGAGCGCCGTGCCAACGCCAAGCCCCAGCAGTGCCAGCGACGGCCACAGCTCGGCATAGCTCGTACTCGTTGAGGCGTTGCTGAGCAGCAGCATCGCGACGCCCGCCAGCGCCATTCCAGCGACGATCGGTGGGATCGGCCCGAAGCGCTCGAACAGGCGGCCGCCGAGCGGCATCGCGACCACCAGCGGTGCGCTCAGCGGCAACATCAGCAACCCGGCCTTGAGCGCGTCGAAGACAAGCTGCTCCTCGAGATAGAGCGGCACGAAGAACAGGACCGCACCAAACGCGAAGTTCAGAACGAAGATGACGACGCTCGCCCCAGTCACATTTCGGCGGGCGAACATTGCGAGGTCGATCAGCGGTTCGCGCAGCCTTCGCTCGAGGAGCACGAATCCCGTCAGCACCAACAGGCCGCCGACCAGGACGAGCACGAACCTCGCGGATGAAAACGGCCACGGGCTCGGTGCCTCGTTGAACGCCAGCACCAGCGCACCCAGGCCGAGCACGGATAGGACGATCCCCGTGACATCGATGTGATGACTCGCGTCCTCGTCGAAGCTCTCTGCAGCGCGCCGCACGCCAAACAGGATCAGCGCCCCGACAATTACGTTCAGCCACAGGATCCAGCGCCAGGACGTCTCCTGCGTGAACAGGCCGCCGATCGCGGGAGCGATCCCGGAAAACAGCGCGCTCGCGCCGCCCCACACGCCAACCGCCATCCCGCGGCGCACGCCTCGGAAGCTATTGGTCACGATCGCCAGCGACGCGGGCGTCAGGACCGCCCCGCCTACGCCCACGCCGACCAGTCCGATGATCAAGATCGTCGGACTTGACGCGAGCGCGGCCGGTACCGAGGCCACCATGAACACGACCGTCCCAAGCGTCAGGAGGCGAATGCGTCCAAAGACGTCAGCGAGTCGGCCGGCGGCGATCATCAGCGCGGAGTAGGCGAGCAGGTAACCGGTCACGGTCCACTCGAGCTCCGTCAGCGAGGCGTCGAAATGCCGGTGAATCGTGGGCAGTGCCAGCACGATCGCCGCGTTGGGCACCGAGGTGATCCCGCTCGCGAGCGCCATTGCGACCAGGAGCCGGTTCGAACCACCGCCTCTCTCCTCAGACATGAGCCGGGACCCTACCGAGCACGCCTAGCTTCGGAACTCACGAGCGCTAGGTAGTGGTGATGTTCGAGAGTGGGCCTCGACAACCACCAGCCTCCTGGGAGGCCCGGATGAAGAACGTCCTCGGGAACTACGGCTAGCGGAGCGTGATGACCCGTATGGGGAAGCTGCTGATCGCCGTCATGGAAGTGCCCGTGAAGTTGCAGGCGTTCACCTCGACGTGGCCGGTGGACGCCACGCGGTTGGGATAGAGCACGATCCCGTTCTGGATCGCGGCCCGGGTGGTGACGATCGGCGAGTCGCCCACCTCGGCGCCGGTGACGTTGAAAATGACCTGCGTACAGCGCCCGTTGGGGATCCCGCTCAGCGAGACGGTGCCGTTCTTGGCCGCGCCAGCGGTGTCGGTGAGCGTGAGCGACTCATCGGCGACCTCGGAGGAGCCGACGGCATTCGCGGCGATCTCTGACGAGCCGACCGAGTTGGGCGCGAGGTCCGCGGCGAACAGCGAATTGTCGACTATCTCGCCGCTGTCGATTGAGGCGTCGGCGACCTCGGTAGCACCCACCGAGTCTGTGGCGAGGTCCGACGAGGTGAGCGACTCGTCGAGCACGCTGCTGCTGTCGATCGCGCCGGGGGCGACCTTGGAGTTGACCACGGCGCCGCCGGCGATCTTGGACTTGACCACGGCGCCGTTGGCGATCTTGGGGGAGGTGACCGCGCCGGCGCCGAGATCGGGGGTCTTGACCTGGAAGTTCTTGATGTCGACCGATTGGATGGATCCGTTGATGATGTCGTCCGAGCCGATGGTGTTGGCCGCGTAGGCACCTCCGGTGCCGAGCGCGAAAACGAGGGCGGTGAATGAGCACACGTTCGCGAACGTGAGCTTCTGACGGAACTGGCGAGCCATTCGTGGCCTCCTTGGGCGTGGGCGGAGCGATTCCCCGTGGTTTCGAAGCGGTGTTCGGTAGTTTACGTACCGCTCCACCTGTCCCGGGCGGTGGTGCAAGTCTCTCCTCGCCAGGACGTTGTTATGGCAATGCGCCGCCGCATCCTGCTCGTGGCTGTGCTCCTCGCGGTCGGCACGACCTCTGCAGCCAGCGCGCGAGGAAACAGCTGTATCCCGCAATCGTGGGTTGGGGGTTCTGCGTGGCTGTGTGCGGGGACCTTGGTCTACACCGATTACGTCGACGATGACTTCGGCGCCGACACTGGGGCGTTCGACAGCACGAACCGGACGGCGAGCCTGGCACCAAGCGCCGGCGACCAGACGTATCCCTCTGGTCATGACGACGGCACAGGGGACCTCATCAGGCTGACGCTTCGTCCCCGCGGGAACAAGCTGGTGATCACGGGCCTGCTCAACGCGCTTTACGAGCCCGGTCAGACGACGCTCGCAGTTGCGATCGACACCGACCACAACCAGAGAACCGGCGGTGGGAAGTGGGGTGCGCTCGATGTCAGCTCCAGGGGCTGGGACGAAATCGCCTACCTCAGGCATGGAGACCCGGCGACGAACACGGTCAGCGGCACAATGCCGCTGCCGGCGGGGGCCCACTGGCGTGTGCAGGCCGTAACGGCGATCCGGTCGACCGGGCAGGTCATGAACGTGGCGTTTCGGGGGACAGCCGAGAAGGCGTCAGCTGGAACCAACGAGACCTCCAGCGATAGCGGCGCTTGGTTCGAAGACGAGCAGGCGGCGGCGCTCAGCAGTGGCGACATCTCGCAGTTCGGCGTGAACCTCAATCGCGCCGAGGTCCTCCGTGGCGCCAGCAAACCGCTTACCCACGTCCGGACCGGGATCCTTCACGAGCGCGTCTACCGCTCGGCCTTCACCGTCCCTCCACAGAACGAGGGCGTCAGCGAGACCGGCGTGCCGGGACGCGGTGACGGTGGCAGCCCCACGCGGCTGGGCTTCGAGCAGAGCTACCAGTATCTCGGCCACTACCAGCCCTATGGCATCTACATCCCCAGCGGCGGCAGCGGCCAGTACGGCATGCAGATGGTCTTCCACGGTTCCAGCGCGAGCCTGTCCTCGCTGATCAACCAGCCGGGCATACAACAGCAGTTCGGCCAGAAGCTGCACCGCATCCTCGTCACGCCCGAGGCACGCGGCAACGAAGGCTGGGACGCCGACTACTCCGAGCGGGACCACATGGACGTCATGAGCGACGTGGAGCGCAGCTACAACATCGATCGCAACAAGGTCTACTCAGGCGGATACTCCCAGGGCGGCTACATCGCCTACCGCATCGCCGAGCTGTTCCCGGACCGCTTCGCTGGTCTCGTCGACTGGGTCGGGTTCACCGGTGATGACGACAACGGCACCCCGCAGAAGGGGACAATCGACTACACCGCCGGCGCCGTTGGCAACGCCGTCGACTTCGTCGGCAACCTTCGCCGCGTGCCCAGCGACATGCTCTACAGCGGCGCGGACGAGCTCGTCCACGTGTGGACGGGCGAGGCGATGGACAACGCGTTCAAGGCCACGGACGACATCTACAGGTTCTACATGCACCCGGCCGCCGAGCACCTGACCTACGCGCTGCTCGACAACTGGCAGAAGGAGGCTGC
Organism: Solirubrobacteraceae bacterium; assembly: GCA_045805485.1. Lineage (GTDB taxonomy): Bacteria > Actinomycetota > Thermoleophilia > Solirubrobacterales > Solirubrobacteraceae > Palsa-465. The sequence goes on along the minus strand of JBJMLC010000054.1, from coordinate 2,969 downwards.
GGACAGTAAGGGCTGGACGCTCGTCCACAACCCGCCCCGCGTCACCTATACGACCGCGCCCTTCCTGGACTCGGTGCCGGCGAGGCTCGGGATCTTCCATGACCACGCCTACTGGGTGTCCGGGATCAGACCCGGCGCCGGCGCACCGCCGACGAAGTACGAGACGGTCGACCTGACGACGCACGCATGCGGAGGAACCCAGCCGGCCAGCGTGACAAACACGCGTACGGGGACCGATCCGGTGCCCTGGGTCAGCGATGAGCGTGACCAGACCGGCCTGAAGGCGCTGCCGAAGTCCTATCGCCTCACCGGGACGCTGACGAATGTCTCGGCGCTGCGCATCGCGGCATCAGCGGCCTGTCTCGCTGGTCATACCTTCGACTACGACATCACGACTGACGGCCCGGCGACGCTGACTCTCTCAGATGGGCGGACACTGTCGTTCTCCGGCGCCGGAGAGCACCAGGGGACACTCGGCTTCGGACGTCATTACACGGGCGCCGGCTGATGCTCGTAGGGTCCAGGTTCTTACGTTCCGCATTGCTCGCATTGCTGGTGTGCGTGGCGTGGTCCGCTCAAGCGCAGGCCGCCCCAGTGAAAAAGACGGGCTACATCACGATGTCGGATGGTGTGAAGCTCCGCTATGCCGTGGAGCTTCCAGCCGCCCGCGGCCGGTTTCCGGTGGCGATGAAGTACGACGGCTACTGTGAGGGAACCGATCCGATGACCTGCAACGAGGGCCACGATGCCTCGGCGCTGCTGGCGGCCGGCTACGCCGTACTGGGCGTCAACATGCGCGGGACGGGCTGCTCAGAGGGACAGTTCGACTTCCGCAGCCCCGTGGAGCACAGGGACGGGGCGGCGGCGGTCGCGTGGGCGGCTCGCCAGTCCTGGTCGACCGGGCATGTCGGCATGTTCGGGGATTCGTTCCCCGGCCTCATGCAACCCGGAGTCGCCGCGCTGCATCCGGCCGGCCTGGACGCAATCGCGCCGTGGCAGATCGTCGACGACGTGTATCGCGACGTGGCCTACCCCGGTGGGGTCGGTGACGCCGAGTTCGGCGCGTTCTGGGCGCTGGGGGATCAGCCCGCGGCCTCGACCAGCAGTGCGCTGAACGGAGTCACGGCGGGTGATCCGCACTGCGGGCAGGACGCCGCCACCGCGGCCACGGTCAACCCACCGACCAACATCTTCGTGTCCGGGATCGAGCACCACTACATGGACTCGTTCTGGAAATCCAAGACTGTCGGTGCCGCGGCCAGCAGGATCGCCGTGCCCGCCTTCGGCTGCGCGACGTGGCAGGACGACGAGGTGGGTAGCCGCAGCACCTGGACCCTGTGGCCCAGGTTGAACCCCGCGCGAACCTGGGTGGTCGCAGCCAACGGCTACCACTCGATGTGCGTGAACTCGAAACGCATCACCAACGAGCTCGTGCGGTTCTTCGATCGGTTCGTCAAGGGCAACCACAACCACTTCGAGAAGACCCCGCATATGCGGATCTGGCATGAGACGAAGGGCGCGGCCGACGCCGAGCCGACGTGGGTCACCACCCGTTCGACCTGGCCGCCCGCCACCCAGACCAACCAGCTGTACCTGGGAAGCGGCGCAGCTTTGACGGCTGCGTCCCCGTCGCGGGCGGAACCAGCCGACAGCTACCTCTCGCCGACCGTGTCGACAGGTACCGAAGACGGGGTCGTGTTCGGCCAGCAGAACCAGTTGTGGAAACAGCCGGGCGCCGCTGACGGCGCGCTTGCCTACACGACGCCCAGGCTACGCCATGCGGTCGAGCTGCTCGGCCCCGCCAGCCTCAATCTGTGGCTGAAATCCACCGCCACCGACACCAACCTCCAGGCCACCATCACCGAGGTCCGGCCTGACGGCCAGGAGGTCTACGTCGCCCGCGGGTGGCTGCGCGCCTCGCAGCGGAAGCTGGACCGCCGGGCGAGCACGCCAACGTTGCCGGTGGAGACAGACTTCCTGACTGACAACCAGCCACTCGTGCCGGGCAAGCCAACGTTCATGCGGCTCGCGGTGTTTCCATTCGACTACGTGTTCCGCGCCGGGTCTCGGATCCGACTGATCGTCGATACTCCCAGCCAGACCGGCGGATGGAACTTCGAGCCGCTCGCGAACGCCGGGGTCAACAGCATCCTGCACGACTCCAAACATCGCTCCAAGATCGTGGTGGGCACCGTACCCGGAGCCCGTGCCCGCGCCGGCTACCCCGCGTGCGACACACTCCTCAACCAACCCTGCCGCCCAGACGCATTCACCGCATCCGACCCCTCCGGCCAGTTTGAATTTGGCTGAGTAATGCCCCCGGTTCACGGAACTGACATATCCGCCAGGCTGATCGCGTTAGGTTTCGGGCAGTGACGGATCTGCGCGACCCAGAGCACGCCGAGCAACTCGCGTTTGAGGCGCCGGACGAATACCTGCGCCGCCGCGAGTTCCTTCAGCGGACGGCCATGACGGCGGGGTTGGGGGCTGGACTGGGTCTCGTTCTGGGACCGGACACGGTCGTCGCCGAAGCTGCCCGGCGGCAGGTCCGCTCTTCGCACCTGCCGGCGCCTCGCAACCTCCCTATCGACACGTTCGTCGTGCTGATGATGGAGAACCGGTCATTCGATCATTACCTGGGCTGGATGCCGAATGCCGACGGCCGTCAGGCCGGCCTGAGCTACGTGGATCGCTCTGGGCACAGGCTGAAGACCAGACCGCTGGCGCCGAACTGGCAGGGCTGCGGGCATCCAGATCCAGACCACTCGTGGGACGGTGGCCGCCGGCAGCTGCACGGTGGTCGTTGTGACGGCTTCCTGAAGACGGGCAACGACGAGTTCGCCATCTCCTATTACCGCGACGGCGACCTCGGGTTCATCCAGCCCGCGGCCAAGGCGTTCACAACGTTCGATCACTTCCACTGCTCGTTGATGGCAGCGACGCTGTCCAACCGCGAGTACATGCACGCG
>JBJMLC010000053.1:0-22667 GCA_045805485.1 Solirubrobacteraceae bacterium | reverse complement strand
TCCAGCACGATCGTGCCCGTCGCATCGACCTCCGCCGTCCAGTCCGGGGGCACGACAACTGTTGAGTCGGGCAGCTCGATCACCGCCGGTCCCCTGATGCGGCTGTCTGGCGCCGGGGCGCCCCTGATCACCTCAACCTCCACCTGCCGCCCGCCAAACACGGCCGGCCGACGGGTCGCCGTCGCCTCACCGAGGTCGGCGGACTTGGCCAGCGCGACGTCGGTGCCCGGGGTGAGCGCGCTGACCCGGATCGTCACCAGCTCCAGGGACTGGGCGGAGTCGGCGTAGCCGTACTGCCGCTCGTGCTCGGCCTCGAAGGCCTGGCGCAGCTGATCGGGCGTGGGGTCGGGTCCGGCCTGGATCGGCAGCTCAAACGACTGCCCGCGATAGCGAAGCTCGTAGACCATCTCGACGTCGGCGTCAGGTTCTCCCAGCGCCTCCCGAGCAGCCGCTGCCAGCTCAGCCACCACGTCCGCCACCGCCTCCCGCGTCAGGGCCTCACCTGACAGGAAGACGCTGCGCTGCGCGTCGCGGCGGCGCTGGGAGACGATCAGGCCCAGCGCGGCCAGCACGCCCGACGCGCGCGGGCAGAGCACTCTCCGCATGCCCAGCTCCTGGGCGATCTGAGCCGCGTGGAGCGGTCCCGCGCCTCCGAACGCCAGCAGGGCATAGTCGCGGGGGTCGACTCCCCGGCGCACGGTGACCACCCGCACCGCCCGGACCATCTCGGCCACCGCGACCCGCAGGATTCCCTCCGCGCACCGGTCAGGCGGGAGCTCCAAGCTGGCGGCCAGTCCGTCGATGGCCCGTTCGGCTGCGCCGAGGTCCAGCCGCACCCCGCCGGCCAGCGGCGATTCCGCGGACAGGCGTCCCAGCAGCAGGTTGGCGTCGGTCACGGTGGGCTCGGTGCCTCCCCGCCCGTAGCACGCCGGGCCGGGATCGGCGCCCGCTGACTTCGGCCCCACCCGCAGCGCGCCGCCCGGGTCTCGCCACGCGATCGAACCGCCGCCCGCGCCGACTGTCTGCACGGCCAGCATCGGGAGAGCCAGCGGCCGTCCGCCAATTTCCCCGGAGCTCTGCTCACGCACCGCGCCGCCGTCCACCAGGCACACGTCGCACGACGTCCCGCCCATGTCCAGGCACAGGGCCCGCTCGGTTCCGGTGGCTCGGGCCAGGAACGCCGCCCCGGCCGCCCCTCCCGCCGGTCCGGAGAGCACCGTCCACGAAGCGTGGCCCGCGGCCGCCTCGGCGTCGATCAGCCCGCCATTGGATTGCATGACGGAGGGCTCGGGAAGGCCGAGCTCGTCCGAGCGGAGGGTCAGCTGTCGCAGGTAGTCCCCCAGCAGGGGGGAGAGGGCGGCGTCGACCTCCGTGGTGGAGGCTCGCTCGAACTCGCGGAACGTGCCCACCACCTCGCTGGACAGCGACACGTGGACATCAGGAATCCTTTTCCTGAGGTCCTCCGCCAGCAGCCGCTCGTGCTCCGGGTTCCGATAGGAGTGAAGGAGAGCCACGGCTACGGACTCCGCGCCGGATTGGGCGACCCGCTCGGCCACCTCGCGCGCTGCGTCCTCGCTCAGCGGTCGCAGCGGCCCGTCCGGCGTCATCCGCTCAGCCGCCGGGAAGCGCAGCTCCTCGGGTACCAGAGGTGCGGGGCGAGCCACGCACAGCCGGTAGAGCTCGGGACGGTTCTGACGCCCCAGGGCCACGAGATCCGTGAAGCCCTCGGTGCACACGAACGCCGTCCGGGCCACGTTGCCCTCCAGCAGCGCGTTCGTGGCCACGGTCGTGCCGTGGCAGAACCGTGTCACCTCGCCGGCCGATCGTCCCGCCTCCTCAAGCGCGGCTTGGACCGCGGCGATCACGCCGCGTGACTGGTCGTCCGGCGTCGTGGGGGCCTTGGCGGTGACGATCTCCTCGCCGAGCGCCAGCACGGCGTCGGTGAAGGTTCCACCCACGTCCACGCCGAGAAGCATGGACGCGTTATACGCCAGTTCAGGCGGTGCGCGCGGTCGCGCCGATCGCCTGGTTAAGCGGCCAGCGCCAGCCTAAGCGGCCAGCGCCAGCTCATCCTCCGTCTCAGCCAGGTGCTGGTGAGACGGGCAGTATCCATTGTGTGGCAGCGGCATCCGCTGGCATGGCGTTCCCTTACGCGTGCTGGCGCGACATTGCAGCGGGTTGCCGTAGGCATCGAATCCATTCTGAGGGAGGCGCCGAAGGAACTCGTCCGCCAGCCCCAGATACAGCTCAATGACCCGGAGCACACGCTCCTGCTCGGACATCGGGAAATACGCCCGGATGTCGCAGAACAGCGTGCGAGACGGATGTGCGAAATAGCGTCGATCGGTGGCGAGACGCTCCACGGCGGCCTCGCAGGCGCGTAGGACGCGTTCGTGGTGGACGTAAGAGTCCGCGTTGTGGGGATCCTCCGCGATCTGGTCGGCAAGCTCACGGTAGATCGCGCGGCTGAACCTGTACATGCAGACCTGAGACTCCTTTCACCCGTGCCGGGGACACATTTCTGGGGATCTGCCGGCGCAGTATCTCGCCGGCTTGTGAAGCGCACGAGGCTTTACGTATTAACTGCCGGTTAACCGAAAACTTTGCCGTCACGGCAAAAAAATTCGTCCCCTGGCCTCATCCCCCGGCCCCCGGAGCCCTGCCAGCAGCGGACCACCCCCGGCCGAAGGCCAATCAGCCCCAGGACTTCAGGACAGGCTCCTCGGTGGCGCCGACGGTCACGTGCTGCCCGTCCAGATAGGGGTCCACGTCAGGGAAATCGCTTCGCTGATGCGCTCCCCGGCTCTCCTCCCGGGCCAGCGCACACCGGGCGATCAGCGACACCAGCGGATGCGGGTCGCCGAGAAGCCCGCGCAAACCCTCACCATCCCGCTCCAGCCCCGCGTCGTGCCACAGAGCCTCGCGGCTGCGAGCCGTCGGCGGTGCGATGGCACCGCCCAGCGGGGGCGCCTGGACGGGCCGGCCCGGCTCGACCTGCTCGCAAGCCGCTGCTCGGGCGGCCCGGGCGCCGAACACGAAGCACTCCGTGAGCGAGTTGGAGGCCAGCCGGTTGGCCCCATGCACGCCGGTGCACGAGCACTCGCCCACCGCATACAGCCCGGGGAGCGTGGAGCGGGCATCCAGATCGGTGGCGATTCCCCCCATCATGTAATGAGCGGCGGGCGCGACGGGAACCAGCTGCCGCGCGGGGTCGATGCCCGCCTCGCGGAGCGCTGCCACGACGTTGGGGAAGAGCCCCGGGTCGACCTCCCGCATGTCCAGGCTCACCGACCGCTGACCACTCAGGACGAGCTGTCGCTGGATGGCTCGAGCCACCTCATCCCGCGGCGCCAGCTCGTCCACAAACCGCTCCCCTGCCGCGTCCAGCAGGAGGGCGCCCTCGCCCCGCACCGCCTCTGTCACCAGGTACCCATCGATTCCATCGGCGGCCGCCACCACCGTGGGGTGGAACTGGACCAGCTCGAGGTCTGCCAGCTCTGCTCCGGCCCCCGCGGCCAGGAGCAGCCCGGCTCCGGTGGCGCTCGGGGGATTGCTCGTTCGAGCCCACAGCGCGGCCGCGCCTCCCGTGGCCAGGATGGTGGCCGCCCCCACCAGCCAGCTGCCGTCGTCAAGCACGACACCGCGGCAGCGCCCCTGGCTGGTGAGCAGTGACATCGCGCGTCGGCCCTCCAGCACCTCGACGCCCTCAGCCTCGGCCGCCAGCTCTCTGAGCCAGCGGATCAGGCGCTGACCGGTGGCCGCCCCGCCCGCGTGGACGACCCGTCGGGCCGAGTGACCGCCCTCCAATCCCAGGGCCAGCTGACCCCCTGGATCGGTGTCGAACTGGAAGCCCAGGGCCTGGAGGTCCTCCACCGCCCGCGGCGCCTCCTCGCAGAGCACGCGCGCCGCCGACTCGCGCACCGCGCCCCGGCCGGCCGCGATCGTGTCGTGGAGGTGGCGCTCCGGCCCGTCGTCAGCGGCCAGCGCGGCGGCCAGTCCACCCTGGGCCCAATACGTGGAGGACTCCGCCAGCGCGGTCGTGGAGACGAGGGTGACCGCGGCCCCCTCCCGGGAGGCGCAGAGCGCGGTGTAGAGTCCGGCCGCGCCGGCGCCGACGACGGCAACCTGAGTCTCGCGCGCAGTCAATGCCGGTACGGTACTCGCGATGAGGAGCGTGTTCCTGGAGCATCCCTCGTCCTACCGGCACGAGACCGGGGGCCATCCCGAGCAGCCGGCCAGGATCGCCGCCATCGAGCAAGAGCTTGCCCGGCAGGAGTGGCTGGGGTTCGAGCGGGTCGAGTCGCCCGCCGTCGATCAGACGATCCTGACGGCGGTCCATCCCGCCTCGCATGTCGCCTCAATCGAGCGCCTGTCAGCCCGTGGGGGAGGGGCGATCGACCTGGACACGGTGGCCAGCGCCGGGTCCTTCGAGGCCGCGCTGCACGCGGCCGGGGGTGCCGTGCGGATGGTCGAGCTCCTGCTGGACGGCGAGGCGGACTGCGCCTTCTCCGCGCACCGACCGCCGGGCCACCACGCCACACAGGATCAGGCCATGGGGTTCTGCCTGTTCAACAACGTGGCCGTCGCGGCCGCCTTCGCCCTCCAGCACCGCGGGCTGGACCGCGTGATGATCCTCGACTGGGACGTCCACCACGGCAACGGGACCAACGACATCTTCCACGCCTCAGACCAGGTGCTCTTCGTCTCCATCCACCAGTGGCCGCTTTATCCGGGAACTGGGCCGGCCGGCGATGTCGGCTCCGGGCCGGGGGAGGGTTACACGATCAACCTTCCGGTCCCCGCCGGGAGCGGGGACGAGGTGTTCGAGTCGCTGGTCGAGTACGTGGCCGTGCCGCTGACCGAGGCATTCCAGCCTGAGCTCGTTCTGATCTCAGCCGGCTATGACGCCCACCGGGAGGATCCATTGGCCGACTGCCGGGTGAGCGACGATGGCTTCGCCACGATGGCGGCGTCGATGCGGAGGGTCACCGAGTCCCTGGGGATCCCTCTGGGATGCGTGCTGGAGGGCGGCTACGCCCTGGACGCCCTGGCCCGCTCGGTGGCAGCCACCATGCAGGCCATCAGCGCGCCGGATTCGGTCGATGCGGACACCGAACTGGATGTTGTGCCGCTGGCCCAGGAGGCCACGGCCCGGCTGGTCAGATGGTGGCCTGCGCTGACGGGCTGAGGGCCGCCGTCCCTCGCCCGCGGCGGGGCGCCGTGCCGCCGGGGCCGCCCGCGCGGACGCCCCCGCCAACCAGCCCTACGGCCACACGATGATGACCACGATCGCCACCAGCGCGATCACCCCCAGGACGATCGCCACCCCGGCCCGCCAGTCAGGCGGAGGATGGATCAACGTCCGGGCCGCCCCGCACTCCAGGCACCACTCCTGATCCTCGGCCATGGGCGCGCCGCAGGCGGCGCACGGCTGCTGAGGCCGAGCCGCGTCGTCGCCGGCCCGTGCGGGCGTGGCCTCCTCAGAGGCGCTGATCGTCGCCGGATCGGCGCTCACAGCTGGTGGCCGCACCACGAGCAGAACCTGTCGACGCTGCCATGGACCGTGCCGCACTGCGAGCAGGCGCCTCCGATGCCCGGCTGCCTGACGTCACCCGGATGGCCCTCCTGGTGCAGAGACTGCTCCAGCCCCCGCAGCTCGCGGTCGGTCTCTGCCGCCGCGCTGACCTTCTCCTGGACGAGGTCGGGACGCTGGCGCTCGAAGCGCTGAAGCTCCACCATGAAGCCCCCAATGTCCCTCAGCTGCAGCTCCCGCAGCCGCCGGAGATAGCGTGCTCGGCGGCGCCTCTGCCCCCGCTGGCGTAGGTCCGAATTCACGGCGGCAGTATAGGAGGGGCTCCTAAGGGCGCACGTAGGCACCTGCTCGTCACCGCCAGGCCCCGCCACCCGCACCCCGAAGCCGAACCCCGCTCGCCCGCCCCCTCTGGCACCATCACCCCAGTGCTCCGCCCTGAAGATCCCATCGGCGTGTTCGACTCCGGCGTGGGCGGTCTGACCGTCCTGCACGAGCTGCTGGTCTCCTTGCCCGGGGAGGACTACCTCTACCTGGGGGACACAGCCCGCTTCCCCTACGGCGGTCGCACGCCGCAGGAACTCCAGAGTGCCGCCACGCAGATCGCCGAGCATCTGGTGACCCAGGGCGCCAAGCTCGTGGTGATCGCGTGCAACTCGGCCAGCGCGGCCGCGCTCCAGTCCGTGGAGAGTCATCTGAAGACGAAGGGCCACGACATCGACGTGATCGACGTGCTCCGTCCCGCCGCGCAGCTGGCCGTCGTGGCCAGCCACACCGGTCGGGTGGGCCTCCTGGCCACGCCCACCACCGTGGCCAGCGGCGCCTACGATCGCGCGGTGGCGGCCGCCGACCCGCACGTCCACCTGGAGAGCGTGGCCTGCCCGGACCTGGCCCCGATCATCCAGGCCGGGTTCCCCCTGGATCAGGAGGTCGTCGAGACGGTCCGAGGCTATTGCGCCCCCCTCAAGGAGGCCCGCGTCGACACGGTCATCCTCGGCTCCACCCACTACCCCCTGTGCGCCCCCATCCTCCAGCGGATCCTGGGCCGCGGGGTGACGCTCGTCTCGTCGGGATCGGGCGTGGCCCGGAGCACCGAGCGGGCGCTGGCCGCGCGCGACCTCCTCAACCCCCAACAGGAGGAGGGAACGTACGCTTTCCAGTGCACGGGCGACCCGGACGGCTTCCGGGAGCTGGGTACACGGTTCCTCCAGATGCCGCTCGGCGATGTCCAGGCAGTGGACCTCCAGAGAAGGATGGCGGCATGAGCACCGACCCCACGAGCGCGACCGACCCCGCGAACGCCCGCAGCTACGGCCGGTCCGCCAGCGAGCTCCGGCCCACGACGATCACCCCCGGGTTCGTCCGCACCGCCACGGGGTCCGCCCTCATCGAGATGGGCGAGACCCGCGTCATCTGCACCGCCTCGGTCCAGGACAGCGTGCCCCGCTGGCTGGCCGGATCGGGCCGGGGGTGGGTCACCTCCGAGTACGGGATGCTCCCGGCGTCCACCGGCGAGCGCAAGCAGCGTGACGTGAGCAAGGGACGCCCGGACGGGCGGACGGTGGAGATCCAGCGCCTGATCGGGCGCTCGTTGCGAGTGGCGGTGGATTTCGCCGCGCTGGGAGAGCACTCCATCTACGTCGATTGCGACGTCCTGCAGGCCGATGGCGGCACGCGCTGCGCGTCGATCACCGGGGGCATGGTGGCGCTGCGCCTGGCCTGCGACCGCCTCCTGGCCGAGGGCAAGCTGGAGCGATCCCCTCTCACCGGAACCGTCGCGGCCGTCTCGTGCGGCATGGTGGAGGGGCTGGCCCTGCTCGACCTTGACTACTCCGAGGACTCCGGGGCCGAGGTGGACGCCAACGTGGTCATGACGGGCGACGGTGGACTCGTGGAGGTTCAGGCCACGGCCGAACGGACCCCACTGTCCCGCGCTCACCTGGACGAGCTGCTGGGCCTGGCCGCATCGGGAATCGACAGCCTCAGGGCCCTCCAGGACGAGGCGGTGGCCGCCGCCGCCGTGTGACAGATGCCCGGGGTCTCCTCGCTCGTGCTCGGGACCCGCAACCCGCACAAGGTCAGGGAGGTCGAGCGGCTGCTCGCGCCGGCCGGAATCTCGGTCGTTCCCCTGCCCGAAGGCGTGGAGCTACCGCCTGAAACAGGCGCCACGTTCTCCGAGAACGCGTTCCCCAAGGCGCGGGCGGCGGCCGCGGCCACGGGGCAGCCGGCGATCGCGGATGACTCGGGGATCGAGGCCGAGGCGCTGGGCGGGGCCCCCGGCGTGCGGTCGGCTCGCTATGCCGGCCCCACCGCCAGTGACCAGGAGAACCTGGACAAGCTGATCCGCGAGGCGCCCCCGGGAACGAGGCTGCGCTACGTCTGCGCCCTGGCCTACGTCGACCCGGCCGGAGAGGAGCAACTGTTCTGCGGCTACTGCACCGGGACCCGCGCGGACACCCCGCGTGGGTCGCGAGGCTTCGGGTACGACCCTGTGTTCATCCCGCAGCTCACACCAGACGGCCGCACGATGGCCGAGCTCACCGACCCGGAGAAGGACGCGATCAGCCACCGCGGGGAGGCCGTGCGCGCGCTGCTGTGCTGGATGGGCCAGTGAAGCTGCCCCGCCCGGTGTCCAAGGTCTGGGCCGCCAGCCTCTCGGTGGCGTCCAACTCGGCGCTGATCCTGCTGAAGGTCGTGGCCGGCACGCTCACCGGTTCGGTCGCGATCCTGACCGAGGCGGTGCACTCCAGCATCGACCTGGTGGCCTCGGTCGTGGCCTTCTTCTCCGTGCGCAAGGCGGACGAGCCCGCGGACGAGAGCCACCGCTACGGTCACGAGAAGGTCGAGAATCTGGCTGCGGCACTGGAGGCCGTCCTGATCCTCGTCGGCTCGGCGGTGATCGCGTTTGAGGCCATCCGCCGTCTGCTTGGCCACGGCAAGGTCCACACCCTGGGGCTGGGCATCGTCGTGGTGGCCGTGGCCATCGTGGTCAACCTGATCGTGTCCACGATCATCTCGCGCAATGCCCGGCGGACGGAGTCAGCCGCGCTGGAGGGCGACGCGGCCCATCTGCGCACCGACGCGCTCACCTCGGCGGGAGTCCTCGTGGCGCTCGTGCTGGTCCAGGTCACGGGCGAGCAGTGGCTTGACCCGGTGGTCGCCCTGATCGTGGCCGCCTCGATCGTGGTCACCGGCGTGCGCCTGCTGACCCGTTCCTCCCGCGTCCTGGTCGATGAGGCGCTGCCCGCCGACGAGGTGGCGGCCATCAAGGCGGCGATCGAGGAATTCGCCGTCCGCGGTGTGGTCGGCTACCACGAGCTGCGAACCCGGCGAGCCGGTTCCCGGCGCTACGTGGACCTGCACGTGCAGTTCCAGCGCGGGACCTCGCTGGAGAGTGCGCACCGCACGGCGCACGAGCTCCAGGACACGATCAGCGGACGGCTGCGAAGCGCCGACGTGCTCATCCATCTGGAGCCGGAGGACAGGGTCAGGCCGGGCGAGGAACTTGCCACCGCCGGGGAGCTCGCCCCGGAGGGCCCGATCCGGCGCGGCTAGCCCCGGAGGGTCAGATCCGGCGCCACTAGTGATTGATCTCACCGTTGGCGCGGTCCAGGGTGCCGGGAGGCCAAACAGTGCGACTCAAACGACCACAACGTCAGGTTCTTCGCAATCCGGGCTGAGGAGCTCGACGTTGTGGTCGATATGCGACAACAACGTCCGGTTTCGGCCCACGAAAAGTCCAGACCTCGACGTTATGGCTGTTCGAGGGCATGGAAGCCCACGCCACCTGCGCCCCCGGCCTAGTAGCCCCGGAGCGCCAGATCCGCCGCACCGAGCGGCTCGTGAGCCCGCTCCGGCGCCACCCGCCCCGGCACCCGGCGCCACCGCCCCGGACTCCCTCGTGAACCGCCCCTAGCCCGGGTCACGTCAGGTTCACGGCCGCCGAGACGGCCACCGCGAAGGTCACCGCGGCGTAGCCGACGTAGCCCTGAATGACCAGGACCAGGGCGGCGATCAGGCACGCACCCACGGTCACCACCCACCCGATGCGCGCCAGGTCCACGGACCTATTCTGGCTGTGAGGCTCCCGGAAAGGCTCTTCGGGCGGAATTTCGGGCCCTCCCGCTCCACCAGGAAGCTCGGAAATTGCGGGCTTCTCGCCCGCGTCGCCGTGTACACGCCCCTCGTCAAGTGTGGAAAATGCCGTCAGCACAGGGTTTTTGGAAGTTTGATGTCCGATGGACTTGTTAGCTTCGGACATTCCTACCACCTCGTAAGGAGGAACAAGTGACGAAGTCCGAGTTCGTTGACCAGGTGGCGGACCGCGCCGGTCTCAGCAAAAAAGATGCTTCGTCCGCTGTGGACGCCTTCCTGGAGACGATCGAAGGCGCACTTAGGCGCGGGAGCGAGGTGAGCTTCTCCGGCTTCGGAAAGTTCAGCATCTCCCATCGCAGTGCTCGTGAGGGCCGCAACCCCGCGACAGGCGAGCGGATCCAGATCGCGGCTTCACGCGTGCCGAAGTTCACGGCGGGTGCAGGGCTGAAGAAGGCCGTCAAGGGCTGAGAGAAGGCCGTCAAGTAGCGACGTTCTTCGGTGACCGGGTCGCCGGCGCGGTCACCGCGCGGTCGTCCCAGCTGGTGCTTGGGCTGGACCCAGATCCAGGCCGGCTGTGGCCTGCCGCGATCGAGCCGCTGAACGTCACCACCAACACAACCACCACAGCGACCGGGTCGGAGTCGGCTGCGAGGTGCGCCGCGCAAGGTGTGGCGGCGCACTGCCGACTCGTGATCGAGGCCACCGCCGAGCATTGCGTGGCCGTGAAGCTACAGCTGGCCTGCTTCGAGCGGCTGGGAGTTCCCGGGTGGGCGGCCCTATCCGAGGCCGCTGCGGTGGCCCGGGAGCACGGACTGCTGGTGATCGCCGATGGCAAACGGGGTGACATCGGGATCTCGGCGGCCGCCTATGCCCAGGCCTTCTTCGGCGAGACGCCGACGCCGGCCGGGCCCGTTCCGGGACTGGGAGTCGATGCGCTGACCGTCAACCCGCTGCTGGGCCTGGACTCGCTTCAGCCCCTGGTGGAGGGAGCGCGAGCGGCCGGCGGTGGCCTTTTCGTCCTCGTCCGCACCTCCAATCCCGGCGCGGCCGATGTGCAGGATCTGGAGCTTGCCGGGGGCCAGCTGGTCTCTGAGAAGCTGGCCGGGATGGTTTCCGAGCTGGGTCGAGCCGGGCTCGGCAGCGCCGGGCTGAGCGATGTCGGGGCGGTGGTGGGGGCCACCGCGCCAGAGCGCGTGGCGTCCCTGCGTGAGCTGATGCCGCAGGCCATCTTCCTGCTGCCCGGCGTGGGCGCCCAGGGGGGCACCGTGGAGGCGCTCACCGGCGCCTTTGCTCCCGGACCCGCCGGGGGGCTGATCGCGGCATCCCGAGAGATCGTGGATGCCCACGAGCGCGTTGGAGGAGACCCTGCCGAGGCCGCCCGGCTCCAGGCCGAGCGCCTGCGCGAGGCGGCATGGTCGCTGGCACCGGTCTGAGGCCGCCTCCGGGAACCCGGCCGCCCGTCCTCAGACGGTCGTCTACCGGCCCTTCCGGCGGATGTGAACGAGCGATATCATCGCGGCGCGATGGCGACTAGGAAACCTGGTCGCTTCTTGGCGCCGATTGCTTTGGTGGCGATCGTGGTGGTGGTCGCCCTGGTGGTCCGATCTCACCTGGCCAATAGGAGCCATCACTCCACGACCATCCCCCAGAGCGGCGGGCATCTGGTGCAGGGCGCGCGGATCGGCCACAAGCACCACCGCCGCGCCAAGTTCTATGTGGTGCGCAGAGGAGACACGCTGTCGGCCATCTCGGTCAAGACGCACGTCCCCATCCCGATCCTCCAGATGCTCAATCCCGGCCTGGACCCCAATGCGCTCCAGGCCGGCCAGCGCCTGAGGCTCCGCCGGTGACTCGCCCCGCACCCGGCTTGCCTCCGTCGGTCGGCGGCGGGAAGATGTCCGAGTGATCATCACCGTCACCCTCAACCCGGCACTCGACAAGACGCTCGAGGTCCCGAACTTCACCCAGGGCCGGAGACACCGGAGCATCGAGCAGGTCACGATGCCCGGCGGCAAGGGGATCAATGTGGCCCGGGTGATCAAGCGCCTGGGCCAGCCCGTGATCGCCACCGGCCTGATCGGGGGGGCGACCGGGACGCGGATCGTGGAGGCCCTGAACGGCGAGGCGATCCTGAACTCGTTCGTCCGGATCGCCGATGACTCCAGGACGAACACGGCCGTCCTGGACCCCACCACCGGGTCGCAGACCGAGATCAACGAGCGGGGCCCCGCGGTCTCGGCCGGCGAGCTTGACCTGTTCCACGAGAAGCTCCTGTACCTGGCCAAGGGCGCCAGCATGTGCATCTTCGCCGGGAGCCTTCCCAGGAGCGTCGAGCCCGAGATCTACGCCGAGCTGATCCGGGAGGTCAAGCGCCTGGGCGTGACCACGATCGTCGACGCCGAGGGAGAGCCGCTGCGGCTGGCCGTGCGCGCCGACCCTGACCTGGTGTCCCCCAACGAACCGGAGGCCGAGGAGCTGGTCGGCCAGGAGTTCAACGACGTGGACGATCGCGCCCAGGCCGTCATCGAGATGACCCGTCTGGGGGCCGCCGAGGCGATCATGACCGTTCGCGACGGGTGCTATGCCCACCTGATCGACGAGGTCCCCGCCGTGTACCGGGTCTCGATCCAGGAGCAGGAGGCGGCCTCGCGCATCGGCTCGGGCGACGCCTTCCTGGCCGGTTACGTGGCCGCGCGATACGGCGGCCGGTCCCCCGTCGACTGCCTGCGCTATGGCGTGGCCTGCGGGGCGGAGTCGATCCAGCACTTTGGGGCCGGCGTGGTCGACCCCGCCAAGGTGGGACGTCTCCTGCCCGAGGTCAACGCCGAGCGCCTGGAGGTGGGGGCCGAGATCCGCTGAGTCTCCGCCTCGACCGTTTGCAGGAGTTTGCGAGGTTGCCCAGACGACATCCGTTCTCTCTTCTAGGATGGAGAGATGGAAGTCGAGATTGGTCGCGGTAAGAAGGCTCGGCGGGCCTACGGGTTCGACGAGATCGCCATCGTCCCCTCCCGCCGGACCCGGGATCCCGACGACGTGGACGTCAGCTGGACGCTGGGTCCCTACCGCTTCGACCTGCCCCTGCTGGCCGCCGCCCTGGACGGCGTGGTCTCTCCGGACACGGCCGGGGCCATCGGCAAGCTCGGCGGCCTCGGCGTCCTCAACCTGGAGGGCATCTTCTGCCGCTACGAGGACGCCGACGAGCAGCTGGAGCGGATCGCCACCTTCTCCGGAGACATCGCCACCCGGGAGATGCAGGACATCTATCGGGAGCCCGTCAAGGCCGAGCTGATCGCCCGCCGGATCAGCGAGATCAAGGAGCAGGGCGTGGTGGCGGCGGCCTCGCTGACGCCCCAGAAGGTGCGCAAGTACTACGAGGTGGCGCTGGAGGCCGGCCTGGACGTGCTGGTGATCCAGGGCACGGTCGTCTCGGCCGAGCACGTCTCGATGGACGAGACCCGGCCGCCGCTGAACCTGAAGGAGTTCATCCGTGAGCTCGCTCCGATCCCGGTCGTCGTGGGCGGCTGCGCCTCCTACCACACCGGTCTTCACCTGATGCGCACCGGCGCCGCGGGTGTCCTGGTGGGGGTCGGCCCGGGCGCCATCTGCACCACCCGGGGCGTGCTCGGCATCGGCGTCCCACAGGCCACGGCGATCGCCGACGTGGCCGCGGCCCGCTCCCAGCACATGCTGGAGACCGGCGAGTACGTCAAGGTGATCGCCGACGGCGGCATGCGCAACGGAGGCGACATCGCCAAGGCCATCGCCTGCGGCGCCGACGCGGCGATGCTCGGTTCGGCTCTGGCCCGGGCCTACGAGGCTCCCGGGCGCGGCTTCAACTGGGGGATGGCCACGTTCCACCCCACGCTGCCGCGCGGCACCCGGGTGGCCACCACCCAGAACGGGACCCTGGAGGAGATCATCAAGGGGCCGGCCCGGGAGAACGACGGGACGTTCAACCTGATGGGCGCGCTGCGCACCTCCATGGCCACCTGCGGCTACCGGGACATCGCCGAGTTCAACCGGGCCGAGCTGGCCGTCGCGCCGGCCCTCCAGACCGAGGGCAAGCACCTCCAGCGAGACCAGGGCGTCGGCATGGGCGCGCGCCAGACCGCCGCCACCGTCGGTGTCGACTGAAACCCCCATTCGGGAAGGCCGGGGTGCATGCACCCCGGCCCCGGCCGCGCATGCGCGGCCGGCGGGGGCGCGCATGCGCGCCCCCGTACAACAGGAGGAGATTGTTGTCCTGGACTACGGCGGTCAGTACTCGCAGCTGATCGCCCGGCGGGTCAGGGAGTGCGGCGTGTTCTCGGAGCTTCTGCCCCACCACGTGGGGGCGGCCGAGGTGGACCGGCGCCGGCCACGCGGGATCATCCTGTCCGGAGGCCCGGCGTCCGTGTACGCCGACGGGGCGCCGCCGCTTGACCCGGAGCTGCTGAAGCTCGGCATCCCCGTGCTGGGCATCTGTTACGGCATGCAGCTGCTGGCCCGGGAGCTGGGCGGCAACGTCCAGGGGGCCGAGGTGGGCGAATTCGGGCGCTCGGAGCTCTCGGTGCACGATCAGGGCCGGCTGCTGGCCGGGACGCCGGAGGAGCAGACGTGCTGGATGTCCCATCGGGACACCGTGTTCAGCGCGCCCCCGGGCTTCACCGCGCTGGCCTCCTCCACGGCCTCCCCGGTGGCCGCGTTCGAGTCTCCAGACACCGGGGTGTATGGGATCCAGTTCCACCCCGAGGTCGTCCACACCCCGTACGGCCAGCAGGTCCTGACCAACTTCCTCCAGGACGTCTGCGGGTGCGGCCTGGACTGGAGTCCCGCGTCGGTGATCGACGAGCAGATCGCCCGCATCCGGGACCAGGTCGGCGAGGGCCGGGCGATCTGCGGGCTCAGTGGCGGAGTCGACTCAAGTGTGGCCGCGCTGCTCGTGCACCGGGCGATCGGCGACCGCCTGACCTGCGTGTTCGTCGACCACGGACTGATGCGAAAGAACGAGGGGGAGCAGGTCATCGCGGCCTTCCGGGACCACTTCCACGTCCCGCTGGTGGCCGTCGACGCCGCCGAGCGGTTCCTATCCCGTCTGAAGGGCGTGAGCGATCCTGAGGAGAAGCGCAAGCGGATCGGCGCCGAGTTCATCCGGGTGTTTGAGGAGGAGGCGCGGAAGCTGAACGCCGGCCAGGACGAGGTCAAGTTCCTGGTCCAGGGAACCCTGTATTCCGACGTGATCGAGTCCGGAGGGGGCACCGGGGCGGCCACGATCAAGTCCCACCACAACGTGGGCGGGCTGCCGGAGGATCTCCAGTTCAAGCTCGTGGAGCCGTTGCGGACCCTGTTCAAGGACGAGGTGCGCGCCGTGGGGGCCGAGCTCGGCCTGCCCGAGAATCTCGTGTGGCGCCAGCCCTTCCCGGGCCCCCGCCTGGCCAATCGCGTGGTCGGCGGCGAGGCCACCATGGAGCGTCTGGACATGCTGCGCGAGGCCGACGCCATCCTCCAGGAGGAGATTCGCCAGGCCGGCCTGTATCGCGAGCTCTGGCAATCGTTCTGCGTGCTGCCTGACATCCGGGCGGTGGGAGTTCAGGGCGACGCGCGCACGTACGGCAACGTGATCGCGATCCGCGCCGTGACCAGCGACGACGCCATGACGGCGGACTGGGCCCGGCTGCCCTACGACCTCCTGGAGCGCATCGCCTCGCGCATGATCAACGAGATCAGGCCCGTGGGCCGCGTGGTGCTCGATATAACGAGCAAGCCGCCGGGGACGATCGAGTGGGAGTAGTCGCGCCCCGCGCCGCCTGAGCGGAGCGGGTCCGGTCTGGGCGCTCGCCGGGCCTGAAGGTCAGGAGAAGCCGGCAAAGAAAGCGCCCGGCCTGAGAGCGAGGCCGGGCGCCGATGTGTGGGGATGGGGGCCTGAGTCAGTCGCTCTCGTCGTCGCCCGAGCTGTCGCTCTGGTCGTCACCTTGGTCGTCGTTCTGGTCGCCCTGGTCGTCGCCGGTCGTGCCCTGGTCGTCGCCCTGGTCGCCCTGGTCGTCGCCGGTGGTGGTCTCGTCGCCCTGGTCGTCGTCCTGGACGCCCTGGTCGTCGTTCTGGTCGGCCTGGTCGTCGCCGGTGGTGGTTGGGGTGCCGGCGGAATGGTGCGACCGTGACTTGGTCGAACTCGTCGTGGATGCGGCGCTTCCACTTGCGCCGCCGCACTTCTTGCCCTTGCCGGCGCCCTTCTTGTGGCCCTTGGAGCTGCCCTTGTGCTTACCGGAATGCTTATGGGCGGGGCAGGCCTTGGTCGAGTGCGAGTGGCCGCCCTTGTTGGCCATCGCCACAGCGGGCGCGGCCAGCAGGAGGGCAGCGACTACCGTGACCACGCGTGAGACAGCTCGCTTATACATACGATCATTCCTCCAATACGGGGATTTCCGGAGGACGGCTGCCCTCTGTTATCCCTTAAAACGGTCTGACGCCCGGAAAGTCAGCGACATCGGCCCCCGGGTGGACGGATGATCGAACCGGGGTCGAGCTCCTCGGAGCACCCAGCCCGAGCCGGGCTGGGTATCGATCTGGCATGATCGGCGCCATCTTCAACGCGCTGCGAATGCCGGCCGCCGGGCAGATCGAGGGGGAGTGAACGAGTATGCGTTTCAGGCTCTGGAGCGCGGCAGCGATAACGGTCGTCCTCTGCGCCGCTGGCGGTAGCGCCGCGGCCGCAGGCCGGACCCAGATCGACATCTACCACGCCTTCAGGCCCTCGGGCAAGCCCGCGGTCTACATCATCCAGATCGTCCACGGCAGGTGCCTCAGCGGGTCTGACGCGGTCAGGCGCCGGGACGCCTGGCGCTGCATCGGCCAGACCTTCCTCCACGACCCGTGCTTCAGCTCGCGCCGGGCCCGCGGGATCGTGCTCTGTCCCGTCCGCGGCCACTGGGGCCACGAGGCGGTCAAGGTCAAGCTGACCAAGCGGTTGCCCAGGGAGGAGGCCGACAGGGGCAGGCCGGGCTCCAGGAAGGGCCTGCCCTGGACGCTCACCACAACCAAGGGCTGGAAGTGCCACGTGGAAACCCGGGGCACCGTCCTGGTGGACGGCAGGCGGCTGGACTACGCCTGCCAGGGAACGAAGAACTACCTCTTCGGTCCGCCCAACCGCCGGCGGGAGCCCTGGACGATCCTCTACGGCCCCCGCAGCGCCAGGCACCTGAGGCACCGGGTCGGGATCAGGACGGTCTGGTTCTAGGAGCGGCTGCGGGCTTCTCCAGCACGTGGATCTCCTGGCACGGTGTCATGCCCGCGCGCTCGTAGAGCCGCCGGGCCGTGGGGTTGTCCGAGGCCACGTCGAGGCGGACCTCCGGGGCGCCCGCCTTCACCAGACGCGTAATGGCATGAAGCAGGAGCGCGGTCCCCAGTCCCCGGCGGCGCTCGGTGGGGTCGACGCACAGGAGGTCGATGAAGCCCAGGCGATCGAACTTCCGGCACAGCACGAACCCTGCGACCAGCCCGCCGCTCCGGGCGATGGCCGAGCTGGCCAGGTGCAGCTCCGGGCATGACAGGTGCTCGTCGCAGAAGTTCTGGAACGGGGCCGGCTCGTAGTCAGGGTTCTCGGCAAACCCCCGCCCGTCGGCCTCGAAGATCTCCCGCGAGTCACGCGGGAGCTCGATCGGATCGATGCTCATCCCCGCCGGCGGCGCCGCGACCGGCGGGGTGCCGCCGGGTGAGATCGTCAGGTTGTGCACGCCGCGTGCCAGGCGGTAGCCGGCGGACTCCAGGAGGGCGCGGGCCCCGAGGTTGCTCGCGGCCACCCGCTGGCGGAAGAAGTCTCGGCCCTTCGCCCGCTCCTCGGTCCAGCGAAGCAGCTCGCTGCCCATGCCCTCGCCCTCACGCTCGGGGTGCACGAGGGCCAGTGTCCCGGGCCCGAATACCGCGGCCCAGGCCACGAGCTCGCCCCCGTCCTCCATCACCACCGCGTCTGCCTCATCGATGAAATCCCGGCCGCGCCAGTGATCGAGCACCAGCGCGCGGGTGAAATCATCCTCGCCGAAGTCAGCCTGGTCGCGCTGCGCCAGCAGCCGCAGCACCGCCTCCCGATCCTCTCCTCTGGACGGACGGAGCTCCCTCACGATCCGTGATGTCTACCGCCGTTTGCTGCGGCTTGCCCTTCGGGACAGATGGCACACCGGTCGCACCGAGGTGTGACCGCCTCCACTGGACGTCGGCCCCACGAACACGCTGTGGGGCCCTGAGACGAACATGCGGTTGTCGTACACGTACGAGGTTCCCAGCGCCGAGGAGAGGTTGATGTAGTCCACCGAGTACATCAGCGCCACAAACGTCGTGCGGTAGGCCAGCGCGGCCCGCCGGCCGCCCTGGGCGGCCAGGATGATGCCGTGGTCACTGCAGTTGTCAGGTGTCTTGATGGGCTGCGCGCCCTGCTTCTCGTTGCGCTGCGCGGTGAGCGCGAACGTGCCCGGGGAGGTGCCCTCTGGAGTCCTGAACTTCGGCGATGAGGTGTAGAGATCGCTCAGGCGATGCGTCCGGCTGTTGAAGATGAACATCGTCGGGGTGGCGTTCTGCATGTCGTACTCCAGGGCCACCGCCGGCTTCACCGCGCCCTGGGGGTGCACCCTGGCCCTCGGCTTGCCGTACTGGCGCACCACGTCGGCCTGGGTGGAGCGGCCGAGCTGAAGCTTTCCGATCCTCCCGGTGGGCGTTACCTTGATCTGGGTCTTGGGCTGGCGGCCCTGCCCGGTCGGAAACCTCCCGGTGCACTTGCCGAAGCTGTAGGCATTGCTGATCGTCTGGTCGGCGAACTTGACCTCGAACCCCACCCGCAGGCCCGTGGGACAGCCCTGGAACGGATCCGTCTCTATCCAGGCGTTGGCGTGCTTGACCGCGGTGGAGCTCCGCTGGCACCCGATCGTCTGGGTGTCGTGGTAACCGCAGCTCGTCCAGCCCTTGGGAGGCTCGATCACGTTGAACCCCGTGATGTTGCGGTTGGCCCCAATGGCGATGGCCGTGAATGGAGCACCGCAACCGATCCGCGTCAGCGCGGCCGCGGCCAGCCCCTTGTAGAAGGAGTCATAGACGAGCCATTGCTTGATGTCCCCGCCGCAGGTGTCGTCCGCCCGGGTCACGGCCTGCGCGGTTCCCGGCGCAAGCTGCAGAAGCCCGGCGCAGACGGCCGGGATGAGGACGAGGAGCGCCAGCACCTTCTTCAGGTGTTTGCGGTGAGGTGTTGATGGGGTCATTGGGGGTTCTCCTGGATCAGACTAGAAGCCGTTGAGGTAGCGGTTGGTTTCGGCGGGAGTGAGATGGGTCGGGACGATGCGCCGAACGGTCGTGAGCAGCTGGGGGACCGATCCGCACACGTCGCAGGCGTACGTGCGCAGCGTGTTGTCCAGCCCGCCGGACACGATCTCTGTGCCGGCGCGATTGAACTGGGCCCCCACGGGCCCGATGTGGCCCGCCAGCAGCGCGATCTGAAGCCCGGTGGCGGCATCCCAGAGCCGAGCCGTCCCGTCATTGCTCCCGGTCACGATCGTCCGGTCATCAGGTGAGAAGTGGGCCTCGAACAGCCCCGCGGTGTGTCCCCGCAGCACATGCTCCGGCTGGCCGGTGCGCGCGTTCCACACGATCGCCGTTCCGTCAGCGCTGGCCGTGAGAGCGCGCGATCCGTCATGGCTGAAGGCAACGCCGGAGACCCGCTCGGCGTGGGAAAGGACGAACAGTTTCCTTCCCGTGGCCAGATCCCACAGCCGGGCTGTGTTGTCGTCGCTGGCCGTGAGCAGCTGCTGTCCGTTGGGGCTGAACACGGCGTCCGTCACGGCGTCGGTGTGTCCGCGCAGGGTGAGGAGCCGCCGGCCGGCAGGCAGGTTCCAGACTGACGCGGTCCGGCCATCGTTGGTGACGGCCACCCGGCGCCCGTCGGCGCTGAAGCGAGCGGAGACGACCGGTGCCGTGCCGGTGTTCAGGAGGGCGACGCGGCGCCCCCTGCGGGCCTCCCACGCCGACGTCCGACCATCCGGCTGGCCGATCAGCAGCTCGCGGCTGTCCGGGCTGAAGAAGAAGGCAAAGCCAAGACCGCTGGTGCCGGCCGGGATCGTTACCCGCAGCCGCCGGCCCGCGGTCGCCGTGTCGACCACCACGGTCTGGGCGGCGCTGGCCACCGCGGCCAGTTTGGAGTCAGGGCTGAAGACGGAGGCGTTGAGCGTGCCGCCGGGGACCTGCTTGACCGCAATCGTCGCCACGCGGCCACCGCCGGCGGCGCTCCAGAGCGAGGCGGAGCTGCCCAATCCGGCGGTCAGGAGCAGGCGGCCGTCAGGGCTGGCGTCGCTCGCGATCAGCTCAGGCTGGCGAACGACCGTCAGGGAGTGACCGGGATCGGCGTCCCACACGCGGGCGGCGTCGTCGGCGCTCGCGGTGGCCACGGAGCGGCTGTCAGGGGAGAAGGAGGCCTGGAAGACCGGGCCGTGGTGTCCGGCCAGGACGGTCAGCGTCTGGCCGTCGGAGGCCCGCCATACCCTGGCCGTCCCATCGTTGCTCGCGGAGACGATCAGGCGACCGTCTCCGGAGAAGGCGACGTCGTTGATTGGGGCGGAGTGCCCGCGCAAGATGGCAACGCTGCGGCCCGTGAAGGCGTTCCATAGCCGAGCCGCGTTGCTCAGGCCGAGGTTGGCCGTGACGATCTCGTCTCCGCTGGGGCTGAAGGCCAGCCCCGACACTCCAAGGCCCGGTGCGTGAAGCGCCGCGGTCTGGTGCCCTGACGGGGTCCAGAGCCGCGTGGTGCCGTCGTCTCCGCCCGTGGCCAGCCGTCGCCCGTCCGGGCTGAAGGCCACCTGGCTCAGCGCCTTGTCGGAGCCGTGGAGAACGCCCGCGGGCCGTGTGCCGGGAAGCGACCACAGCCGGGCCGTGCCGTCCTCCTGTGCGGTGGCCACGAGGCGACCGCTGGGGCTCACCGCCAGCGCGTAGATGACGCCGGCGTGCGGCCTCACCACGTGCAGGAGACTCCCGGCGTCGCTCCACACCCGCAGCGATCGATCGACGTTGGCCGTGGCGATCAGGGTGGCGTGCGGAACGAAGGCGGCCAGGGTCGCTCCGGGCGGTCCGTGGAGGGCCCCGAGCGCCCGGCCGCTGCCCACATCCCAGATGCGGGCGGTGCCATCGTGGCCGGCGGTCAGCAACCGGTGGCTGTCCGGGCTGAACGCCTCCTGGCGCACGTCGCCGAGATGGCCTCGCAGAAGGTGGACCCGGCGGTGGGTCCGGCTGCTCCAGATGGCCGCCGTCCCGTCATCGCTCACCGTGGCCACCCACCGCCCGTCCGGGCTGTAGACGGCCTGGTTGACGGCGCCGCGATGGTGCAGGACTCCCCGCACCTGAACGTCGCCCAGCGCCTGCCGCAGGGCCAGCTCGGCCTCCGGGGTGTTCTTGCGGTCGATGGCCTGCACGGCCAGGAGCGCGCTCAACTCGGGGTCGGTCCCCAGATTGGCCAGCGCCGACTGCGAGAGCGAGCGTGACTGAGCCGTGGCCCGCTGGTCCCGGGCCACGCCGAGCTCGATGAACGCGAAGATGGCCAGGCCGATGGAGACGATCAGCGCGGCGCTGACGCCGCCCAGCAGCCGCTTCTGGCGTCTCGTGGCCGCCTGGCGCCCCGCGGCCACGTATTCTCGCTGCACGACCACCGGTTGCGGTATGCGCTCCGCGCCCTCCTCGGTCAGCCAGCTCTCGGCCTGGGCCAGATCGCGTCCGGTGAGCAGGTAGCTGCGATCCCTCCCGTTGCGGTCCCACTCGGTGGCCCGCACCAGCAGGCGGGTGTGGGCCCGGACCCAATCGAGGTCGGTGTCCAGCGCCTCGACCAGGACCCGGAGCGAGTCCTCGAACCCGTCCTGCTCAGGCCTGCAGAAGATCCAGTTGCGGCTGGAGAGCGCCTCCGGCACGGACTGGCCGTTGGGCTCCCGGTAGACAAGCGGAACGATCCGCTTTCCCTGGTCCACCGCCCGGGAGAGCTCGAACTCGCACACCTCGGAGCGCAGCGAGTCCGGGCTGAGCACGAACACGAAGGCCTCGGCGCTGTCGATGCCGCTGGCCAGCTCGTCCCGCCACTGTGCGGTGGCCGGGATGTCCTTCGTGTCAACCCAGACGGACTTGCCGGCGTTCGTCAGCGCGTCCTGGAGGCGCACGACGAACTCCTTGTCGCGGCGCGAATACGAGAGAAAGACGTTGCTCATCTGAAGGCACCCCACCCGGCTGGCCCCGACGCGCCCCAGCGCCGCCGCGGTCTGACGGGTCGATCCCCACCTCAGCGTGTCACTTCCGGCGGCGGTTTGCCCCAGGGGGGGACCCTAGGTTTTTGGGGCTTGCGCGCGGCTACGGGCTCCGGCGGCGGCTACTCCTCCACCGGCGGGAGCGTCGCGATGATGGCCTGGGCGTAGCGGCCCAGTTCGGGCGGCAGCTCGTGGCGCGGGAACCATTCGGCGGTCACGAGTTCTCCCTCATCGAGCGTGATCCGAGGCGCTCGCAGCTCGGCCTGGAAGTAGTGGACGTGGTCCACGCGGTGGTCGGCGTCGACGGTCAGCTCGCCCAGGCTCGTGAGGTCATGAATGGCCACCCCCAGCTCCTCGTTCATCTCCCGCCGGGCGGCGGCCACGGGCGCTTCCCCCTGCCGCCGCGAGCCGCCCGGAAGGTCCCACCCCCGGGGGCCGTAGCTGTGGCGCACCAGCAGGATGCGGTCCCCGTCGGTCAGGACGCACTTGACCCCGCTGGTGTCGGGATGCCTGAGCAGCCAGTACACCCGAAGCCCCGTGTACGCGCCGCGATACGCCAGCCGCCGGACGGGAACGGGCAGCTCCGGGAACACCTTGCGCACGGGAGCGGTCAGGTCCACCATGGGCAGCGTACGACGAGGCCCGGCGGGGCGCGCGGGGTGGGCGGCGTGCGGGGTGGGCGCGCGCAGGAGGCGCGCGCGGGGGGCGCGCGCGGGCCGGGACATCCCGCGCGGGCGGAACCTCCCCCGGCGGGGTGGCGGAACCTCCCCCGGCGGGCGGGCGGAACCTCCCCCGGCGGGGTGGTTTGG
>JBJMLC010000052.1:0-62223 GCA_045805485.1 Solirubrobacteraceae bacterium | reverse complement strand
GAACGAGCCGCTCAGATGCCGGCCCAGCGAATCCGCCTCACTGCATTGCGCCCATACCTCGGGCTGGGACTTGACCAGGGTGCGGGTGGCCTCGTGCTCGCTCATGCCCTCCAGTTCGCCCAGGCGCTGATGACTCCTCCTGCCGCCATGCCCAGCCCAGCGCGGTGAAGCGAACTGAAAGAAACAGCGTGCAAGAACGTTCTCAATGCAGCCGTCCGCAATTTCTAGTTCAATACCGCACGCCGAATCTCCGGGACGCCGACCCGGGGAGCGGGGAACCCAAATCAATTGGGGCGAATCCCGCGGTGATCCGTCGGAAGCGCTGAAAAGCGCTAGCCCGTCAGCTAACCCCGCAGGCACATGGCTCAAGCCAACCCAAGCCCTAGCGAACCTCCGTGCTCGAAAGTCTCGTACGCGCCAAGCCGCCCCACACGTGGCGCCGGCTTTGCCTATCCCTCACGCTCCTGCCCGTTCTGGCGCTGCTCGCACCGTCGGCGCTGGCCAGCAGCTCGGGGCCGTTTCATCGCGTGCTCCACATGGGCGAACACGGTTCGGATGTCCGGACGCTCCAGAGCTGGCTGAACGACGTCGGCATCCGTACGACCGTGGACGGCAGCTTCGGCCGCGGGACCTACATGTCGGTGAACCACTTCAAGAAGGCGGCCAACGTCAAGCCGTTCGACGGCAGGGTCGGGCGCACCGCCGCCCGGACGCTCCAGTCCTGGGTCCGCTCGCACCGCCGCGTCGGCTCGGGCAGCCCCGCCTCCCGTGACACCTCCGGCTCAGGTGGCGCCAGCTACTCGGGCAGTGGACGGAATCGCTCCGGCACCCGGCACAGCACCCGACACAGCCGCTCCGGAGGAGCCGGCACCGGGTCTGGCAGCGGGAACCCGAGCAACTGGGCGTTCCCCATCAAGCCGATCAACCGGGTTCTTCCGCCCAGCGACTGGAGCCAGGACCAGGGCGTCGACATCGGGACCTACGGCAACGCCTGCGGGTCTCGCGCCGTGGAGGTCGCGGTCACCGACGGGACGATCGTCAGGGAGGGCATCGACGGCTTCGGTCAGTGGGCCCCGGTGCTGAAGGTGGCCAGCGGACCCCTGGCCGGCCGCTACGTGTACTACGGCCATGCCAAGCCCGACCTGGTTCCGGTGGGAGCCCACGTGACCAAGGGCGAGCCGATCGCCGACGTGGGCTGCGGGCAGGTCGGGATCTCCAGCGCCCCCCACCTGGAGATCGGGATCAGCACCCGGGGTGGACCGACGTGCTGCCCGTCAATGGGAGAGACCTCCCAGCAGATGTACGACATCGTCTACAAGCTGTATCACCAGCACCGCTAGGGCGGCGGGCGGTCGGCCCCGCGAGCCCCGCAGCCTCAGAACGTCGGCTGATACTCGCCGAACACGTCACGCATGGCGCCGCAGACCTCGCCGAGCGTGCAGCGATCCTTCAGGGCCTCCCGCAGCACCGGCAGGAGATTGTCAGAGCCCCGCGCGGCCATGCGAACGGACTCCAGCCGCTCCTCCACCACGCCGGCGTCTCGGTCCGCCTTGAACGCCTTCAAGCGCTCCACCTGCTCTCGCTCTGACTCGGGATCCACGCGCAGGATGTCCGGGACCTCCGGATCGTCCTCGACGAACTTGTTCACGCCCACCACGATGTCCTGGGCGATGCGGTAGCGCTCGTGGTAACCGAAGGCCGATTCCTCGATCTCGTTCTTCATGAAGTCGATCGCCTGGATGGAGCCGCCGAGCTCGTCGACCTTGGCGATCAACTCGCGGGATGAGGTTTCGATCTCCTCGGTGAGCGCCTCCACGAAGTAGGAGCCGGCGAAGGGATCCACCGTGTCGGCGGCGCCCGACTCGTGGCCGATGATCTGCTGGGTGCGCAGGGCGATCTTGGCCGCCCGCTCGGTGGGCAGCGCCAGCGCCTCGTCAAAGCCGTTGGTGTGCAGCGACTGCGTTCCCCCACACACGGCGGCGAACCCCTGAAGGGCCACGCGGACGATGTTGTTCTCAGGCTGCTGGGCGGTCAGGGTCACGCCGCCGGTCTGGGTGTGGAACCGCAGCCGCCAGGAGCGCTCGTCGCCGGCCCCGAAGCGGTCCCGCATGATCTCCGCCCACAGCCTCCGGGCGGCCCGGAACTTCGCCACCTCCTGGAAGACGTTGTTGTGGCCGTTGAAGAAGAAGGCCAGCCGGGGCGCGAATTTGTCGACCTCCAGGCCTGCATCCATGGCCGCCTGGACGTACGCGATGCCGTTGGCCAGCGTGAACGCAACCTCCTGAACGGCCGAGCAGCCCTTCTCCCGGAAGTGGTAGCCCGAGATGGAAATCGTGTTCCACCGGGGGATCCGCTCCCGGCAGTAGGCGAACAGGTCCGTGGTCAGGCGGATCGCACCCTCAGGCGGGTAGATGAAGTTCCCGCGCGCGATGTACTCCTTGAGAATGTCGTTCTGGGTCGTGCCGCGAAGCTGATCGGACGCCACCCCCTGCTCTTCGCCCACCAGCTCGTACAGCAGGAGCAGCACGCTGGCCGGCGCGTTGATGGTCATGGAGGTCGAGACCTGGTCCAGCGGGATCTCGTCGAAGGCCACCCGCATGTCGTCGATGGTGTCGATCGCCACCCCGGTGCGCCCGACCTCCCCCAGGCACCGGGGGTCGTCGGAGTCCAGCCCGAGCTGGGTGGGGAGGTCGAAGGCCATCGACAGCCCGGTCGAGCCGTGCTGGAGCAGGTAGCGGTAGCGCTCGTTGGATTCCCTGGCGCTGGCGTAGCCCGCGTACTGGCGCATCGTCCACAGCTGGCCGCGATACATGTCGGGGTGGATCCCCCGCGTGAACGGGTAGCGCCCCGGCTCACCCAGCCGCTCTCCCAGGCCCTCCGGCAGATCCTCCTCGGTGTAGAGCGGCTTTACCTCTATCCCGGAATCGGTGAACCGGCGCGGATCGTCAGGGCCGACGATGGGAGCGATCGTTCGGTGCTCATCCCTGGTCGCCATCTGGACCGCAGCTTACCCGCGCCCCGCCGCCGCGCGGCCGTTAGGCGCGCCACCGATCGACGTGAGACTGGGGGCGGAACTGATCTGAGACTGGCCCGACACTGACATCCGGCGGCACCGGAGATAGGTTGACGGAAGTTCCCAATCAGCTCTTCAAGGAGGAAGTCGTGCTCGTATCCGCCCCCCGTTACCGTCTCATCTCGCTCGCCGTGTCGCTGATCATCTTCGCGATCGTGTACTTCACGGTGATCAAGCCCAGCACCGACACCGCCAACAACGCCATCAGGGCGGGCGAGCAGCAGGTGCAGCAGGCGATCCACCACGCCAAGGCCAGTGGAGCCAACGTTCCGGCCGGCGTCTCCAATCTGACCGACTGCCTCGCGGCCGCCGGATCCGATACCGCGAAGCTGCAGGCCTGCGCGGCCAAGTTCCAGCCGTAGGGGCGCATAGGTGCTGTGGCGCGGCCGGGGCGCCGCGCTACAGCACCTTGGACAGAAAGGCCCTCGTCCGCTCGTGCTGCGGGTTGGACAGGACCTCTTCCGGGGGGCCTGACTCGACGACCACGCCGTCGTCCATGAACACCACGTTGTCGCCGACCTCCCTGGCGAAGCCCGTCTCGTGCGTGACGACGATCATCGTCATGCCCTCCTGAGCCAGCTGGCGCATGGCATCCAGCACGTCGCCCACCAGCTCGGGATCCAGCGCCGAGGTGGGCTCGTCGAAGAGCATCAGCTTCGGTTCCATGGCCAGCGCCCGGGCGATGGCCACCCGCTGCTGCTGGCCGCCTGACAGTGCCACCGGATAGGTGTCGATCTTGTCGGCCAGGCCGACCCGGTGAAGCAGGGTCCGAGCCCGTTTGTGTGCCTCCTCGCGCGGGACCTTCAGCACCCGCATCGGGGCGAGGGTGACGTTCTCCTCCGCGGTCATGTGCGGGAACAGGTTGAACTGCTGAAAGACCATCCCGATCTGGGCCCGTTTCTGGGTCACCACGCGATCCCGCAGCTCGTGGAGCTTGCCGTCGGACTCTCGGTAGCCGACCAGCTCACCGTCGACCGTCAGCCGACCGGAGTTGATCTTCTCCAGGTGGTTGATGCAGCGCAGGAACGTGGACTTGCCCGAGCCCGAGGGGCCCAGCATGCACATGACCTCGCCGCGCCGGACCTCGAGGTTGATGCCCTTGAGCACCTCGAGCAACCCGAAGCGCTTGTGCACGCCCTCGGCCGTGACCATGACGTCGTTCATTGCCGACCGCCCAACAGGCCGCCCAGCCAGCGCTCCCGCATCGTGGCCCTGTGTACTCGGGAGAACCCGCGGCCGAATCGTCGCTCGATGAAGTACTGCCCCACGTACAGAACGCTGGTCAGAGCGAGATACCAGATGCTGGCCACGATCAGCAGCTGAATCGTCTGATACGTGTTCCCATAGATCTGTTGAGCCTCGAACAGCAATTCGAAAACGCCTCCGAGGACGATCGCCAGCGAGGTGTTCTTGAGCATCGAGATGGTCTCGTTCCCGGTGGGCGGGATGATCACTCGCATGGCCTGTGGGAGCACTATCAACCGCATGATCTGCAACCGGCTCATGCCCAGCGACGAGGCGGCGTCGGTCTGGCCCTCCTCCACCGAGATGATTCCGGCGCGCACGATCTCCGCCATGTAGGCGGCCTCATTAAGTCCAAAGCCGAGGATTGCCGCCGCGAACGGAGTGATCAGCGTATTTGCGTCGAGATGAATGAACGATGGGCCAAACGGCACGCCCAGATCGATCGACGGGTAAAGCGCGGCGATGAAACCCCAGAAGTAGAGCTGCACAAGCAGAGGCGTGCCGCGGAAGAACCAGATGTAGAACCAGCTCGCGCTCTTCACCACCGGGTTGGGCGAGAGCCTCATCACGGCCAGCGCGATCCCCAGGACGATCCCGATGGCCATCGCGATCACCGTCAGCTCGATTGTGAGGACGACCCCGTGAAGGATCCTGGAGTCGAACAGGTAGTGACCCACCACCCCCCAGTGGAAATTCTTGTTGGTGATGACCGACCGGACGATCGACGCCACCACCAGCAGCACGATGGCGGTGGCGATCCATCGCCCGGGGCGGCGGACCGGAACGGCCTTTATGTCATCCGGCCGTCCGGTCCGCGGTTGAGGGGGCTCAGAGGTGGTCACCTACCTGAGCCGTAGTTTGACCGCTAGCTGGTGGCGCCGTTGATGGTCGGACTCGTGATCCCGGCGCTCTGGATCTGCCACTTCTTCAGGATGGCCGTGTATGTGCCGTTGGCCATCAGCTCCTTGAGCGCCGCCAGGACGGGCTTGGTCATCCCGTTGTTCTTGGGTAGGGCGAGGCCGTACGGCGCGACACCGAACGTCGGTGAGGACTTGACCTGAACGCCCAGCTTGCGGACCTGGTAGGCGATGATCGGCGAGTCGGCGAAGTCGACCTGGGCCCGTCCGCTCTGGAGAGCCAGGTTGGCGCCGTTCTGGTCAGGAAAGACGAGCAGCTTGAGCGCCGGCTTGCCGCTGGCGGTGCACTTCTTGCTCTGGGCCACGGCATCGTCCTGCTCGACCGTTGCGCTCTCCACAGACACCGACAGCCCGCACAGGTCCGCGAGCGTCTTCGGGCTCGGTCCGCCGCTGGCCTTGGTCAGGAACGCCTCGCCGACGCTCAGGTAGGTCACAAAGTCAACCTGCTTCTCCCGCTCCTTGGTATCGGTGAACGATGACGCGCCGATGTCGTACTTGTGAGCCAGCAGGCCCGGGATGATCGACCCGAATGGAACGTTGATGTCCTTGGTCTTCAGGCCCATCAGCGCGGCGATGGCCTTGGTCAAATCCGGGTCCATGCCGATGACCGTGTGGCCGTCAGACGCAATGAACTCATTCGGCGCGTAGCTGGCGTCGGAGGCCACCACCAGGGTGCCCTTCTGCTTGACAGCGGCCGGCACGAGTTTCTCTATCGCGGGATCCGCCTTCGTAGCCGGCGCGCCCGCGGACGTCCCTGAGGAGCCCGAGTTCCCGCTGCTTCCACAGCCTGCGATCAGCCCTGCGCCCAGCAGCAAGATCAGAGCCGCCGAGCGCCTCGATGTCCAGCTCATAGACGCTCCTTTCCCAGATGGACCGCGCGAGCATATGACAGCCGCGGCCGCACGGGGGCCCTCCTAACCGTCTAACAACACGCTCAACCCGTCGGTGCTCGTCCCCGGCGCACTAGCCTTCCCCCCATGCAGGTGCGTGTGCGTTTGTTCGCAGCTCTCCGTGAGCGCGCCGGCGCCGGCGAGCTTGAGCTGGAGCTTCCAGAGGACGCGCGAGTGTCCGACGCCATCGAGCGACTCCACGACCTGGTGGACGGAGTTCCGGTGGTGATGGCGGTCAACCAGGAGTACGCGGCCCGCGAGGCCCCGCTTCACGCCGGCGACGAGCTGGCGCTGATCCCCCCGGTGTCAGGCGGGGCTGGCCCCATCACCTCCCCTCATGTCCGGGTGACCGACGCTCCTCTGCGCCTCGACCCGCTGCTGGAGCTCGTCCGCGACCCGCGCGCCGGCGCGGTGGTGACGTTTCTCGGGGTCACGCGTGAGGTCTCAGAGCTCCAGTACGAGGCCTACGCCGAGATGGCCGAGAAGGAGATGTCGGAGATCGTCCAGCGGGCGATGGAGCGCCACGGCCTCAGCTGCGCCGCGGCCGAGCACCGGGTGGGCAGCGTCCCGCTGTCGGAGCCCTCCGTGGCCGTGGCCGCGTCGGCCCCCCACCGGGACGCAGCCTTTGCCGGCGCCAGGGAGATCATCGATGAGATCAAGGCGCGCGCACCGATCTGGAAGAAGGAGGAGGGTCAATGGGTAACGGGCGCGACACCACAACCCCGGCCCTGAGAGACCTGCCGGCCGTCCACGAGCTGGCGGCATCGCTGGAGGCGCCCCATGCCATCGGGGTGGCCGCCGCTCGCCGGGCCATCGACGAGCAGCGGGCGGGCTTGCTGGCCGGCGAGGAGACCGACCAGGAGCGCCTGCTGGAGCGGGCGCGTGAGCTCGCCCGGCGGCTGGGCCGCCCCTCATTGCGGCGGGTAATCAACGCCACCGGGGTGGTGGTCCACACCAACCTCGGCCGAGCTCCCCTGGCCGCAGCCGCCCGCGATGCCCTCCTGGCCACGGCCGAGGGGTACGGCAACCTGGAGATCGACCTCGAGCGGGGTGAGCGGGGGAGCAGGCAGGATCATGTGGAGGGCCTGCTGTGCCAGCTCACCGGAGCCGAGGCGGCCCTGGTGGTCAACAACGGCGCCGCCGCCGTCCTGCTGGCCGTGGCCGCCCTGGCCGGCCCGGGCGGCGGAGTCGTGGTCTCCCGGGGCCAACTGGTGGAGATCGGCGGTGGCTTCCGGATCCCCGAGGTGATCGCCCAGTCCGGCGCCCGCCTGCTGGAGGTGGGGACGACCAACCGGACGCGTTTGAAGGACTACCGGCGGGCGATCACGGGCTCCGAACCGGCGGCGGCCATTCTGCGGGTGCACCAATCGAACTTCCGAACCCTGGGCTTTGTGGAGGACGTGCCGGTGAGAGAGCTGTGCACCCTGGGCATCCCGGTGATCGACGACGTCGGATCAGGGGTCCTGGCTGACGCCGCGGCCGTCCCAGCGCTGGGCGAAGAACCCTCGATCCTGAGCTCCGTCGCGGCGGGGGCGGCGATCGTGTGCTGCTCCGGGGACAAGCTGCTGGGAGGACCTCAGGCGGGACTGCTGGTGGGCACCGGGGCGGCCATCGGCAGCGCCCGAAAGCACCCCCTGGCTCGGGCAATGAGGATCGACAAGCTCTCGCTGGCGGCGCTTGAGGGCACGCTCAGCCTGTATCGGGATCCCGAGCGGGCCCGGCGCGAGATCCCCGTGCTCTCAATGCTGGCGACCTCCCGAGACGACCTGGCGGCCCGGGCGGCGCACCTGGTCGATGTGATCGGGCCGGGGGCCGAGGTGGTCCCGTGCTCAGGCAGAGTAGGGGGAGGGGCGCTCCCGCTCCTGGAGCTCGGGGGGTTCGCGGTTGTCCTGCCCGGCGAGGCGATGAGGCTGGCTTCAGAGCTGCGCCTGGGGGAGCCTCCGGTGATCTGTCGCATTCATGAGGACCGAGTCCTGTTGGACGTCCGGACGGTGGCCGACGGCGAAGTCGAGGCGCTGGGCCACGCGGTGCGAGCCGCGCTAGATGCCACCTGAGGCGCCCAGCGGATCCAGCCAGCCCCTGACCCTGGGCACCGCGGGTCACATCGACCACGGCAAGACGGCCCTCATCCGAGCGCTCACGGGGACCGACACCGACCGGCTGCCCCAGGAGCAGGCCCGGGGCATCTCGATCGAGCTTGGCTACGCGCACCTCGTCCTTCCCTCTGGCCGCCGGCTATCGGTCATCGACGTACCGGGACACGAGCGGTTCGTCCGCACGATGGTCGCCGGCGCCACCGGGATCGACCTCTTTCTGATGACGATCGCCGCCGACGACGGCGTGATGCCTCAGACGCGCGAGCATGCGCTCGTACTGGAGGCGTTGGGCCTGCGGACGGGGGTCGTGGCCATAACCAAGTGCGACCTGGCCGATCCGGAACCGGCGATGCTGGAGGCGTCGGACCTGCTCCCCCACGCCGAGGCCGTGGCCGTCTCGGCACGGTCCGGCCAGGGCCTCCAGAAGCTCCAGGAGGCCATTGATGACGCCGCGGGGGGGCTGCGCAGCCGCGCAGAGGCTGATTCCCCGGCCCGGCTGCATATCGACCGCGCGTTCACCGTCCGGGGCGCGGGCACCGTCGTCACGGGCACGCTGTGGTCAGGCCAGGTGGAACGGGGCGACGAGCTACGGCTCCTGCCCGCTGCCCGCCGAGTGCGTGTCCGCGGCGTCCAGGTACACGATCAGCCGGTCCAGAGAGCCGGTGCCGGCCAGCGCGTGGCGGTGAATCTGGTGGGGGTCGCGGTGGTCGATGTCGAGCGCGGGGATGTTCTCGTCTCAGATGGCGCCGAGATTCGCCCCACATACCTGATCGACGCCCAGCTGTCGCTCGCCGGTCGCGAACCGGGCCACGGCCACCGCGTCCAGGTCCACCACGGCACCCGTGAGAGCCCGGGGCGCGTGGCCTGGCTGGGCGGAAGCTTCTGGCAGCTACGCCTGGAGCAGCCCCTCGTTCCCATGGCGGGGGACCGCCTGGTCATCCGCCAGATCGCGCCGCCGGACACGCTGGGTGGCGGGGTGGTGCTCGACCCCCATCCGCGCAAGCACGGAGCCAGCCGTGCGCTCTTGGTGAGGCTGGAGCGGATCTCGCGAGGGGAGTCGGTGGAGGCGGATGCGGAGGTCACTCGCAGCGATCAAGCCTCGCAGCCGGCCACGCCGCCCGAACCGTTGTCGCCGGGCGCCCTGGCGGCTGAACAACGACTCCGAGAAGCCGGCATCGAGCCTCCCCCAGACAGCGAGTTCGACCCCGCCGACCTGGCCGCGCTGCGGGCCGTCCGACGAGCGGTGCGGGTGTCGCGGAGCCTGCACTACCACCCTGCGGTGCTGCAGGAGATCTCCGCGCGGGTGGTCGAGTTGGCAGCACAGAACGGAGGCTCGGTGACCCTGGCCCAGCTGCGGGACGATCTGAACACCTCCCGCAAGTTCGCCCAGGCGCTCCTGGAGCACTTCGACTCCGCGAAGCTCACGCTGCGCCGTGGAGACGAGCACGTCCTGCGCCGTTCCCCGCCCGCTCGGTAGATTGGGCGCCGTGCCAACCAGCCTTGTCACCGGCGGCGCTGGCTTTCTAGGCTCACATCTGTGCGATGAGCTCCTGCGTCGCGGCCACCGCGTCATCTGCGTGGACAACCTCGAGACGGGCACGCTGGCCAACATCGAGCACATTCGGGCGGCCGACTTCGTCCACCTGAACCTTGACATCACCGACACCTACTTCGTCGATGAGCCGATCGACTTCGTCTACCACCTGGCCTCTCCGGCCTCACCGATCGACTACCTGCGCCTGCCGCTCCACACTCTCAAGGTGGGCTCCTACGGCACCCATCACACGCTCGGGCTGGCCAAGAAGCACCGGGCCCGGTTCCTGCTCGCCTCCACGAGCGAGGTCTACGGGGACCCCAAGGAGCATCCGCAGCCCGAAACCTATTGGGGACACGTCAATCCGATCGGCCCGCGGGGGGTGTACGACGAGGCCAAGCGCTACGCCGAGGCGCTGACCATGGCGTATCACCGCCAGCAGGGGGTAGATACGGCGATTGTGCGAATTTTCAATACCTATGGACCTCGAATGCGCCCCCACGACGGTCGGGCCATCCCCACCTTCCTGCGCCAGGCGCTTCAGGACCGGCCGATCACCGTGTTCGGCGACGGCTCTCAAACCCGCTCCTTCTGTTATGTATCCGACGAGATCCGGGGCATCATCGCGCTGTCCGAGTCCGGCCACCATCTCCCTGTGAACATCGGAAACCCCACCGAGTTCACGCTCCTGGAGCTGGCCGAGTCGGTCATAGAGGTCACCGGATCCGGCTCGGAAATCGTTTTCGAGGCCCTGCCCACCGACGACCCTCAGGTCAGACGCCCTGACATCACGCTGGCCCAGGAGATCCTGGGCTGGAAGCCCGAGGTCGAGTTGCGTGAGGGCCTCCGGCGCACGATCGAGGAGGCCGGCGCCGAGCAGCTGGTCGGCGCTCAGAGCTGAGGAAGCCAGTAGACCCAGCCTTGACGCCGATGCGCACCGGAATCCCAGACGCCGGGCCAGCCGTGCAGTCAGGCTTCACGATAACCCGAAACTTTTTCTGCCGGATACCGTTGCAGGCTTGTCGGGGAACCGGATGACGCAACACAGACACGTGACGATCCAGCAATCAGGGCCGGCCGAGACGATCACGGACCGCGGCACCCCCACGGACGGCCCCGGCACCCCCACGGAGACCAACGGCACCTCCACGGAGACCCACCGCCAGGGGACCGGCAACGGGTCTCCCGCCGGTTCGCCGCTCGTCCTCCCTGAGCGGGATGTGCGCCGCAAGCGGCCGCCACTGCTGTCCTTCCTGCTTCGCCTGGAGACGGTCCGGCGCATCGGCCGAGTGGTCTCGCTGCTCGCCCTGGACTTCGTCGGCGTGGCCGGGGCCATCTTCACCTCGCTGATGATCAAGCTGGCCATCAACGACCATGGCGATGCCCGCGCCGCCTGGGACCAGACCCGGCACTGGCTGCCCTTCGCGTACCTGATCACGGTGCTGATGTTCGCCCGGGCCGACCTGTACGCCGATCGGCCCAGCCGACCTGGGCTGGCCCGAATCGCCACCTCTCTGTTCCAGGTCACCGTGATCGCGCTCGTCTTCGCGCTGGCCAGCGGGGAGCACTTCTCCAGCTACTTCGTCTTCTACGGATCGCTGTTCTTCGCCACCGTCTATGTGACCGCGCTGCGAGAGCTCCACCTCCGCGTCACCGGCTGGCTTCTGGCCCAGGCTGGCTATGAGCGGCGGGCGCTGCTCGTGGGGTCTGGAAAGCACATCGAGGCGGTCGCCGCTGCCCTCGCCGACCGGGCCCGGACGCGGGTCAACGTGGCCGGCTACATCTCGCTGACCCCGCGGCCGCAGAACGGCCTGCGATCACTTGGCCAGCTCGACGAGCTGCCCGAGGTCCTGGGGCGGGAGCGGATCCAGGAGGTGATCATCGCCGACCCGGATTTCCCGCAGGAGAAGACGCTCGAGCTTGTCGACCTATGCCACCAGCGCGGCGTGACCGTCCACGTGGCTCCCTCCACGATGGAGATCCTGATGGACCGCGCCGAATTCGTCCCCGGGCAGACGGTCCCGCTGTTCAAGCTGCGCCCGCCGGTGTTCGAGGGCATCGACTACGCGCTGAAGCGGACGTTCGACCTGGTCATCTCGCTCGTGCTGCTGATCCTGCTGACTCCCGTGCTCCTGGCCATCGCCATCGCGGTGCGGCTGAGCTCACCGGGCCCGGTCATCTACAGCTCCGAGCGCCCGGGCATGGCGGGCCGCCCGTTCAACTGCTTCAAGTTCCGCACCATGCGTGAGCACGCCGACCAGATTCAGTCCGACCTGGAGTCGCTCAACGAGCAGACCGGAGCGCTCTTCAAGATCCGCGAGGACCCCAGGACGACCGGGGTGGGCAGGTTCCTCCGCCGCTTCTCGCTGGACGAGCTTCCTCAGCTGGTCAACGTGGTGCGCGGTGAGATGTCGCTCGTGGGTCCCCGCCCACTTCCCATGCGGGACTTCGACCGCCTGCAGGACTGGCACAAGAAGCGCTACCTCGTGCTCCCCGGGATCACCGGCCTCTGGCAGGTGTCAGGCCGCTCGGAACTGGACTTCGACGACCTCGTCCGCTTGGACTTCCTGTACCTGGAGCGCTGGTCGATCGGGCTCGACCTCTCGATCCTCCTGAAGACGATCCCCGCGGTGCTCAGCCGGCGCGGGGCTTTTTAGGGGCGGGTCTAGGGGGCTTCGCGGGGCGGGGCGCGGCGGCCATCTGGCGCACCCGACCAGTTGACGCTGTCGACTTTTCCCCGCATAGCGCGGTTTTTTCGTCACGCTCACGCTTGCGCTCGCCGATGCCCCACTCCCGCCGCCGCCGACGCCGCCCGCCGCCGACGCCGCCGACGCCGCCGCCCAGTGCATCCCTCCCACCCAGGCACTATTTACGCTCTATCAAGTTGACTTCACGTAAATAAATCCCTATCCTCCGCGCGTGCCTCGGAACGCCCAGGGGCCCCCGGCCGCCCAGGCCCCCCCGGCCGCCCGTCGCCTGGCTCGCGGGGCTCGCCGGCGGCAGCTGCTGGCTGCGGCCCTGCCGCTCGTGGCCCGGCATGGGTTCGCCGATTTCTCGCTTGACGGGCTCTCGGAGCGGGTGGGTGTGACACGGAACCTGCTCTACCACTACTTCCCCCGCGGGCGGGCGGACGTCGTCCTGGCCGTGGTGCGGGAGTCCCGACGACAGCTGTCGACGGGCACGGAGGTGTCGTCCCCGCTTCCCATCCCACCGCAGATGGTCGACCACGCACTCGCCCCCACCCATGCCTGGCGCATCTACCGCCTGGCTCGTGCCACCGCCGACCCTGAGATCCGCGACATTGTGGAGGACGTCGTCGATGGAGCCGTCCGCGCGCTGGCCGATCAGGCTGGTATCGAAAGCCCCTCTGTTCTGACCCAGGTGGCGCTGCGCGGCTATGTGGCGTTCGCCGAATCGCTCCTCGATGAGGCACGCGCCGCCGGAATCCCGCGCCAGGACGTGGTCCGTGTCCTCGGCGGCACGCTGGCAGCCATCGTGCCGGCCAGCCGTTGATCAGAAGCGACCGCCGTCTATCCTCCGCCAGCCATGCCGCCCACCGACCGCTTCGTGATCAGCTTCGCCGCCGAGCCTCCCCAGGAGGGACTGCCCTACGGGCGCTGGGCCGAGACGCTCAAGGCCCAGTTCCTGGCCGCCGTTCGCGATCTCGATACCGAAGGCGAGGAGATCGGGGAGCCGGGGGACATCGCCTGGTTCCCTGACCGCACGTATTCCGGCCGGACGTACGTCCCGGCTGTCGCCCGGACCACCGAGGGATACGAGCTCTTCGGGTATGTCTCATTCAGCGAGGGGGGCCAGGGCCCGACCGACTTCGAGGCCAGCGCTGACTTCACCGCTGAGCTCGCCGAGGCCAACCCTGACTGGAAGATTGACGTCAACGACGAGGTCGTCGGCTCCTGGCGAGGCGAGCTTGGCAATGCGGCCGACATCACGCTCGTGTGGGGGGTGCCGCTGATTCCTGCCGGGGTGCTCGTCACGGCCGAGCTGGCCAACCTCGCCGTCGATCAATGTGAGCTGACCGAGCAGCGATTCACCCTCGTTGCGCCGGACAACTACCGCTCAGACTTCCTGGAGATCAAGCTCTGGAGCAAGAACGGCGACGAGCTCGCCCGAGAGTCGCTGTACGTGGACGAGTAGCCGCCAGGCAAGTCAGGCCAAGAAGCCGACGACCGCATCCAGGAACAGGCCCGGGGCCGTCGTCATGGCGACGTGCTGCTGGCCGGGCATCGTGATCGTCTGGGAGCCGGCAATCGCTTCGTGCAGCCGGCGTGACGGTTCGACCAGGAAGGGCGGGCTGTCACCTCCCACCAAGAGCAGGGTCGGGACCCTCAGCGTCCCGAAGTGTCCGAAGTCCGGCTCGTAGACGTCGGCGATCCGCAGCTCGCGGGGAATGGTGTGCGCAGCCTGCAGGCGCCCCTCCCAGCTCGGGTCAGCCC
Organism: Solirubrobacteraceae bacterium; assembly: GCA_045805485.1. Lineage (GTDB taxonomy): Bacteria > Actinomycetota > Thermoleophilia > Solirubrobacterales > Solirubrobacteraceae > Palsa-465. The sequence goes on along the minus strand of JBJMLC010000052.1, from coordinate 48,014 downwards.
GCAGGGCCTCCAGCTGGTCGGCGGGCATCCGCACGACGTCGCGCAGGAATGTCGTCACAACGCCCTCGCGGTCCCCGGCTGCCAGCAGCGTTTCGAGCTGCTCGATGAGTCCTTGGGGATATATCTCGATGCCCACGGGCAGGGGCGGCTCGTACAACACGAGGCGGCGCAGCTGTGACGCGCGCAGAGCGCCCTCCAACGAGCACACCGCGCCGTAGGAGTGGCCGACGACGTCGACTTCTTCACCCAGCGCGTCTATGACCGCCGCAACGTCATCGAACTCGGACTCGATCGCGTAGTCCTCCGCATCCGAGCTCGCCCCGCGACCTCTCCGATCGACCGCATAGGTGGTCCAGCGCGCCGCGAGCTGCGGGATGACCGACGCCCACCGCGTGTGGTCGGCGGACGTACCGTGCACGAGCACCAAGGGAGGCCCCTCGCCCGCGACATGGCAGGCGATCACCGTGCCGTCCGGTGATTCGATCTTCTTGGGTTCGGCCTCCACGCTCGCCCCTACAAGGCCCCACTCGGGCCCGGCGCCTCGCCCGTTCCCACGCTGTCAGGCAGGAGCTCGCGCACCTCTTCACGCGTCAACGGGAAGTGACAGGCGGCCAGCGAGCGCGTGCCCTTGTCCTCCAGCAGTGGCTCCTCCTCCCGACACACGTCCTGGACCTTTGGGCAACGGGTGTGGAACCGGCAGGCCGGCGGGGGATTGGCTGGGCTGGGGACATCTCCGGTCAGGATCGACCGTGTGCGCTTGCCGCCGCTCGGGTCCGGGACCGGGACCGCCTGCAGGAGCGCCCCGGTGTACGGGTGGCGCGGGAAGCCGTACAGCGCCTCGTTCTCGGCCAGTTCCACGACCTTGCCCAGGTACATGACCGCCACGCGGTCGCACATGTGACGCACCACGGAGAGGTCGTGGGAGATGAACACCAGGGTCAGGCCCATCTCGCTCTGAAGCCGCTTGAGCAGGTTCAGAACCTGGGCCTGGATGGAGACGTCCAGGGCTGACACCGGCTCGTCGGCGATCAGCAGCTTGGGCTCAAGCGCTATCGCCCGGGCGACGCCGATGCGCTGGCGCTGGCCGCCTGAGAACTCGTGCGGGTAGCGGTTGTAGTGCTCAGGGTTGAGGCCCACCCGGTCCATCAGATCCTGGACGTGCCGCTTGCGCTCGCCCTGCCCGGTCAGCATTCCGTGGATGGCGAACGGGTCGGCGATGATGGAGCCAACTGTCTTGCGGGGGTTCAGCGACGAGTAGGGGTCCTGGAAGATCATCTGCGCTTCCCGGTGAAGCGCCTTAAGCCCATCGCCCTTGCGCTGCGAGATGTCCTCGCCCTCGAACAGAACGGCGCCCGAGGTGGGATCGAGGAGCCTGACCAGCAGCCGGGCCGTGGTGCTCTTGCCACACCCGGTCTCGCCCACGATGCCCAGCGTCTCCCCGCGCCGGATCGACAGGGAAACACCGTCCACCGCCCGCACGGCGCCGATCCGCTTCTGGAAGATGACCCCGCGGGTGATCGGGAAGTGCTTGACCAGATCCCGGACCTCGAGCAGGACGTCGCCGTCCGGAGGGTTCTCTCCCTGGGGCAGCTCGGTGGCCGCGGTGGTCACGGGGCACCCTCCTGAGCCGGCCGCGCTACAGCAGCCGGCGCAGCCGGAGCCGGCGCCACCAGCGCCATCAGTTCGGCTGGCGCGCGGCCCCGCTGAAGACCATCCCAGACCCGCTCGCGCACCCGAGGTTCGAGGAGGCACGCCACCAGGTGGTCCGGCTGTCCCGGCACCGGCTCGAGCTGAGGATCAACCCGCCGGTGCGCCTCGCGAACGTAGGGGCAGCGAGGATGAAAGAAACAGCCGGAAGGCCGCGCGATCAGGCTGGGCGGCCGCCCCGAGATGGGCACCAGCTCCTCGCCGCGGGGGATGTCAAGCCTCGGAATCGACTTCAGCAGGCCCCAGGTGTAGGGGTGCTGTGGTGTGCTGAAGATGCGCTGCGTGGGCCCGCGCTCAATGACACGTCCGGCGTACATGACACCGATCTCGTCCGCGGTCTCTGCCACCACACCGAGGTCGTGAGTGATGATGATGATGGCCATCCCCAGGCGACGCTGAAGGTCATCCAGCAGGGCCAGGATCTGGGCCTGCACCGTCACGTCCAGGGCGGTGGTCGGCTCGTCGGCGATCAGCAGCTTGGGCTCGTTGGCCAGGGCCATCGCGATCATGACCCTCTGCCGCATACCCCCTGAGAACTCATGCGGATACTGGTTGACCCGTCGCTCTGGATCCGGGATGCCGACGAGGTCGATCAGCTCCACCGCCCGCTTGGCGGCCGCCGGCTTTGAGAGCTTTCTGTGTGTCCGCATCGCCTCCGTGAGCTGCCAACCCACCTTGTAGAAGGGATGCAGCGAGGACAACGGGTCCTGGAAGATCATCGCGATGTCGTTGCCACGTATCTGCCGCAGCCCCTTGGCAGGCATCGACAGAAGCTCCTGCCCGTCGAAGTTGATCGTGCCCTCGATGCGAGTGCTATCGCCCCGGGTTAGTCCCAGCGTGGTCAGCGAGGAAACGCTCTTTCCGGACCCTGACTCCCCCACGATGCCGAGCGTCTGGCCGGTATCAACCGAGTAGGACACGCCATCCACCGCGTGCACGAGCCCGTCCTCGGTCTCGAAGGTGACGCGGAGGTCCTGGACTTCGAGCAGAGGGCTCACGCGTACCTCACCCGAGGATCGACGAACGCGTAGACGATGTCGACCACCAGGTTGGCAATCACGATGAAGAAAGCTCCGAACAGGACCGTGCCCTGGATCACCGGCAGGTCCGAGTTCTGGATCCCGTCGTAGGCCAACCTTCCGATGCCGGGAATCTGGAACACGGTCTCGGCGAGGATCGCGCCCCCCAGGAGGATGCCGATGTCCAGCCCCAGCACGGTCACGATCGGCGTGATCGCCGACCTGACGCCATGCCGCATGATCACGCGCCGCTCGGAGAGGCCCTTGGCCCGGGCCGTGCGGATGTAGTCCTCGGACATCGTTTCGATCAGGTTCGAGCGCAGGAGCCTTGAGTAGAACGCGGCGAAGCTGGCGGCCAGCACGAACCAGGGCAGGAGCAGGGAGTTGAACCAGTGCACCGGGTCGGCGGTCAGCCCTGTGTAGGTGCCGGCGCCGTCGAAGATGTGGACCACACCGATGTCGTTGGAGAACAGGTACAGGCAGACCAGCCCGAGCCAGTACACGGGCATCGAGATGAAGAGCAGAGCACCCCCCATGGCGACGCGATCCATCACGGTGCGGCGGCGAACGGCCGAGAGGATCCCGATCGGGAGCCCGATGGCCAGCCAAACGATGACCGCGCCCACGGTGAGCGAGATCGTGGCCGGCAGACGATCGAAGATGAGCTGACGTACGGGCGCCGAGTACTGGTAGCTGTAGCCGAAGTTGAAGTGCAGCACGACGTTCTTCATGTACAGCCAGTACTGCACGATGAAGGGCTTGTCCAATCCGAGGCGGTGGCGAATCTCCGCGATCAGCTGCGGATTCGGTGACCGCCCGGCCCGCAGCACCGCCGGGTCCGCCGATGGGAGGAGGTAGAAGATGCCGAAGGTGACCAGGCTGACGATGAACAGCAGCACGATCACCCAGAGGGCGCGGCGGATTATGTAGCGGAGCATGAGTCGGGACCGACCGTGGGGCCCCGCCGTAGCGGGGCCCTCAGGTCAGTTTTCTGTCTTCGAGGATCCCTCCTACTTCACCGAGCTGAAGGACAGATCCCAGTCGTCGTTCCAGCGGTCGAGCACGCCGTGAACCGTGGAGCCCTCCACCAGGGCGTTGTTCGCCCAGACCTCCGGGATCGCCGCGGCGGTGTCCACGATCATCTTGTCCGCCTGGGCGAACGCCTTGTAGCGCTGCGTCAGGTCGGTGATGGCCGCCGCAGAATCAATGGCGTGGTTCACCTTGGGGTCGTTCAGGACGGCCCAGTTGCTGTTGTTGACGGGCACGATGGCCTCGCCGCTGAACGGCACGAACAGCGCGGCATACGGATCCGGGAAGTCCTCGATCCAGCCGGCGGTGGGGCACGAGCTGACGTGCGCCTTCACGTAGCCGCAGAACTTGGAGTACATCGTCTGCTGCGGCACAGCCTTGATCGAGGTCTTGAAACCGAGCGCCTGCAGTCCGTTCTGGACGATCTGCATCTCCTGCGGGCCAGGATCGGCGTTTGACCCGACGATCGTGACCTCGGCGCTGCCGGTGTACTTGCAGTTCGGGTACCCGGCCAGCTTCATGTACTTGCAGGCCACCGCGTGGTCACCCGTGGGATTCGAGACGAAGTCCTCCCCGAATCCCTTGTAGCCACCGGCCTCCTGGAATCCCGGGACCTCGGGATAGATGTAATGAGTCGCCACGGTCCCCACCAGCTTGCCTCCGCGGGCCAGCAGATACGCCGCACGGTCCTGCTCGGCGACCGCTGCCTTGCGCAGGTTGACGTTGTTGAACGGGGGGGACTGCGTGTTCAGTGAGGCGTAGTAGATGCCCAGCGGGGCGATCGAGAGCTGGGTCTTCTTCTGCTCATACGCCTCCTTCAGCTTGGCCGACGGAGGCCCATCCGCCATCAGCAGATCGGTGCTGTCCAGCGTCTGCTGCGCGGCCACCGTTGGGTCGGCACCCGCGTTCCAGACGATCTTGTCCGCGTACGCCGGCCGAACGCCGTCGACCTTGCGGTCCCAGTTGGGATTGCGGACCAGCACTATCTTCCGGCCGGGGCTGTAGCTCTGGATCATGTAAGGACCACTGAACGCCTGCTTGGTCGGCTGGCTGTCGTACACCGACGGGCTGCTCTTGTCCAGCGGCGCCGCGTAGGACTCCGGCACGGGAGCCGAGCCCGGCAACGTCAGAGAGTCGGCGAACGTACGGCCGAAGGCCTTGGTCAGATGGAAGACGATCGTCGTCTTATTCGGTGTGCTGATCCCGGAGATGGGCTTGCCCTTGGCAGACGCCGCACCGTCAATGGGGTAGTAGCCCGCGGCGTATCCGTTCTCGATGTTGGGGTTGAAGTCCCGCTGGAAGGCGTACGCCACGTCGGCCGACGTGACCTCCTTGTTGACCGGCGGGCCGTACTTGAAGCCCGGCTTGATGTGGATGGTTACCGTCTTGCTGTCGGAGCTGATCTGCGGCACCCCTGCCGCCAGCAGCGGCAGCGGCTTCTCCGTGTACGGGTCGTTCATGTACAGCGGAGTTTGGGTGGCGTACTCCACGAGGTAGTCGATCTGGAAGTAGGAGGCGCCCGGATCGAGGTGCGACCAGCCCTCATTCGAGATCAAATTGAGCGTCCCGCCCATGTGCTGGGTGGTTGGGTTGGGCTTGGTGTCGGCCAGACCCGCCAGTGACGGGCCTGCGCTTGAACTCGGGCCCGCGCCCGTGCTCGAGCCTCCGGTACCGCTCGACCCACACGCGGCCAGGGCGATCGTCGAAGCGACCGCCACAACCGCGGTGAGCGTCAGTCGAAACGGACGCATTAGGTGTTCTCCTCCTTTGTGGATTGGGGCGACGTGTTCTCAGAGCGCCTCATGAGCGCCCGATTTTCGGATTCAGGGCGTCCTGGAGCCCATCGCCGACCAGGTTGAAGGCCAGGACGGTTAGGACCAGGGCCACCCCTGGAAAGACCATGTACCACCACGCGGTATCGAAAACCCCGCTGGCGTCGGCGATCATCTGCCCCCAGCTGGCGGTCGGAGGCTGCACCCCGACCCCCAGGAACGACAGAGCCGCCTCATACAGGATGTTCGTCGGCAGAATCAGCGACGTGTAGACGATGATCGGCGCGACGAGATTTGGCAGGATCTCCCGCCGCATGATCCGGGCGTTGGAGGCGCCGAGCGACCGCGCGGACTCAACAAATTCCTTCTCCCGCAGCGAGAGGGTCTGGCCGCGGATGATCCGGCCTATGTAGGGCCAGGAGGAGAGTGCGATGACCACGATCAGGGTGACTCGGCCCGGCGTGATCAATCCGTTCAGGCATCCCTTGCCCAGGGAACAGGCCGAGGCCAGCCCGATGGCAAGCAACAGGATCGGAAAGGCCAGCATGACGTCCATGATGCGGGCCAGGATGGAGTCGATCCATCCGCGGAAGTAGCCCGAGATCGTCCCTATCAGCACGCCGATGAACACGGCGATGCCGGTGGCGATGAAGGCGACCTCGAGCGAGACCCGCGCGCCGTAGATCACCCGAGCCAGGACGTCGCGCCCCAGGCCCTTGTCCACCCCGAACGGATGAGCAGAGCTCGGCCCCGTCGGCTGCCCGAAGGCGTCCAGGGCGTTCAGGTTCGGCTGGTTGGGCCCGGTGACTCCGATCAGATGGACGATCGGCCCGGCGAAGATGGCCACCAGAAGCAGGAGCACGATGAACGCCAGCGAGACCATCGCCACCCGATCCGAGCGGAAGCGGCGCCAGAACAGCTGCCATGGCGAGCGCGCCGTGATCTCGCCCGGTACGACCGCTACATCTTCGATCGTTGGCTCGGGCTCAACGAGCAGTTCCGCGCCGACGCTCATGACGGTTCCGGTATTGCGCCTGGCAGCTCCAAATCCTCCTTCGCGCTAACCGGGATACCACACGCTGGTCGCGGTGTCACCCAGGATTAACTTGGCCGCAACGAAGCAGCGGGCGGAAGATACCCTCCGCGTGGCGAGTCTCGCGCCACCAGGTAAGGCGAGACGAAAGCCCCAGCAGCCCTCGTAGCTCAATGGATAGAGCACGCGCCTCCTAAGCGCGGGATGCAGGTTCGATTCCTGCCGGGGGCGTCGCCGCTCCTCCGGCAAGCGTCACGGTGTTAAAGCCGGCGCCGCCGAGCCCGACGGCGTCAAGCAGCGCGACCGCCTACCGATCAGGCCGGTCAGGGTAGATCTCGTCGATCGTGCTCAGGGCCAGGAATGGGGCCCGTGCCGCCTGCTCGATTGCCTGCGCCCCGCCCGCCAGGCGATCACAGATGGCCAGCACGCCGCAGATCTCGTGGCCCTCAGCGCGTACGGCCTCCAGCGCCTGGATCGTCGATCCCCCGGTCGTCACCACGTCCTCCACGATCATGCAGCGATCTGTCGCCTCCAGCTGCGGCCCCTCGATGCGGCGGGCCAGCCCATGCTGCTTGACCTCCTTACACACAAAGAAGGCCTTGACCGCGGCGCCTCCGGCCAGGGCCGCGCAGGCGATCGGGTCGGCACCCATGGTCATCCCCCCCACCGCGGTGGCGCCCCAGTCATCCGCCTGCCCGGCCACCAGCGTGGCCAGTGCGGCAAACCCTGCCGGCCGCAGGATGGCGCGCTTGGCATCGATCAGATACTGCGAGGTGCGACCACTGGTGAGGACCACGGGCTCCAGCACCAGGGCGTGCTCCCGCAGCTCGTTCATCAGCCGCTCCCGGGCCATCGGTCGATCGTCGATGCTCATCGGCGCCGGCTCATGCTAGTTCCGCTCGCGGCCGATGCCTCCAGCGTGATCTCCAGGGCACTGGTCGCGTGCGCTTTCATCTGCTGCTTTCTGGTGCTGGGCTCGTTCGCCCTGTTCGCGCTCGGCCAGGCCTCCGGCGCGTCGAAGCACCAGGTGGCCGAGCTCAACTCGCATTCCGCCGCGGCCCCTGCAGTCGTTCACCCTCCCGGGCAGCCGCGGCGCTTCATCGACGGAGCCGCCCGCGCTCTGACCTCGCCGTTCCGCTCGTTCATCCACTCCAGCAGCCAGTGGGCGATCATGCTCGGCTCCACCCTGTGCGCGCTGCTCCTGTACGGGCTCGGGCTTGGCTACCTGGCCCGCTGGGCACGAACCTAGCGCCCCGCGCGGGGGAGGGACGCCCCCGCGGGGCGAGACGCCTCAGTAGTACGTGTCGACCCAGTCGCCCATGCCCAGCCAGTTGAAGGCCGAGATGGCGTCCACGATCGGCAGGCGCATGCAGCCGTGACTGGCGGGATAGTCCGGGGCGGGGTCGTAGCCATGGATGGCGTAGCCGCGGATGAAGAAGTCTGAGTAGTACATCCCGTCCGGCAGGTAGCCCGGCACGCGCCGGTAGATCTGGTAGCTCCCCAGGATGGTGGGTGTGGACGGCTTGCCCGAGCTGATCGGGTAGATCGACTGGACCCGCGAGCCATCGACGAGGGCCAGCAGCTGCAGCCCGAGGTTGCCCTCGGCATGACGGCCCTGACCCGGGAAGCGGACGTGGAAGGCGCCCCAGCCGTGCAGCAGGTACTTGATCGTCCGGCCATTGAGCGACTGCGAGGTGCCCCAGCGAAGCAACCGGTGGTAGGCGTCCACCGCCAGCCCGGTGCCGCTGTCATACACGCCCGTCTGGGGGATGTAGAAGTGCAGCCTGGACAGCTGCTGCTGGATCAGCTTGACGAACAGACCCCGGGAGCCGAAGCTCGCCCGCTCGGCCACGACATCCACGACGCGGTGCGTGGTGAACCCGTGCATGACCGCGGTGGGCTGATGCACGGCCACGATGCGGATCTGACCCGGGACGCCACTCCTAACGTGGACGACGAACCGGCCCGACCCGTGATAGCGCCGAATGGGCGACCACCTCGTCTGGAGCAGCTTCCGACCCTGAAGCACCCATACGTGCACCTTCTGGCCCCGCACATAGGGTCTCACGCGGCCAACGACTGCCAGCGGGCGCACTGGCACGCTCACCGTCCGGTGGTCAACCTGGAACGTGTGTCGGAGAACGAGTCTGACTGCCGGGGAGACAGCGTGCTTGCTCCGGGAGGCGGCGCGATGCGGCCGATGCGCTGAGGCAGGTGACGGCATGGCCACGAGTCCCAGGCTCACCACCGCGGCTGCTAACAGCTGACCCCACCAAGCGCCCCTCCTACACATAATGGAAGTAAATCACGCCCGGCTCGCTTGCAAAAGGTTTCTCATCCGGCTCACGGGCGTCATTTCGCGGGGTGCGACCGATTGCCTGCTTCCAGGCGAGCGCCCGACGTCCGGCTGGCGCCTCAGGCCGCGGCGGAGCGGCTGGCCAGGGGGAGAGTCAGGGCCCCGATGACGGCCAGGGACCCCGCCATCAGCGCCACGATCTCGCCAGCGTCCCAATGAAACTGCGTGATGCCCAGGGCCAGCGCGTTGTTGAGCGCATGCAGGGCGATGCACGGGTACAGCGAGCCGGTGCGCCACCTCAGCAGGCACAGCATGAAACCCAGGAAGCCCAGCGGGATCAGGTCTTGAGACAGGGCCGAGCCAGTGTGTGCCAGCCCGAACAGAATCCCCGTGATGATGGCCGCCACCCACGTACCGATGTTCCGCCCGGCGACCATGATCCGCATCCGGCGCAGGACGCCGAAGATGAACCCCCGGAAGAAGAACTCCTCGGCCACCGGGGCCATCACGCACACGAATAGACCAACGCCGATCAGCGCCACCGTGCTGTTCGTCGTTCCCAGGGGTGCTGGAAGCTTGTCCTTGCCGTGCAGCGACAGAAGCGAGGCATACACCGCGGTGACCACGTAGTAGCTGACGCCGGCCGCCATCACGGCGGCGGCACCGCGCCAGAACCGGATCAGACGGAAACCGAAATCCTCCGGCCTCGGACGCCCACGAAGCGCCGCGAAGTAAAGAGCCGCAGCCACAAAGGCGAGGTCGAACAGGACGTCACCGACGAGGGCCTCGGCCACGGTGGGGTTCGAGGCGGTCCTGCCGCCGGTTCGGGCCAGCAGGTCGACCATGATGCTGGCCACGATCCCCAGGCCAAAGCCCAGCGCAACGGCGCCCGGCGCGAACCACAGAGGCCACCGCGGCTCCGGCCTGGTCGGGGGCTCCCCCGGCGGGGACGGACCCGGCGCAGCCGCCAGGTGTGAAGGAGTCGCTTCAGGCGGAGGGACGGTGGGCATGGTGGTCGAACCTGAGGCTAGCCTCCGCCGGCCCAGTGGCCATGGGGAGCCGGCACCGAGTCCGATGGGCAGCCACGACCAGACACGGGACTACGCGACGCGCCAAACCGCGTCGGCGGCTGCGGCACCGGACCGCCTGATGCTATGGCCTCTGGACGTGGGGCGCTACGGACTGGACCTCACATTTCACGGGAGCTGGGGCTGCGAAGACGCCGAGGCGCAGGCGGCCAGGCTGGCCCGTCGTGGCATGCCCAACATGATCCGGCGCGAGCCGGATGGGGGGTGGACGGTCCGGCTTGGGCCACTGCACAGCCTTCAGGTGGCCCAGGCACTGTCTTCGGTCGTGGGATGATCATGGGGTGCCCAACTCCGCCGCACGGCTCAGCGATCGCGTCCAGTCTGCCGTGGTCCGAGGCCTGGCCGGGCTACCGGACGGCTTTCTTCGCCTGATTACCGGACGGCCCATCTCGGTTGACAGCCAGCAGCTGCACCCGGAGACCCAGCTCGGTCTCAAGCTGCTCGAACTCGCCGGCACCCCGCCCCTCCAGGAGCTCACTCCGGCCGAGGCTCGGGACCGGGTGGCCCACGACGCTCGCACGTTCGAAGGCCCCAAGATCCAGATCCCGGAGGTGAGAGACCTGAAGGTGGGCGACGGAGGACTGGCTGCCCGCCTGTACGTGCCCAACCCCCCCGAGACCGACGGTCCGCTGATCGTGTACTTCCATGGGGGCGGATTCGTGGTGGGCGATCTGGACACGCACGACAACCTGTGCCGGATGCTTGCCCGATGCTCGGGGGCGCGCATCCTGGCGATCGGTTACCGCCTGGCGCCCGAGATGCCCTTTCCTGGCCCGGTTGAAGATTGCCTGACCGGCTTCCGCTTTGCCGTGGAGCACCACCGTGAGCTCGGGGCCGACCCCAACCGCATCGGTGTCGCCGGCGACAGTGCCGGAGGAAACCTGGCCACGGTCGTGGCGCGGATGGCTCTGACCGGCTCGGACACCGGCCCCGCCTTCCAGCTGCTCTTCTATCCGTGGCTGGACCTCGCACACAAGCGACGCTCGTATGAGCTCTTCGGGGAGGGCTTCTACCTGACCGAGTCAGACCTCGACTGGTACCGGGACCAGTACCTCGCCCAGGATGAGGACGCCTCCGATCCCCGCTGCTCACCTTTGCTGGCCGATGACCTGAGCCGATTGCCGCCGGCCTACATCGCCACCGCGGGCTTCGACCCGCTCCGGGATGACGGCGAGGCCTACGCCCAGCGACTGCGCGCCGCGGGCGTGCCGGCTGCCCTGCGGCGCCATACCGGCCTGATCCACGGCTTCGCCAACACGGTGGGGGTGGGGCATGTCGGCCGGGAGGCCGTGCTGGAGGCCGCGGGCGCGCTCCAGGTCGGTCTGGCGGGAACTGCTTCAGCGCGTTTGGCGGCTACCGGCGCGTGAGGGGCCCTCGGGGGAAAAGGTCCCCGGGAGGGCCCAGATCCATCTAGGCCCTCCCGGAGGGGTCAAGGAAGTGGGGGCGCAGTTCCTTGACCGTTTCGCGAGGTTAATGCCCACGTCAGGGCATTCCTAAACCACCCGCGCGGTTGCGCTAGTTCTCGTCTCGCCAGTCCCGGCGGTGCAGGGACGCGCCCGTGAACCTGTCAAGTAGCTCGCTCCAGCGGCTCGGCTTCACTCCGGGCTCACGCACGTGCTTGACCGGCGCCGCCCCGTGGGGCTCGGGCAGCTCGGCCGCGGCGGCTGCCGATAGCCGCAGATCCACACCGCGCTCGTGCAACGACGCCACCTCGTCGGCCGCAACGAACCTCCGGCCGGCCTCGGTCTGGATCACCAGACCATGGAATATGTCCTCCGCCTCGGCGGCCACGACGTGATCCACGGTGCCCACCGTCTGACCGTCAGCCGAGTAGACGGCAACCCCCTTGTCCAGAACCTCGTAGGAAATGGGGAACCCTTCGTCCATGACGCAGAAGACTAGATGGTTGGTCCCGCCCGTTCGGCGTCGTCCGCAACAGCCCTAACGTCGAGATCTGGACTTTTCGTGCGCCGAAACTCGACGTTGTTGTCGCATAGCAACCACAACGTCGAACTCCTCAACCCGGAATGCGAAGATCGTGACGTTGTGGTCGTTTTGAGCCGCCCGATTGGCCCTCAGGGCGGCCATTTGGGGCCCTCCGGCGCCCCACCGCGCCCCCGGCACCCCCACCGCGCCCCGCCATAACGCAGAAGACTAGAGGCCTGATAACGGCGCCAGCCGAGGTCCCGAGAGCAACGCCGGCAGCTCCTCAAGCGTCCGGATGACCGGCACACCACCGGGACCGGGCCCCGACCGGCGGATGAGCACCGGCTCGAGGCCCGCGGCGCGAGCGCCGGCCACGTCCTCCTCCAGGCTGTCGCCCACGTGGATCGCCTCCTCGGCCCGGGCCTGCGCCAGGCGCAGAGCCAGGTCGAAGATGGCCGGATGAGGCTTTCTGAACCCCGCCTGGGCGGAGGTCAGCACGCCGGCCAGGCTGGCGCTCAGTCCCAGGTGGTCCAGCACACCGGGGAGGGAGACGTCCCAGTTGCTGACCACGATCAGGCGCAGACCGAGGTCCTTGAGGGCCCTGAGCGTGGGGAGGACGTCGTCAAACACCCGGAACGAGAGAGAGGCCAGCAGGGCGTCGGTCATCTCCTGCACCGACGGCAGCTTCTGGCCGAGGCTTCCAGCCAGCTCGTGCGAGAGCGCCGCGGCACAGCGCCGGCGCAGGTCGGCCAGCCCGGCCTCGTCCCGGCCCTCGTCGAGATGCTGCCGGTAGTACGCGATCTCGGCCGCGATCGCCCGCTCGGCCTGGCTCTGGCTGATGGCGAGATCGAAGCGACCCGCCAGCTCGGCGCGCAGCCGCGGGGCGGGTGGCTGGAGCTCCAAAAGGGTGCCCAGCGCGTCGAGCAGAACCGCCCGGTGCTTCAGGCCACGAATCGCCACGTTGCGAACTCGGCTGTGAACAGGCCGAGCAGCACGGCCAGTGAAGCCACCACGGGCACGGTGATCCGTCGCTTGGCGACCCACCAGCCGGCCCACATGAACAGCGGGAAGATGACCAGCGCATAGCGAGAGATAGACTGCAGCGGCTGTGGAGTGACCGGATAGGACAGGGGGAGCGACAGGGCGACCAGCGCATAGGCGCCGTAGGCGAACGGAAGCCGCCGGAATACGCCCACCAGGGCGACCATGGCCACCACCAGAAAGCCGAACAGGACCAAATTCTGCTCGGCCACCACCAGGGCGTTGCCTCCTGCTGCGGTGAAATACCTGGGCGGAGCGGGGCCGTGCAGCAATTGACGCAATCCGTCCCAGGCCGCGTTCGCTCCCTCCCAAACTCCACCGAAGGGGGCCGCGAAGTGGCGGAACCACACCTGGTGGGCATGAAACGGCGCCAGGCCGTCGCCACCGCTGAGCGCCAGTCCGAGCAGGAAGGCACCGAAGCCCGCGGGCACCAGCAGCACCCAGCCAAGCTCCCATGTGACCGGGAACCTTGGAGCAATTCGAAGAAGGGCGGAGCGCGCACGCCCGGAGAGCGTGCGGTCGCGGCTGAGAACCCACCGTGCGATCCCGCTGCCGCGCGCCGCCGGCAGGCGATCCGTCCGCGGGCCGTACAGGAACATGAGGACGAGCGGCACGATCAGCGTCAGCCCCTCCGCGCGGGTGGCTGTCGCCAGTGCGCCCAGGAGGCCCGCCCAGCCCCACCTCCCTGATCTGGCCTGGAGAATGCAGCCGAGCGACAGGGCGAGGAACAGCGCCTCGGTGTACACGGCCGAGAAGGCCCACGCCATGGGGCAGAAGGCCAGCACAAGCACCGTCGCCCGGGCCGCGTCGGCCCCCAGCTCCAGCGCCGCCAACCGATACAGCAAAACCAGCGCCACGCCAAACGACACCAGGGAGATGAGGATCCCCGCCACCAGATTCGATCCGACGACCGCCCCCACCCACCGCATGCCCAGCGGATACAACGGGAAGAACTCGGCTCGGGCCAGCTCGTGGCCATATCCGCCATGCGCGATGGTCAGGTACCAGACGGAATCCCACCGGGCAAACGGAGCCACGAGCAGATTGCCGAAGTAGCCGAACGGAGCCGTCAGGCGCAGCGGATCGAATGCCGCGCTGCCGGGCGCGCGTCCAAACGAGAGGACGGCCAGCATGCCTGAACACAGCACGACAAGCCGGGATGACCAGAGAGCCTGCCAGGCCACCCGCACCGCCGGCTCGTCGGCCAGACGGGCCACCGAGCGGGTCCTGAAGGGCAGCCGGCCCAGCGTCCCGGCCCGGGCTGCCACGCGCCTGAGGGCTCGGGCTCGGGCCGGCGCTGTCAGCTGCGACTGCACCTGTACGAGTCTCGCATCCTCCGGGGGAGGAGGATGCGTGGAGGGGCAGAAATGCCCAGCAGATAAACTGGTTGGTACCCCGGGCGTTCCGCTGGCCCGCGCCGAGCGGCTCCACTGACCAGATCTCGTGCTCGGACCAACCTCCTGATGAGTCGCCGCGAACGACAGCGCTACCGCCGCCGGAATCGCGGCCACCCCCTCCGCAAGGTGGTGGGCATGACGCTCCTGGTCATGGTCTGTGGCCTGGCACTGGGAGGGCTCTTCGGGGCCGCCTGGGTGGTGTCGGTGGCCGACTCCGCGCCGAACCTGAGCGAGCTTCACTCTCAGAAGCCCCATCCCCTGACCGAGATCTTCGCCTCAAACGGAAAGCTGCTGGGCTACGTGCACTCCAGCACGCTCTACAACCACGTGCCGGGGAGCCGGATCCCCAGGCTCATGAAGCAGGCGACGGTGGCCATTGAGGACCGCCGCTTCTGGCACCACGGCGCGCTCGATTACGCCGGCATCCTGCGAGCCGCCATCAAGGACCTGTCGGGCGACGGCGGCCCACTTCAGGGAGCATCCACCCTGACCATGCAGCTGGTCAAGCTGGAGTACCTGGACGGCACCAAATATGCCTCCCACCGGGACCTGAAGTACAAGATCGTCCAGGCCAAGCTGGCCGAGCAGCTGGCGTCGAAGCGCGGCAAGACCTGGATCCTGAACAGCTACCTGGACCGCGCCCCATACGGCACCGTGGCCGGCGCCACCGCGATCGGCGTGGGAGGCGCGTCGCAGATGTTCTTCAACAAGCCAATCTGGAGGCTCAACCTGGCCCAGATGGCGCTGCTGGCCGGCCTCCCCCAGCAGCCGAGTGACTTCAACCCCTTCCTGTTCCCGGATCGGGCGCTCGCCCGGCGCAATCAGGTTCTAAAGGCGATGGTCCTCTCTCACTACATCTCTCCTGAGCGCGCCGCGCACGCAGAGAGCGAGCCCCTCCAGGTCCAACCCAACCGTGCCTACACGCGGAGGATTCAGCCGTACGTCTTCGACTATGTCCAGCAGGAGCTGATCAAGCGCTTCGGGGCCAACACCGTGGAACAGGGCGGTCTCAAGGTGCACACCACCATCAACCTCCACATGCAGGCCCAGGCTCAGGCGGCCATCCTGGCCCACCAGCCGGGAGGGCCCAACCTGGACGCGCAACCGGCGGCCGCGCTGGCCACGGTCGACCCGTCCAACGGGCATGTCCTCGCCCTCGCCCAATCCGCGCCCTACTCCCAGACGAAGTACTTCTACCCCGTCCAGGCCCACCGGCAGCCGGGTTCCGCATTCAAGGTGTTCGCCCTGATGACGATGATCCACGACTACGACGGGAACCCCAACACGACCTACTACACCTCGAAGTTCCTGCCCGCGGGCTGGCTACCCGCGGATCCAACCTGGTCGGTGCACACGGCGGAGCTGTCCTACCTGGGCACCATCAACCTGACCCGGGCGACGACAGAGTCTGACAACACCGTGTACGCCCAGCTGGCAGCTGACCTGGGGTACGACAAGCTCGACGCCACCGCCCACGCGATGGGGATCACCTCGCCCCTGGACGGGTTCCCGTCCGAGGTGATCGGCGGCCTCCGGGTGGGTGTCACGCCGATGGAGATGGCCGACGCGTACTCCACGCTGGCCAACGGCGGGACCCACGTCCCGGCGACGATCATCAACAAGGTGGTGTTCCCGGACCACAGCGTGGCCCACCTGGGCAACACCCGCGACAAGCGCGTCTTCCCCTACGGCCAGGCCTACGAGGGCACCCAGGTCCTCAAGACAGTGATCACGAGCGGCACCGGAACCGCGGCCAACTACGGATGTCCCGCCGCGGGCAAGACCGGCACGGCCGAAAACGAGGACAACGCCTGGTTCGTGGGCTACACACCCAAGCTCTCGACCGCGGTGTGGGTGGGCTATCCCCAGGGCAATGTGCCGATGCCGGGCGGCTTCGGCGGCGTCCTGGCGGCGCCGATCTGGCACGACTTCATGGTGTCGGCGTCGAACGGCTACTGCGGCGATTGGTCGGCGCCCACCACACCGTTTGTCGGAGTCCCGTTCTTCGGCCCGCACGCGGGCTCTGCTCCCTCCCCCAGCTCGGGTAGTTCCCACGGCGGTGGCGGATCGTCGGCCGGCGGCGGCAACGGGTCTCACAACAGCACCCTGTACGCCCACCCGACGCAGCCGGCCCCGACGCCCGCACCGAGCGGAGGCGGGGGCGGCGGTGGAGGCGGTGGAGGCGGAGGCGGTGGAGGCGGTCCGCCGCCACCGCCCAGCGGGGGCGGCGGCATCGGTGGGCCAGGCTCGGGCGGCAAGCACCACTGAGCCTCGGCCTCCTGCTGGTAGCGTTAGCCGCACATGCCAAAGGAAGAGAAAGTTGAGCTTGAGGGAGAGGTCGTTGAGGCGCTGCCCAACGCGATGTTCCGGGTCAAGCTGGACAACATGGACCGCACGGTGCTCGGGCACGTGGCCGGCAAGATGCGCCGCTTCCGGATCAGGATCCTCCCCGGAGACCGAGTCCGAGTCGAGCTCTCGCCCTATGACCTCGACCGCGCCCGCATCGTCTACCGGCACCGCTGAGCCTGACCTCGCGGCCGCCTACGCGTGCGTGAGCTCGAGCTGATCGAGCACATCGAGCGGATGCTCGACGGCGCCGAGCCTCGCCTCCAGCGAGGGCTGGGCGACGACGCGGCCGTGGTCAGAGCGGGCAGGTACGCCGTGACCTCCATCGACTCCATGGTCGATGGGATCCACTTCCGCACCGGCCAGCTCTCGCCTGAGGACATCGGCCACCGGGCGCTGGCCGGCGCGGTCTCGGACCTGGCTGCCATGGCGGCGTGGCCCGCCGAGGCCTACCTGGCCCTGGGCCTCCCTGCCGGGCTTGACCCCGAGTACGTGCTGGCGCTCGTGTCAGGGGCGGCGGGGCTGGCCAAGACGCTGGAGATGACGATCGCCGGAGGCGACGTCACGCAGTCTCCCGCGCTGACGATCACGTTCGCGGTCGTGGGGTGGTCCGATGATCCGGGCGAGCTCGTGGGGCGAGATGGGGCGAGGGCCGGCGACGTGGTCGGTGTGACCGGCGCCCTGGGTGGCGCCGGAGCCGGGCTAAAGCTCCTGGAAGGCAGGCTCCGCGATGCGGAGCTGGATTCCGAGCTGGCGCACGAGCTCCGCCAACGCTACGCCCGACCCACGCCTCGCCTCGGCGAGGCCCGAGCGCTGGGCCGGGCGGGAGCCACGGCGATGATCGACCTCTCCGATGGCCTGGCCACTGACGCGGGACACCTCGCCCGGCGCAGCGGGGTGCGCATCGAGCTGTCGCTCAGCGCGCTTCCCCTGGCCAGCGGCGTCGAGCTCGTGGCCGAGGAGCTCAATGTTGACCCGCGGGTGCTGGCCGCCACCGCGGGAGAGGATTACGAGCTCTGTGTATGTCTTCCCGCGACGGCCGTCTCACTGGCCGGTGCCACCACCGGCCCAGCCGGTGTGACTTGGATCGGCCTGGTCACCGAAGGTCAGACCGAGGCGGTGTTCGTCGACGCCGCAGGCACACTCGAGGGGTTCGAGCACTCGCTCTGAGCCTCGCACGCCCGTGCCTCGGCGGCCGCCCGCCTGAGCATCCGGAGGAGGATCGCCTCCGCCACCAGTTGTGAGTCGACCCGGTAACCGCCCTGCTGGACCTGTGTCTTGATCGCCATGACTTCCCTGTTCTCCCACTGGACCAAGCGCCTCGATCAGCGCGACTGGGGGTTCATCGGGCCCCTGGCAACCACGCTGCACCACTTTCCGGTTTCTTCAACGAATAGCCGGGTAGACAGCCCTCAGGAGCCGGACGCGGGGGCAGGCAGCGTGCGCGCGGCGCCCCGAGGGATGGTCTGCACGAGCCGCGCGAAGACGACGATCCTGTGGGACGCGCTGAACAGCGGGCTACAGGCTGACAGCACGAGCCGGTCGTAGCCGACGTTACGCGTGATCCACCAGGCGGTGGGAGAGACGACCCTGGTGAACTGGACCGTATAGAGGAAGCGTCCGTAGGGCATCTTCAGCACGATGTGGTTGCCCGGACCGAGCGCGTCCAGGTGTCGAAACGGCGCCAGATACGTGGTCCGGTGTCCGGCGACGGCCACGGTCTGCCCGAGCCCCGGCAGAGCAGTCGTCTGATAATGGCCGGGCCCCTTCTCCAGACTCCCCTGGTCGGTCCCCTGCACGAGCACGAAGCTGGCGCCGAGCTTGGGAATACGGATCCGGCCGAGCGCCGCGCCGCTGGGAACCTGGCGTTCCTCACGGCGGGCCAGATAGGCGATTCGATGAGGGATCGCCCTGAGCAGCGCGAGCGCGCGGCGATCCAGTTCGGACAGGGGACTCGCTTCGTAGCTGAGATAGCGCTGATCGATCTCGCCTCGCTTGATCGCGGCCACCACCGCCGTCAGCGGCTCCTGCCAGATCAGCGTCACCCCCGTGTCGAGCAGCAGGAGCACGCCCGAGATCATCAACACGTAGGACACGTCCCGGAGAAACCGGCGAAGCCACGGCCGGCGCCTGCGTATGCGACCGCCCATCAGGCGGGTCCGGGCGAGCGGAGAGGGGCCCGACGTGGCTCGGCTCATCGGCGAGCCTCGGACGCACTCACCTCCGAAGGGCGGATTTCGTGCCTCCGAGCGATCCCGGCCCGGCGTAGGAGATGGGTCCGCGCACCGTCACCGGCACGTCCTGGGCCTTGGTCGCCGCCCGCAGCGCGATCAGGACCACGCTGACGGCGCATCCGGCCAGCACGGCCCACTCGATGGCGCTCAGCAGGCCCACGGCTCCGCCGGCCAGCAGGAGCACGCCTTCCCAGGCCACTCCCAGGGGGCCGAGTCCGAGCGTCTGCGCAAAGTACGTGGCGACCAGGGCAATCGGAGCCAGTCCCAGCAGAAGCAGCACGATCGTGACCGGCAGGGGCAGGCGAACATCCGGAGTGACGACCCATATCCACAGGTGCAGCGCGGGGAGCACCAGCAACGCCGCGAACGGGTTCGACACCCACACGGCCAATGCCACGATGCACAAAACGACCAGGACTCCGGCCGCGGGTCCGGCACCCCGACCCGCCGCCTCCTCCAGCTCGCGGCGGCGGCCCACAGGGGAAGAAGTCGCCACCACAGGGCGCTCTCCAGACGGGGTGGACCCAGCCAGGCCCAGAGCCCTGACGATGAGGCGACGCAACCAGACCAGCCCGCCGACGATCACGCCCGCCATCACAACGAGCAGAGCGATCCCACCCGCGTCCAGCGGCCACGTCCCACCATTGACCGGCGCTGCTGGAGCAGGGCCGATCCAGCCGGTCAGCTTGGCCACCTTCACCAGCAGGGCAGCCAGGATGAACGGGACCCCGGCGGCCAGAGCCCAGCCCATCCAACGGGAGACAGGGTGGCCCTTGCGACGTGCCCTGGCCAGCCCGTCGATGGTCACGGCGAGCACGGGCATGATCAGCACGAGCACCAGCAGGCGGATTGCCCACGAGGGAATCACCTTTCCGGCCCACAGCAGGTAGGACGAGGAACTGGGCACCGAGGCGCCTGACTCCAGGGCGGTCAGGGCCTGCAGAACCGTCCGTCCCATGCCCGTGATCCTGGCCGGCGAGGTGGCCTGACCGGGAGACGGATCCTGTCCTCCAGAGAGCGAGAGCAGCACCGCTGGCTCGCCCACGTCGTTGAACGGCGCCTGCTCGGTGGCACTCATGGGGAAGGCGAGGTGGGCCACCTGCCCGGGCAATCCGGCGCCCCCTGGGGCCAGCTCGGTCTGAGCACTCAGCGCGGCGCCAAGTGTGTTTCGCAACGCCGGCGGTGCCAGCAGCCGGCGGTTTGACCAGGGCAGCACCACGGGACCCGGCGCCTCTGTGCCCGCCAGGTCGCCCAGCACGATCACCGCGTCCACCGGCCCCGAAAGCTGCCCGATGAGCCGCTGGGTCCCCGCTGCACCAACCGAGCCGGAGGTGGAGGCCACGACCAGCGTGCGGTGAAGCGTCTGGCCTGCCAGGACCCGGGCGAGTTCCAGCATTACCGCCGTCCCTGAGAGGCTTGCGGCGGCGGGCGCGCCCAGCGCATCCCGGTGGGAGACGATGACGATGCTGCCGCTCCCTCCGCCGGCCCTCACCCCAACGACGTTCTGGAGCGTCCGTGTCCCCTTGGGCGTGGGCGCAACGAAGGCGTCTCGGGAGACGTGGAAGCCGTAGCCCCGCAGCGCTCTCGTCACCCGCCCGGCCACGAGGTCGTCCCCCACCGAACCGGCCTGACGGCTCGGGTACTCACGCGCCAGGACACGCATCGTCGCGTAGGCATGCGAGCCGTTGAACGCGTCAGGGACGATGTTGGTGCTCAGCGCCGCCTGCTGGTCCTCCAGCGAGAACGCGAGCACGATCACCGCCAGCACCACAGGTAGGAGCGCCGTGCGGTAGATCCGTGGATCCAGCATCGGGGGGAGACTAGCCCCCTTTATTGCGGGCAACGAAACGGCTGGCCCAGGGCGCCGAGCGGAACCCGCACGTTCGGTGAACTACCCTGTTCCCAGGAAGGAGACGGTGGCCGAACACACAGCGCGCATCCTGCTCGTGGACGATGAGCAGTCGATTCAGACGCTGCTCTCCTATCCGCTGCGCCGCGACGGCTACGAGGTCGTCCAGGCCACCGACGGCCACCAGGCCCTGGAGCGGTTCGAGGAGCAGTCCTTCGACCTCGTCGTGCTGGATCTGATGCTCCCCAAGCTCGACGGTCTGGAGGTGTGCCGGCGCCTGCGGGGGCGCAGCTCGGTTCCGATCATCATGCTCACCGCTCGTTCGGATGAGATCGACAAGGTCGTCGGCCTGGAGCTGGGGGCTGATGACTACATCACCAAGCCCTTCTCTCTGCGCGAGTTCTCAAGCCGGATCAAGGCCGCTTTGCGAAGAGCTGAGATGAGCCGCTCCGGCGAGGTCTCGGCAGATGAGGCACCCTTCGAGGCGCATGACCTGCGGATCGACTTCGCCAAGCGCACGGTGCGGATCCGGGGCAACGACGTTGAGCTGACGTTCGTGGAGTTCGAAATCCTGTCGATCCTGGCCCGCTCTCCTGGGCGGGTGTTCACCAGGGACATGTTCCTCTCCCGAATCTGGGGCGACTCGGCCTATCGCGATCCCCGGACGATTGACGTGCACATCCGGCATCTCCGCGAGAAGATCGAGCGCGAGCCCAAGGATCCGGAATACCTGTTCACCGTTCGAGGCGTCGGCTACCGCTTCCGGGACACAGTGCCCTGATGGCCATCCGGGATGCACTCGTGGGGGCCCGGTGATGGCCCCCACGTCCTCACGCCGCCGCCCGCAGCTGGGCTGGCGCGGCTCGCTGCGCAATCGCCTGACCCTCATGTTCTTTGCCATCACCTTCGTGGCCATCGCCGTCCTGTACCTGTTCGTGGCCCCGGGGCTGCGTTCGCGGCTCATCAGCGCTCGGCTGACCGAGCTGGCCACGGCCGCTCGAACCTACTCGCCGGTCATCGTCTCCAGGATTGGCCCCGGAAGCCGCACGCCACAGCCCACGGTGAACGCCGGTCTTGACACCGCGGCGGTGGAGTCGGGAGACCGGGTGACGCTGCTCCTGGTCACGCGCACTCCGGACGGCCTCCAGCTCTCGGTGGAGGGAGACTCCAGCAAGCTTGGGACCGCGGCTGCGCTTCCTCGGAGCGTGGCGCTGGCTGCGGCGCTCTCGGGACAGACTCGGACCGGGCTCGTCCGGGACCGCACCGGGACGGTGGCCGAGGCGGCCTACCCGGTCTCCGACCAGGGCCGGGTCAACTACGTGATCGTCTATTCCTCCCCCGTCTCCGACGTGCTTCACAGCGTGGGGGTGGTCCGCCGCCAGATCCTGATCGCGGGTGCCATCGCCCTGCTCCTCACCCTCCTGGTGGGATACCTGGTGGCACGGGCTCTCACCCTCCGGGTCAAGCGCCTGGAGCGGGCAGCCGAACAGGTGGCGGCAGGCGACTTCCAGCACCCCATCGAGGTTGATTCACCGGATGAGCTGGGTCAGCTCGCGGTGGCCTTCAACGAGATGCAGCGGCAACTGGCCCAGCTCCAGTCAGCCCGGGAGAAGTTCATCGCCACCGCCTCGCACGAGCTGCGCACGCCGATCTTCTCCCTGGGCGGATTCGTGGAGTTGCTCCAGGACGAGGAGCTTGATGAGGACACCCGGCGCCGGTTCCTGGATCAGGTTTCCGAGCAGGTCGAGCGCCTCAGGAAGCTCTCCGTGGATCTCCTCGACCTCTCCCGGCTGGAGTCAGGGGCGCTGGAGCTTCGTCCCGAGCAGGTCGACTTGGCGGAGCTGACCCGTTCGGTGTCCTCGGAATTCGAGCCGGTGCTGGCCCAGCACGATGCCCACCTGGAGCTGCGCCTGACCACGCGGACGATCGACGCGCTGTGTGATCCCGTGCGGGTGGCGCAGATCATGCGGATCCTGATCGACAACGCTCTCACCCACACGCCATCCGGCACCCGGATTGTGGTCATCGCCAGCCGGCTGAACGGCCACATCCGCCTCGACGTCCGCGACGACGGTCAGGGTATCGATGGCCGGGCCCTGCCCCGCATCTTCGAGCCCTTCTACACCGGCGACGATGTGCAGGGTTCCGGGCTTGGCCTGGCCATCGCCTCCGAGCTGGCCGAGCGAATGTCCGGAAGACTCACCGTGCAATCCGAGGTGGGCCTGACCACATTCACGCTCCAGCTCCCGGATCAGCCATAGGCTCACCCGCGACCACGCGCGTTCAGAATTCAGGCTGCGTGACCCGCACTCTGGCAACCAAGACCAGCCCCGAGCTCATCCTTGACCTGGCCCAGCACCTGCGGGACCAAGTTCTTCCGGCGCTGGGATCGCACGCGGGTCGAGCCCACGACGGCGAGGCAGCGGGTGGGGACGTCACGTTCGCCATCGATGCCCTGGCCGAGGATTCGCTCCAGGGGTTCCTGGCCGAGCGGGCGCCCGGCCTGGCCATGTATTCGGAGGACCGGGGTCTGGTGGCGCCGCCGCGGGCCACGGATGTCCTGATCGTGGATCCGATCGACGGGACGCGCCCGGCCATGGCCGGACTGGAATCGGCCTGCGTGGCCGTGGCCCTAGCACCTCTGGGCGACGGCCAGCCCCGGATGGCCGACGTGGAGGTCGGCTGCGTGGTGGAGATCAAGTCAGGCGACTGGTATCTCGCCATCCGGGGGGCCGGAGTGAGATCCACGCGCCACGTCGCGCTCAGCTCCCAGACCAGGGTGGGGCACATGTTCTGGGCCTATGGGTTCCGGGGGCGGCCTGTTCGGCCCACGGTGGAGGTCCTGGGTGACCTGATCGACGCCTCTTCGGTGGGTGGAGGGACCTTCGAGCTGGGGTCGCAGGCCTTCGCCATGACCCGGATCGTCACCGGCCAGCTCGACGCTGCCATCGAGGTCGGATCGCGACTGATAGACGACGTCCCCGGCATGCGGGAGGAGTTCACGCGGGTCGGCGGGGGGCAGATCCTCAATAACTCTCCCTACGATCTCGCCGCGCCGTGGCTGTGCCTGCGTGAGGCCGGCGGAGTGTGCACGGACGGGTGGGGACGGCCGTTGGATGAGAGGCTCCTTCTAGGCGCAGGCCACGAGTATCAGATATCAACCATTTCGGCCTCCAACGCTGAGCTGCATCGGACACTGTTGGAAGCGGTCGACGCCGGAATCGAGCAACTGAGGGTGCACCGGGGGTAGACGAGCCCCGGTCGACCCTCCGCGGTATCTTCCCGCCGCGCCCGCCCCGATAAGCTGGCGCCGCAGCATGCTCCAGCCCGTCTCCGTAGCCCACAAGAACCTGGCGGACTACGCGAGCATCGTCGGTCGGTCGCTGATCGACGAGATCTTGCAGCTGTCCGAGCGCCTGAAGGGCAGGCGCATCCTCCATCTGTCCGCGACGGCCTTCGGTGGGGGCGTGGCCGAGATCCTGAACACGCTGGTCCCTCTGATGGTCGACGTGGGCCTGGAATGCGAGTGGCAGGTCATCTACGGCCGCGAGGAGTTCTTCAACGCGACCAAGCTCATGCACAACGCGCTTCAGGGGTCTCCGAGCGGCCTCAGCGAAAAGCAGTGGGAGATCTGGCGACGCTACAACGAGATCAACGCCCAGCAGCTCTCGGAGGGGTGGGACGTGTGCATCGTCCACGACCCGCAGCCGGCGGCCGTTCCCTCGCTGGTGCTGGACAAGGCCGGGAAGTGGGTATGGCGATGTCATATCGACCTCTCCACCCCCAACGAGGACACGCTCGGCGTCCTCCTGCCCTACCTGGACCCGTACTCGGCCGCGGTCTTCCACATGCAGGAATACGTGCCTGCCGGCGTGGACGGACGGTCCCACATCGTCCCGCCGGCCATCGACCCCCTCGCTCCCAAGAACATGGCCTTCTCCCCTGAGGACGCCGTCTACATCTGCGGTCAGTTCGGAATCGACGTCGATCGTCCACTCCTCTGCCAGGTCTCCCGCTTTGACCCCTGGAAGGACCCGCTGGGAGTGATCGATGCCTACCGGCTGGTCAAGGAGGAGATGAAGGATGTCCAGCTGGCGCTGGTCGGCTCGATGGCCACCGACGATCCCGAGGGGTGGGATTACTTCAACGCCACCGTGGCCCACGCCGACGGAGATCCGGACATCCACATCCTCAACAACCTCAACAACGTGGGCGCGATTGAGGTCAATGCCTTCCAGTCCCACTGTGACGTGGTGATTCAGAAATCAACCCGGGAGGGCTTTGGCCTTACGGTCACCGAGGCCATCTGGAAGGCCCGTCCGTTCGTGGGCGGCGACGTGGGCGGGATCCCTCTCCAGGTCACGAACGGGGAGTCCGGATTCCTTGTCTCCACCGTGGAGCAATGTGCCGAGCGTTCGCTGGAGGTGCTGCGGGATCCGGCCCTGGGCAAGCAACTCGGGCGGGCAGGCAAGGAGGCGGTGCGCCAGAGGTTTCTGATGCCCCGGTTGCTCCGGGACTGGCTCCGGCTGTTTGCACAGCTGGAGGAGTGACGTGAGCCGACGGCGAGCGCCGCGGGGGAAGCAAGCGATGGCGGCGAAGCGGCCTCGGAGGGCTCGATAGCGATGGCGGAATCGCCGATCGTGCTGGTGTCAAACCGCGGCCCGGTCACCTACGGACCCGGCGGAGAGATCCGGCGGGGCACCGGCGGGCTGGTCACCGCGCTCATCGGCCTGGCCTCCCACCGGGATGTCACCTGGGTGGCCTCGGCCATGACCGACGAGGACGTGGCGGCGGCGGAGGCCAACGACGGTCGCCCGTTCAGCGTCCGCAGTCCTGACGGGGGCGAGTACCGGGTCAAGCTGGTGGCCTCCGACGCGGAGGCGTACGACCGCTTCTACAACATCATCGCCAACCCGATGCTCTGGTTCATCCAGCACTATCTCTGGGACCTGAGCAACGCCCCTGACATTCGGCGCAACGAAACCGAGGCGTTCGAGTTCGGCTACAACGTGGTCAACGAGGACCTGGCCCGTGCCGTCCTGGAGGAGATCGAGGGGGTGCCCGAGCCGATGGTGATGGTCCACGACTACCACCTGTACACGCTGCCGGCCCTGATCCGACGGGCTCGGCCGGACGCGTTTCTCCACCACTTCGTCCACATCCCCTGGAGCCAGTCGGACTCCTGGCGCGTCCTGCCGTCCATGCTCCGTGACGAGGTGTACCGCGGCATTCTGTCCAACGACATCATCGGGTTCCACACACGGTCCTACCGCCGGAATTTCCTGCAGTGCTGCGAGGACCTCATGGGATGCGAGGTCGACTACGACCGCGGGATCGTGCACTCGGCCGGCCGCGACGTGTGGGTCCGGGCCTACCCGCTGCCCATCGATGCAGGCGCCGTCCAGGCCGTGGCCCAGCGCCCGCGAACCCGCGAGCTGGAGGCCGAGCTGCTGCGCCGCCGGCGAGACCACCTGATCCTTCGGGTGGACCGCGCCGACCTGAGCAAGAACGTGCTCCGGGGATTCGGGGCGTTCGACGTGTTCCTGGAGCAGCACCCGGAGTTCCGGGAGCACGTGACGTTCATCGCCCAGCTGATGCCGTCACGAACCGACGTGCCGGAGTACGCGGAGTACCTGGAGAGGATCGAGGCGGTGGTGGCGGTGGTCAACCATCGACACGGCTCCCCGGACTGGATGCCGATCCAGCTGAAGCTCCGCGATGACCTTGAGGAGGCGGTGGCGGCCTACAAGCACTACGACGTGCTGATGGTCAATGCGATGTTCGACGGCATGAACCTCGTGGCCAAGGAGGGGCCGATGGTCAATGAGCGCGCAGGTGTCTCGATCCTGTCGGAGAACACGGGCGCACACGAGGAGCTGGCCGAGTACGCGCTCTCGGTCAATCCCTTCGACCTCCAGGAGCTCGCCGACTCCATGCACGCCGCGCTGACCATGCCCGAGTCCGAGCGCCGGCGCCGCCACGAGGGCCTGCGCGCGATCGTCACCGCCCGCACCCCGGGTGATTGGGTGGACGACCAACTGGCGGACATCCGCCGCAAGGCGGCGACGAAGTAGGGGTTAGCGCTCGCGGCGCCTTGGCATGTCCCCGCTCGTGTTGGCGTCACCGGCGCGTGGTTGATGTCACCGATTTCATCGCGAGCGCCGGACCATCGCCCATTTCGTTACGTTCGATGTCACCGGGATGCGGCGCGCGCAGTAATGGGCGTATATCGCCCCTTTCTGCGCGTCCTCCAGCCAGTACCAACCGAACGTAACGAAATGGGCGTCTCGTGACCGGCTGTTGCCGCGTCAGCGCCCCGAGGCGCTTCAGGCGCGTCAGCGCTCCAGGCGCGTCAGCGCTTCAGGACGGCCGCGCTATGCGGGGGCAGTGGCAGCGAGCCGGATACGGCCCGGCCCCGCAGGCCCCAACCGGAGGTACTGGCGTCGGCCGGGAGAGCCCCGCCACCGTGCGGCTCCACGAGACGCAGGCGCCCGGAGAACGAGTACGTGGCGGTCGTCTCCCCCGGGTTCACCACCACCACGCCGTGGGCGAACCGGCGCGCATATAGGCCGGCGGCCGTCCGCAGCGAGCCTATGTTCGAGGGAACGCGTGCCCGCGGCGAGCCCAGATCGATGCCGTACTCCGGAAACCACTGCGGGGTGATGCCGATGTCCAGGTTGATAAAGCTGCGGGTTCCCTTCGTCAGGAGGTAGCTTCCCAATGCGAACATCCGGGCCCGTACATCGCTGGCGGCCGGATAGCACTGGGCGATGACGATGCGCCGGCGTCGGACCAGGCTCAGCACCCGGTTCATCTGAAGCCTCCAGTCCGATGTGGCATACCACGAGCCCCCTCCTGGCTCGGCATATCCCTCAATCATCACCCCGTCGGGGATCCCGTAATCGGTCCGGTCGCGGGTGGTGATCCAGGATCCGGCGTTGGGGATGAACCAGAGCCTCCCGTGCAGGCGCCGCTTCTCGAAGCGCATGAAGCGATCGATGCGCCGCGTCCAGGCGCGCTCCCCCACGAAGTAATGCAGTGGGGGCGAGAAGTTGTCGGCACCCAGGTACTGGGGGACGCTAAGCGAGTCGGCGAACACGCCGTCGTCGCCCAGCAGCCGGGCCTCGTGGAGAACCCTCCGGGCCCAGTACTTACGCCACCCGCTCACCGGGTTCATGAGGTACCAATCGGATGGCTTGTTCAACACGCGTCGGCCGTGCTCATGCCAGAACCAGGAGGAGTGATGACGCACGGACCCGTAGTCGCTGGCCCAGCGGTCGCCGATCCGGAACGGGACCGGTCCGTCACCGATGGCCAGGCGGTAATGGAGGACGAGAAAACCGGGGTGGTGGGTGCGAATCCGCTTCGCTGTGTGGAGCGAGACCTTCTGAGTCCCGTCGACATGCCCGGCCTCGAAGCTGACCTGCGCTGCCGTCATGTCGTCGGGAAGCTGGTCGTTCCAGACGTGGATTGCGCCGTCGGTGTTCGGAATCGGTCGCCGAGCCATCGCCGGGGATGCCAGACCCAGCGCCGCCAGGCCGACCAGAGCGGCGGTGAGGATGAAAACGCGCACCGGGCCGAGGGTAGCCCAGCGTCGAACGCTATCCTCGGGCAGCGCCATGGCTGACCAAGCACCCCTGTACGACCTGTTGCTCCTGCTCGGGGCGGACGCTCCCGAGGACCAGCGAACCAGGATTCTCTCCTCGGTGGAGTCAGCAATCAGCTCCGCCGGCGGATCTGTGGAGCGCAACGACGACTGGGGACGGCGGCCGATGGCGTACGAGATCCGCCACACCGCGGAGGCCGAGTACCACCTGCTCCAGTTTCGGGCGCCGGGCGCGCTCATCGAGGAGCTCTCCCACACCCTGCGGATCACGGACGGCGTGCTGCGCTTTCGGGTCATCAAGGTGCGGCCCGGGACACCGGAGGCCAAATCGTCGCCTCCGCCGGTTGTGGCGGCCGTGTCCGCGGCGACGTCCGGCGTGTCCGCCGCCTCCGCGGAGGCTCCTCGCACCTCACGACCTCCGGCGGGAGGTGGAGCCGCTGGCGGCGACTCTGGACCGGCCCCCGTGAACGGCGACTCGGAGACAGCCGAGGAAGTGCCCCCGAGCGGCGACTCCGACTCAGAGTAGTCGCGCCGCATGACATCCGGCAGCTCCGCCTACCGCTCTGCCGGAGTCGACTACCAGGCTCTTGACGCTGGCAAGCGGGGCGCGCTGGCCGAGGCGCTGAAGACCTCAGAGCTGCTCACACGAGCCGGAGGCCGCGCCCTCGACGAATCACGCGGAGAGCCAGCGTTCGTATTCGAGTGCGGCGGATTGACCCTGGGCTTCGTCGTGGAGGGGCTCGGGACCAAGTCGGTCATCGCCCGGCAGCTGCGGGACCACGCCGGACCGGAGGTCTTCTCTCACGTGGCCTATGACACGGTGGCCGCGATCGTCAATGACCTCTGCTGCGTCGGGGCCCTGCCGCTGGTCGTCAACGCCTACTTCGCCACCGGCTCCTCCTCCTGGTACGGGGACTCTGAAGCACACGACGCGCTGCTTCGAGGCTGGCGGGAGGCCTGCGTGGATGCCGGTGCGACATGGGGGGGCGGAGAGTCACCATCGCTTCCCAGCCTGGTGTCCGAGGAGGACATCGAGTTGGCCGGCAGCGCGGTCGGGCTCGTGCCAGACGCGCCGGTACTTGGACACGACCTGGGCACGGGCGATGAGATCGTGTTCGTGGCCAGCAGCGGACTGCACGCCAACGGTGCCTCACTCGCGCGGATGGTGGCCGCCCGTTTGCCTGACGGGTACCTGACCGCGCTACCCAGCGGGAGGCGGTATGGCGACGCTCTCCTGGACCGCAGCGTCATCTATGTGCCGCTGATCCGCGCCCTGCACAACGCGGGTCTGGGCATTCACTACCTGAGCCATATCACCGGGCACGGCCTGCTCAAGCTCATGCGGCCTCGCCGTGCTCTGACATATCGGATCTCGCGACTGTGCGAGGTGCCTGAGGTGCTCGGCTTCCTCTCCGAGCAGGCCGATCTATCGCCCCGAGCGGCCTACTCGACGTTCAACATGGGCGTGGGGCTGGCGGTGTACTGCTCGGAGGGACAGGGTGCGCAGGTCGTCAAGCTGGCCGAGGAGAGCGGCCTGTCAGCCCACGTCGCGGGGCGGGTGGAGGAGGGGCCGCGACGGGTGGTCCTGGAGGAGCTGGAGCTGACCTTCGAGTCCGAGGAGCTTGACCTGGGCCCGGCCGACCCCGGTTCCAATCCCTGATCCGCCCGGCCTACCTGAAAACTCAGGCCGCGGCCCGCGGCGCGGGCACGATCGTCCCCAGCGCCTCACGCAGAGCAGCCGCGTCGGCCGCGTCGGCCGGCTCGCGGAGGTCCGGCAGCAGACGAAGCGTCCAGAATGTCGCCTCGGCGGCCTTGCCTTCCAGCGGGAGCGGCTCGTTGATGTTGCCCACCAGCGCTTCCTCGATGAAATCAGCCGCGGCCAAGGCCCCGTCGACCCAGGCGCCGTTGCCGCTGAGTTCGCAGGCCCACTTCACCTCCTCCGGATACGCCCCCTTGGCGTAGTTGCGGAGTCTTTCAGCCAGGACGATCGCCAAGACGTCCGTGAGGTTGTAGACCGAGCCCGACAGCTCAAACGCAACCACAACATCGAGGCTACGACCGGCGTCGGACGGCAAAAGCCACAGATCAGTGACGGTCTGCAACCCCTCTGCCCAATTTCCGTCGCTTTTGCCTTCCAAACCCGAGATACCGCCTGAGCCGGTCATAGACTCGGCCAGAAGTCCGTGACCTCGTTTCACGGGCGAGACAACCAAGCGCATCCGGAAAGGAGCGAGATGAACATCAACCGAGTCGTGCTGACGGGCAATCTCACCCGAGATCCCGAGCTTCGCGCGACCTCCGGCGGCCTGGCCGTGTGCAAGCTCGGCATCGCCGTCAACACCCGCCGCAAGGGCAGCGACGGCCAATGGGAGGAGAAGCCCAACTACTTCCGTGTCACAGTCTTCGGGCGTCAGGCCGAGAGCTGCTCCAACTACCTGAAGAAGGGCCGGGCCGTGGCCATCGACGGTCGCCTGGAGTGGAGCTCCTGGGAGAACGAGGGACAGAAGCGCGAGTCCATCGATATCATCGCTGACACCGTGCAGTTCCTGGGCGGGCGTGAAGAGGCCGGCAGCGGTAACGGCAACGGCTCCTCCGGCGGTGTCCAGCCCGTGGAGAGCGACGTGCCGATCGACACCGGCGACTTCGAGACTGCCCCAGTGGCTGCCACGGCGAGCGACGACGACATTCCGTTCTAAAGACCGGCGATCGCTACCAGCGGCTGAGCGACAAACATAGATCGAGCTAGGTGATTACAGGTGGCAAAACAACGTAGACGGCCGGTTCGCCGGCGCGACAGAAAGGGGATGGCGACCTCCTCGCGGCGTAAGCCATGCCCTTACTGCCGTGAGAAGGTGGCGCAGGTCGACTACAAGGACCTGGGCGCGTTGCGGAGGTTCATCTCCGACCGCGGCAAGATCCGCTCCCGCCGCATCACGGGAGCCTGTCGCCGCCACCAGAGTCAGATCGCGCGCGCTGTCAAGCGGGCCCGTGAGCTTGCCATGCTGCCCTATGTGGCCGAGGGCAGCGGCGGGAGCGAACGCGGTGGCGGCCGCCGCGACCGGGACCGCGACCGCGACTGAGCGGAGGCGGCCGTGCCCCAGGCAATTCTCCTCCAGGACGTGGAATCCCTCGGCGAGCGCGGCACCGTCGTCGACGTCTCGGCTGGCTACCTGCGTAACTATCTGCTCCCCCGGAAGCTGGCCGAGTCGGCGACGTCCCGCTCCATCGAGGCGGCTCAGCGCCGCCGAGAGGAAGCGGAGCGAGCCCAGCGGGAGGCCGAGGAGCGCGCCCAGGAGAACGCCTCGCTGCTGGGGCGGACGGTCCTGACCATCCCACAGCAGGCCGGAGACGACGGGCGCCTGTTCGGGTCGGTGACCCCCCAGGACATCGTCGACGCGATCCGAGATGCTCGCGGCATCCGGATTGACCGCCGCAAGGTCCACCTGGAGGAGCCGATCCGTCGCACGGGGACCTACATGGTCGACGTGGAGGTCACCGACGGCGTGGTGGCCAGCGTCAAGACGATGGTGGTAGCGGCGGACTAGCGCCGCAGCTGCATCGCCCAGAGCTCCGCACCGGCCAGATCTCGATCGCCGACAGCCGTCACCCGGCGATCACCTTCGACCTGTCGCATCTTCCCCCAAGTTGCGGGGTCGCCGTTCCTCTGCCGCCTTCGCCAAACCTAGACTCGCACAGCACCCATGAGCGCGGTCCCGAGCATCGCCGTCCCGCCCCACAACCTGGAGGCCGAGAAGTCGGTCCTGGGGGCTGTGCTGCTGGACGAGCGCCACCTCTATCCACTGCTGATCGAGGAGCACCTGCGGCCGGAGCACTTCTATCGGGAGCAGCACGGGGTGGTTTTCGCGGCCATGATCGAGCTCTACCAGGGGGATCACAAGATCGACCAGCTCACCCTGGCCGAGAGCCTGCGCCAGCGAGGCAAGCTGGAGGAGGTCGGCGGAGCAGAGGCCATCGACGAGCTGGCGGCTTGGGTCCCCACGGCCGGCCACGCCCGGGACTACGGGCGCATCGTCCGTGACAACGCCCGCCTGCGAGCCCTGCTCACGACCTCATACGAGATCCAGGCCAGCGTCCTGTCTCGTGACGCCTCGCCCCGCGATTTGCTCGAGCGGGCCGAGCGGTCCGTGCTGGAGGTGGCCCAGGACGAGCGCCAGAAGACGTTTCGGTCGGTGGCCGAGATCCTGGACGAGGAGACCGACAAGCTCCACCACCTCTCGCTCTCCAAGACCCCGCTGACCGGAACGCCATCCGGCTTCAAGGACATCGATGACATCACCGGCGGCTTTCAGCCCGGGAACCTGATCGTGATCGCCGCTCGCCCGTCGATGGGCAAGTCGGCCCTGGTGGCCAACATCGCTGAGAACGCGGCGCTCCAGGGGCACGCCGTGGCCCTGTTCTCACTGGAGATGTCCGAGTCCGAGCTGGCCCAGCGATTCGTGGCCTCCCAGGCCAAGATCCGGGGCGAGGAGCTCCGGCGTGGCCGGGTGGCCGAGGACAAGTGGCAGAAGATCCTCGACGCCTGCAAGAAGCTGGCCGACGCCCCCATGTGGATCGACGACTCCAGCGATACCAGCGTCCTGGATCTGCGAGCCAAGGCCCGGCGCCTGCACCACCAGGTCGATGACGGCCTGGGGCTGATAATCGTGGACTACCTCCAGCTCATGCGCCACGAGGGGCGCGTGGAGAACCGGGTGGAGCAGGTCGGACAGATCTCGCGCGGATTGAAGGGCCTGGCGCGGGAGCTGAAGGTGCCCGTCATCGCGCTCTCCCAGCTCAGCCGAGCCGTGGAGCAGCGGGGCGGCGAGAAGAAGCCGATTCTGTCCGATTTGCGAGAATCCGGAGCTTTGGAACAGGACGCAGACCTGGTCATGTTCATCTACCGCGAGGAGTACTACGACAAGGAATCTGCGCGGCCCGGGGAGGCGGACATCATGATCGCCAAGCACCGGAACGGTCCCGTCGGCGACGTCATCCTGACTTTCCAGAACCAGTACCCCAGGTTCATGAACTACGCCCGGGAGCGGTTCGCGCCGTGAGCGTGGATCAGCGGGAAGCCCTCACGCCATGAGCTTCGATCCGTCGATCGATGTCGACGCGGGCGCTCCGTCGTCCGGCTCGGTCAGTGTCCGCCGCGTTGGCCCAGAGGGGCCCGGCGGCGACCGCTGTCCGTTCGACCTCTGCGATGGCTCCGGATTCGTCCTGGACGAGGAGACCAACACGGCCTACGACTGCCGGTGTCGGGCGCAGCGTGTCGCGCTCGCCAAGGCGCGCAGCCTGTCGGCGGTGATCCCGCGGCGCTACCGAGACGCCGCCTTCGATCGCCCGCCCGTGACCGACATCGACAGCCAGGTCGTGGCGGCGGTACGGCGGTTTTCTGATTCGATCGACGAGCGCCTGGATGCTGGTCGCGGCCTGTGGTTCATGGGGCCTGTGGGCACGGGCAAGACCACCCTGGCCATGCTGGTCTCGAAGGCGGCGCTCAAGGCGGGTCGGTCGGTGGCCATCTACTCGCTGCCTCGGCTGCTCAACGAGATCCGCGACACCTACCGGGCCGAGCGCTCACACCTGGACCTGCTGGACCGGCTGACGGCGGTCGACCTCCTGCACGTGGACGACGTGGGCGCCGAGAGGACCAACGACTGGGTCCTGGAGGAGCTGTACTCCATCGTCAACGCGCGCTACGAGGAGCAGCGCTCGATGGTCATCACCACGAACATCCTCGATCGCGAGGCGCTGTGCACGCAGATCACCGGGCGCACGGTCTCCCGTCTGACCGAGATGTGCGACGAGCTCCCACTGCTGGGGGATGACCGCCGGATGGACCCACGCTCGCCGTAGCCAGCCCCGCGCCCACGCGCTTCGCCGTAGCCAACCGTGCGCGCCCCACGCTCGCCGTAGCCCCGCGCTCACCAAGCGCCTCCCGCGCAGTCGCCCGGCCTCCCGGCTAGCCAGTTTCCAGTCAATTGCGTACCATCCAACCGTGGGCCGACGGATCGGTCGATCTGGGCGCTTGAACAGGACACTGCGCGGCCTGGTCGCGGCCGCCGCGCTGATGCTGCTGCCCGCTGGGCCCGCCGCCGCGGCGACATTCGGTACGCCGGTGGGCGTGGGGGTCTTCAACGCAGCCCCCAACAACCCCTACGACTGCTCGGTCTACCTGACGTTTGCGGGGCCCTCCGAGGTGTTCAGCCCGTTCGGTGGCCCCGCCACCTCGTGCATCTGGATCCACATCCCAACACCCGCGGAGATCGCCCTCTTCCCGCACCGGAACATAACTCTGAAGCCTCCCGGAACCGGGGTCGTGAGCAGGGTCCGGATCGCCGTTGGACCCAGGACGGGACCGATGCGGGTGGTCGTGATGAGGGCTCTGTACCGGAACACCGGCCGACCCGGGCATCCGGAGGATGCCTGTTGCTTCCCGGTGGCCCGCAGCCGGGTCTTCACCCCCGCCCGCAACGCCGTCACCGCGGTGAACGTGAGCCTCCCGGTGCGAGAGGATGCGACGCCGCCCCCGCAGGACACGAGGACCATCGCCGATTTCGACACGCTTGGACTCGCCGTCCTGCGACCCGGCGTTCCCGTCCCCCTGTACTACACCGGAACCCTGAGCGCTCCCGCAGACCTTCTCTGGAACACGGCCACTCCCAGCACCGTGACCCCCGGCTTCTACGGCGACACCGGCGGCTTCTTCGTGGCCATGAACGCGGACTGGAGACACCGGCGCCGGCGCTGACGACGCCTCAGGTGTCGGGGTCGCGCTCTGACTCCGCCCGTTCCTGGAGCTTCTCACGCAGATAGCGGGCCTTGTCGGCTCGCCGCTCGTGCTGAGCCGCCTCCTGGTCGTCAGACGCCGAGCGCGCTTGCTCAACCTCGGCTTCTTCGCGGTCCCGCTGAGCATCTGCGAGCTCGTCGGCGCTGTCGTGCGATTCCATTTGGACACCCAATGATCGCGCTCCGCGGCGGCGCGCGCCGCGTGACACATCGCCCCCCGTGACATCTCGCGAGCCGCGACATCTCGCGCCCTCCCGCCCGTCTCGCCGCCCGCTCCGGCCCTACACTGCCTCCCGATGCCAGGAATTGTGATCGTGGGCGCTCAATGGGGCGATGAGGGAAAGGGCAAGGTCACCGACCTGCTGGCTCAGCGCGCGGACGCCGTGGTCCGTTTCCAGGGCGGCAACAACGCCGGCCACACGATCGTCCGGGGCGGGGAGACCTGGAAACTCCACCTCATTCCCTCAGGGATCCTGCACCGCCGCAAGCTGTGTGTGATCGGCAACGGCGTGGTCATCGACCCCAAGGTCCTCACCGACGAGCTGGAGGAGCTCCGTCGCCGCCGGGTCGACATCAGCTCGCTGCGCATCTCCGCCAACGCCCACCTGATCATGCCCTACCACCTGCTGCTTGACCACGCGGGCGAGGCCAAGCTGGGGAAGCTTGAGATCGGGACCACGCGCCGTGGCATCGGGCCCTGCTACGCGGACAAAGCTGCCCGCCTGGGCATCCGCATGCAGGACCTGCTGGACGAGAAGATCCTCAAGAAGAAGATCGTGGCCGCACTTGAGCCCAAGCGTCTCTCGCTGCGGTCATACGCCAAGGATCCTCGGCTTGACCTCCAGACGATGACCGAGGAGTACCTCATGTATGGCCACCGGCTGGAGAGGTACATCCACGACACCACACGGCTGGTCCACGAGCGCCTGGACCGCGGCGACACCGTGCTCTTCGAGGGCGCCCAGGGCACGCTCCTGGACATCGACCACGGCACCTATCCATTCGTCACGTCCTCCAATCCCGTCTCGGGGTCGGCGTGCATCGGTGCAGGGGTCGGACCCAGGGACATCGGCGAGATCTGGGGCGTGACCAAGGCGTACGTGACCCGCGTGGGCGCCGGGCCGTTTCCCACCGAGCTCTCGGACGAAATCGCTGATGAGATTCGCGAGCGGGGCGGCGAGTACGGAACCACCACCGGGCGCTCGCGCCGTGTCGGCTGGCTTGACCTTGTGGCGCTTCGATACGCCGCCCGTCTGAACACCCTGACCGCGCTGGCCGTGACCAAGCTGGACGTGCTGAGCGGCTTTGACCGCGTCCGGGTGTGCACGCGCTATCGGGGGGCCGAGGGCGCGGAGTTCGAGCACTTCCCGTACCACCAGACAGTCCTCCATCACGCCACCGGCGAGTACGAGGAGCTTCCGGGCTGGTCCGAGAACCTCCGTGAGTGCCGCAGCGAGTCCGACCTGCCCGTGGCCGCACGGGACTACCTTCAGTTCGTGACCAACTATGTCGGCGTCCCCATCGCCATGGTCGGCGTGGGTCCGGGGCGTGAGGACATCATCTGGATGAACGGCGGCGGGGCCGCGGATGCTCTCCGGCCGACGGAGACTGCGGCCAGCCCGCAGTAGGCGCATTGTGTCCTGGGTCGTAAGTCCGGCGGCACCGAGAGGCGTCACCGGGGGATGGATCGCGAGGACGCAGGAGGCGTGGCGCAGCTGCGCTGCGCGAGCCTCCGAGGACGAAGCGAGCTGCCGCCGGGGGCGACTCGAATGCCGTCGGCTTTGCGATTCAGGGCACTAGCTCCAGCGGTCCACCAGGTCCTCGTCAGGGACCCGGCGCACGACCCGCGCCGGTACTCCCATCACCACGTCGCGTTCCGCCACGTCCCGCGTGACCAGCGCGCCGGCCGCCACGAATGCCTCCTCACCGACCTCCACGCCGGGCAGCACGATCGCTCCGCCACCGACCCGGCAGGCCCTTCTGAGCACCGGACCCTTCAGAGCTTCGCCCCGAGCGTGCCGTCCCATGGCGTGATCGTTCGTCATCTGCACCCCCGGACCAAGAAACACCTCGTCCTCGACCACGGTTCCGCCGGTCACGTATACACCGGTCTGGATCAGCACCCCGGCACCCACCTGCGCGTCGAAGTCGACGCACGAGGCGCGGCCCACGATGCTGCCCGGTCCGACCCGGGCCCGCTCGCGGACCTGGCATTGGTCCCCCAGTATGGCGCCGGCGCCGATGCTGGCCCCGGCGTACACCACGGCTCCACAGCACACGGTCACACCCTCCTCCAGCACCAGCGGCCCCAGCTCGCCGCCTGAGGCCGCGCTGGAGCCGGGGCGCAACCGCGGCCGCTTGCCCAGAACAGCCTGAGCCTCAATCAGGCAATCGGGACCCACGATCACCCCATCGTGGATCACGGCGCCGGGCTCCACACGCACGCCCGCGCCCAGCTGAGCACCCGGAGCGACGAACGCGCCGGGCGACACCTCCGGATCAGGTGGCACCGGCGCCCTCCGGCAGGGTCGACCCGTCACCGGCGCCCGTCGGCGACCCTGCTCCCTCGCGCAGCCTGGAGCGCTCGAGCGAGCGCTGAAGCTGCTCCAGGACCCGAACCACGTTCAGGCCGCTCTGGCCGTCTGACTGTGGCTGCTCTCCCTCCCTGACGCAGTGGACGAAGTGCTCGCACTCCACGCGCAGCGGCTCGACGTTGGGGAGCGCCGGGAACACGATCCCTCCACTCCGAGTGATGTATTCGCCGTAGTTGCGGGCATCCTGATCAAAGCCCTTGTCGTAGATGGCCAGCCGGCCCTCCAACGCCATGTCGTCCACCGTGGCCATGCTGCCCGAGCCCACCACCGTGAGCCGACGCTCCTTGTGGGGGTCCAGCCAGCTCAGGTGCAGGTGGGCGCACATCCCGGAGGGAAAGCGCATGAAGCAGAACACGACGTCCTCCACCCCCGCCCGCACGTACGACTCGCCGTGGGCCACCACCTCCCAGGGCTCCTCTCCGGCCAGGTACAGGACGACGGAGACGTCATGGGCTCCAAGGCTCCACAGGGCGTTCTCGTCGGCCCGCAGCTTGCCCAGGTTCACCCGCTTGCCATAGATGTAGTAGATGCGCTCGCCCAGTGCTCCTGAGTCGGCGAGCTCCTTGAGCTTGCGGATGGCTGGGTGGTACTCCAGGAGGTGCCCGACCATGAGCAACCGGCCGGCGTCCCGAGCCGCATCGACAGCCCGCTCGGCCTCGGCGACGGATTGGCCCAGCGGCTTCTCCACAAAGCAATGCTTGCCGGCGGCCAGAACGCGCGTGGCCAACTCGGCGTGCGTGGGCACCGGAGTGGCCAGCGCCACCGCATCCAGATCCGAATCGGCCAGCAGCTCATCCAGGTCGTCAGTGAGCCTCACGCCGGGAAGTTGCGCCTTGAGGCGTTCCCGGGCCTCGGGCTCGGGATCGCAGCCCCACACCAGCTCACACCCCGGGATGGAGGCGAAGTTTCGCGCCAGGTTGGGCCCCCAGTACCCCAGCCCAGCCATCCCGATCCGGACCGCCCCGCTCACGCCGGGCCTCCGCCAGCCATATGTCGGGGGGCGTGAGTCATCCGGCTCCGAGGTGCAGTGTAAGTGCCCTAACCACGCGCTCGGACGCCTGGCCGTCTCCATACAGGGGTGGACGCTCGTCCGGCAATGGAGCCTGGAGGGCCGCCGCCGCGGCCTCTCGGTCCAGGTCGACCAGCGTGTTCCATCCGGCCTGCACGGTTTCCACCCACTCGGTGCTGGGCCTCAGGGTCACGCAGCGCACGCCGGCCAGGTAGGCCTCCTTCTGCACGCCCCCCGAGTCGGTCAGCACGGCAGCTGCATTGCACACCAAGGCTGTGAACTCGACGTACCCCAGTGGCGGGGTGATGACCATCCGGTCGCTGCGCTGTAGGCGCTCCAGGAGGCCCGCCGCGCGCAGGCGTCCATGAGTCCGGGGGTGCAGGGGAAGCAGGACTCGGGACGGCAGGGCCAGCAGCAACTCCACGAGCATGTTCAGCCGCTGTGGATCATCGACGTTGCCCGCCCGGTGCGCGGTGGCCACCACGTACTCCCCCGGCTCCAGCCCCCGCTCGCGCACCAGCTCCACGCGCTCACGAGCATGGGGCTGCACTTTCGCCGCGATGTCAACCATCACGTCCCCCACCAGCTCCACAGAACCGCTCACCCCCTCGCGGTCCAGGTTGCCCACGGCAACCTGCGAACTGCATAGGAGCAGGACGCTGGCGTGGTCCACCAGCACGCGGTTCAGCTCCTCAGGCATGGACCGGTCAAACGAGCGCATACCCGCCTCGACATGGGCCACGGCGGTTCGAACCTGGGCACCGGCCAGTGCACCGGCCAGCGTGGAGTTCGTGTCCCCGTAGACCAGCAGAGCGTCCGGTCGAAGCTCGGCCACGACCGGCTCCAGCGCCCGGAGCATCCGGGCCGTCTGCGAGGTATTCGAGCCTTTGGCGATACCGAGCTCGCGGTCCGGCGAGGGCAATCCCAGCTCGTCGAAGAACACCCGTGAGAGCTCGTCGTCGAAATGCTGTCCGGTGTGGACCAGGGTCTCGGAATGCTCCTGGCGCAGCGGGCGGGACACGGCGGCCGCCTTGATGAACTGCGGGCGGTTCCCCACCACCGTGAGTACGTTCATCCGGGAGTGCCGAGCGGGGATTGGCCGGGCGCCGAGTCGCCGGGCCCTGCGCCACCGGGCGCAGAGCGATCAAGCCGGGCCTGTATGCCCGCAGCCACGGCCGTGGCCAACCGCGCGCTCACCGGGCCGGGAGCCTTGAACGACCGGTCATCGATGGCCGACACCGGCTGTACCTCACGCGTGGTGGACGTGATGAACGCCTCATCGGCCTCCAGTACCTCCTCCAGCGTGCATGATCGCTCCGACGCTCCGGACTCCTCCATGACCACCCGTCTGGTGATCGAGGCCAGGATGTGATCGTTCAGTGGGGGCGTCAGGATCTCATCGTCCTTGACCCAGAAGAACGAGCTGGTGGGCGCCTCCAGCACACATCCCTGCGGCGTGACCAGCAGCGCCTCGTCGTAGCCCCGCTCCCGGGCCATCCTTGAGGCCAGCATGTTGGAGGCGTACGACAGCGACTTGACGCCATCAAGCACCAGCGTCGGGCTATAGGTCACCGAACCCAGTCGCACGTGGTCCGGCCCCTCCACCATCGGCTCGGTCAGGAGCAGGCGCCGGCCCCCGCGCGTGAGGACAATGCGCAGCAACTGATGGTCTGGACTTGATCCGGCGTGGGCGAGCAGGCGGTGGGCGTCAGACCGGACGGCCTCCAGGTCGACCGGCAATCGCAGATTGGACGCGGAGCGCTCCAGGCGCTGAAGATGCTCCTCCAGGGCGAACGGGCGTCCGTCGTAGACCCGAACGACCTCGAACACGCCGTCCCCGCGCAGAAGCCCCTCGTCGGTGGCTGGGATGCGCGCCGCCGAGGACAGCATTAGCTCGCCGTCCACCGAGGCCAGTGAAGCGCTGAACTGAGGCGGCATTCCGGTGGTGAATCTAAGGGTTGGGGCGGCTGCGTGACGGCTGGCCTCGCCGCGAGTGAACGTTCAGCGAGCGCCGGTCGCCCGGCGGGCCCATACCTCCGCCAGCCTGACCACAGTGGCGGCCGCAGCGGCCATCTCCTGGACGGAGGCCCACTCGCGTACAGAGTGGTACTCGTGGCCTCCGGTGAACAGGTTCGGAGTCGGTAACCCCATCTCACTCAATCGCGACCCGTCGGTGCCGCCGCGGATCGGCTCGCGCACGGGCTCGATGCCCTCGGCCCGGATCGCCTCCTCGGCGGCACTTATGACGTCGGGTAACGCCTCCAGATACGTCCGCATGTTGGAGTACTGCCGGTGTACGTCGAACCGCACTTTGGCCCGGGGCTTGGATGCCACAACATCCTGGGCAGTGGCGCGCAGCAGCGCGAGGTGCTCATTCAGCCGGCCGTCGTCGAAGTCACGCAGGATGATGCGGATCTGCGCCTGGGCCGCGGTGCCGGTGAGCTCGTAGGGGTGGATGAATCCCTCGCGCCCCGACGTGGTATCCGGAGTCAGGCGATCGCCGGGCAGCCGAGACACGATCTCCGCCGCCAGACGGAGCGCGCTGATGAGCTTGCCGGTGGCCTGGCCAGGGTGAACGTCCACGCCCGTGATGGTGATGATCGCCTCCAGCGCGCTGAACGTCTCGTCCTGGAGCTCCCCCAGGTCCGATCCGTCCAGCGTGTAGGCGCAGCGTGCGCCGAACCGCTGAAGGTCAAACAGTGTCGCGCCCTCGCCGATCTCCTCGTCAGGCGTAAAGCCGACCCGCAGCGTCGGCCGCGGCCATTCGGGATGAGCCGCCAGGTGGGCCACGGCGGTCATGATCTCGGCGACGCCGGCCTTGTCGTCGGCGCCGAGCAGGGTGTCTCCGCTGGCCGTCACGATGTCGTGCCCGTCCTTGCCCACGAGCTCGGGCATGGTTGCCGGATCCAGCCTGGTGCCCAGTTTGGGGAGCTCGATGACGCCGCCGTCGTACGCCCGGTGGACGATTGGCTGCACGCCCGCGCCAGGAGCTTCCGGAGTCGTGTCCAGATGCGCCAGCAGGCCGATCACCGGCGTCCCGTTGGAGGACGGCGGGCCACCCGATGCGGGCAGCGTGGCCATCACGTAGCCGTGCTCGTCCAGCGCGGCGTCGCTGAGCCCAATCGCCTGAAGTTCGCCCACCAGCAGCTGCCCCAGCTCCAGCTGGCCCGGGGTGCTGGGGCTGGCGGCCCGGTCTCGCCGGGACTGTGTGTCCAGCTGCACATAGCGCTGGAAGCGCTCGAGGAGCCCCGGAGCCAGCAGTTCCGCGAGCTCGGAGGTGTACATACCTGCCACGGGCTGAGTATTCCACCGACCGCCGTTTTCACTCGCCAGCCGCGGGGTAGGCCATTTAGGGGGCCTGTGGTGGGGCTATTTGGTAGCGATCCTGAGGAGGACTGACATGGCGACCCAGACAACCGCCCAGCGTCAGGCCGCCGCTAAGCGTGCGGCCGCGACGCGCAAACGAAACGCCGCCAGGCAGAGCGCGTCGGCCACGCGGTCAGCCGCTCGGAGAACCAGTTCATCGGCTGCCCGCACGAGGAAGGACGCGCAGCGGACGACCCGACAGGCCACGCGTACGGCCGGTCGCCGGCTTGACGCCGCGACCAGTCGGCTCGGCGCAGCGGGTCGTCGGGCACAGCGAGCGCTCCTGATCCAGGTCGGTGTGGCGGCGAGCGTCGGCGACAAGGTTCGCCAGACGGCTCGTACCTACACGAGCCTTGATCTGGTGACTCGCGAGTTCGACCGGCTGGAGCAGCGAGGCTCGCGTGCGCTCTCTCGACGCCAGCGGGCTCTGACCCGCCAGCGGCGTGGGATCCAACGTGACGCTCGCCAGGCTCAGCGCGCCGTGGAGCGACAGGTCGACGGTCTGCGCTCCGACGCGCAGGACTTTGCTGGCCAGGTAAGGCAGCTGGTCTAGGGCAGGATTGCGGCGGCGCGAGCGGCAGACATCGCGTCGCCGCCCAGCCCATCCAGGGATGGCATCGGGTACTCGATCGGGCCGGCTGCGGAGATCGGACTGCTCCGGACCGGGGTTGCGCCGGCGCCGAAGTGGCCGGGGCTTCGTGTATCTGGATGAGCAGGGGCACCGGGTCAGCGACCCGGAGATATTGGAGCGGGTGCGCGGCCTGGTGATTCCTCCGGCTTGGCGCGAGGTGTGGATATGCCGTGACGCGCTGGGGCATCTTCAGGCCACCGGCATCGACGCCGCTGGCCGAAAGCAATACCTGTATCACCCGCGATGGCGGGAGCATCGAGATCGTCAGAAGTTCCGACGCATGGCGAGCTTCGCGGCCCTCCTGCCGGGCCTGCGCCGACGGATAGCCAAGGACCTGGCGCAGGATGATCTCGAACGCGGGCGCGTGCTGGCAGGCGCCATCAGACTCCTCGACGTGGGCCTGTTCCGGATCGGCAGCGAGGAATACGCCGACGAGGACGGCGGACTGGGACTGGCCACGCTGAACAAGGAGCACGTGACCGTGCGCGACGGCTGCCTCGAGTTCGACTATCTCGCCAAGAGCGGCGTGCGCCGGACTCAGGTGATCGTCGATCCCGCCTCGGTTGCCCTCGTGGGCGAGCTTCGGCGCCGACGCTCCGGGGGCTCTCAGCTGCTCGCCTACAAGGAGGGGCGGCGCTGGCATCCGATTCGTTCCGATGACATCAACGAGTTCCTCAAGAGCGCCCTGGGGGAGGAGTTCAGCGCCAAGGACTTCCGTACCTGGAATGCCACGGTGCTGGCCGCGGTGGCGCTGGCCGCCGACGGCCGGCGTGCCGACACCAAGGCGGCTCGCAAGAGGGCTATCGACAGGGCTGTCAAGGCTGTGGCCGAACTGCTGGGCAACACGCCCGCTGTGGCCCGCCGGTCATACATCGACCCGCGCGTCGTCGACCGCTATCTATCGGGCTGGACAATCGCGGGCGTGCTGGACCGCATTCCTGAGCTCAACGCTGCCGATGACCGGGTTCGGGCCCGACTCGAGGCCGCTGTCCTGGACCTGCTGGCCGACAACCGAGACTCGCCGGCGCTGGAACGCGACTGACAAGACCCTCTGTTTCGGGTGATACCGACCCACTATGCAGGCGCGCGTCCATGTGCTAAAACAACACAAGTCTGCAAACGCGTGGAGGTATCCGGATGGCGATAACCTCGAGTGGACGCGAACCCTCCTCCGCGTCGGGGTCGGCCGAACTATTCGAGCGGTGGCGAGTGCACCGGGACCGTGAGGCCCGGGATGAGTTGATCGAGCGCTTCCTGCCCCTGGCCCGGAAACTGGCTCGCCGTTACGCGCAATCCAGCGAGCCCTACGAGGATCTGGTCCAGGTGGCCAGCCTCGGATTGGTCAAGGCCGTGGAGAGGTTTGACCCGCAGCGCGGCTTTGCCTTCAGCTCCTTCGCCGTGCCCACGATCGTGGGCGAGCTGAAGCGCTACTTCCGGGACACCGCGTGGGCCGTGCACGTCGACCGGGGCGCCCAGGAGCGCTCACGCAAGATCGCGGATGCCCAGCAGAAGCTCTCCAGCCGCAGCGGCCGCATTCCCACCGTGGACGAGCTGGCGCAAT
The DNA here is from genome assembly GCA_045805485.1 of Solirubrobacteraceae bacterium. GTDB lineage: Bacteria > Actinomycetota > Thermoleophilia > Solirubrobacterales > Solirubrobacteraceae > Palsa-465. Next base: position 3,718 of record JBJMLC010000052.1, on the reverse strand, counting down.
ACCTCGAGCTCAGCCAGGAGGAGGTTCTCGACGGTCTCCAGACCGCGGAGGCCTACGGAACCATCTCGCTCGATGCGCCGATGGCCGCAGACGACGACGAGGAGGCGCCACGCCTGGAGACGATCGGCGCCGACGATGAGCGCCTCCTGCTTGTGGACGAGCAGGCCACGATCTTCGCCGCCGCCAAGGCTCTCCCGACTCAGGACAGGGAGATTCTGTATTTGCGCTTCGGCGAGGACCTGACCCAGTCGGAGATCGCCGAGCGAGTCGGCGTCTCACAGATGCAGGTCTCCCGGGTGCTCCGCCGCTCTCTCCAGCGGCTGCGCGACTTGACCGAGCAGGGCTAGGGCACCAACCCCCCCGGCCCCGGTCACGGGCCGGAATCGCGTCCGGCCCGTGCTCTCCTACATCAGCCCGCCGACGCTCGTCAGCGGCCGTACCACCTCCGGCGTCCGCCCGCCAGACCGGCCTCGGCGCCCCCCACGAAGAATCCCAGCACCCACAACAGGACTGCTGCGATCAGGATGAACCACAGGAAATGGGCCACAAAGCCCAAGCCACCGAACACCGCCAGCAGCAGGAGTAGCACTAGCAGAGCGAGCATCATCGCCTCCTTGGATGACGGCGACCTCCTTGGTCGCCTGGTCACTGAGGGCTACCCCGCGGCCCGATGCGGTATGCGTCGCCAGGCGGGTCAGTGCCGTCCGGGCGACTCGTCTTCAGTGGACCGAGGCGCATCCTCGATGGCCCGGCGAGCGGCGTGCTGGTCACCGTGGCTGGAGTGCTCGATCAGCTCCTCCTCCGCCTCCTCGAAACCCTCGGCCTCGCCCTCGCCGGCCTCGGCCAGCGGACGCTCGGCCTCGTGTGGAGCGGCGCCCGCGGGTGGGGGCTCTGATGTGGGGCGGCCACCGATGGCGGCCGCCTCAGCGGCTGCTCTGTCGGCCTCCTCCAGTGCGCGGTCTGGACCTGGCATCCGATGCGTTCTACCCCGGAGGGCAGGGAGCGATGCATCGACCCTCGCGGATCAGTACGCTGCGCGGCCGGTGCAGAGCAATTTTGACGTTCAGGTCCGGGATGGCGACCAGGCGGTGGTGATTGGCGTGAGCGGTGAGCTTGACCTCGCCTCCAGCCCCGCACTGGAGCAGGAGCTGGAGAGCCGCGTGACCTCTGGGACCGAATTGGTGATCGTCGACCTCAGGCACCTTGAGTTCATGGACTCCACCGGCCTCAGCGTGCTGGTGCGCGCCCACCAACGAGCAACCGAAAGTGGACAGCGATTTGCCGTGGTCAAAGGGCCGCAGCAGGTCCAACGGCTGCTCAGTCTCACGGGCGTGGCCGACCGCCTCACGCTGGTGGATTCTCCGGAAGAGGTCGGCGGCTGACGGGCTCTTAGTCCGGCGCGGCGGCCAGGTGGCCGCGCTTGTCTCGCATCACCAGACGCACGACCTCGCCTCCGTCCTCGCTCCGCACCTCGAGCTCGTCCGCCAGCAGCCGCAGCGCGGAGGTCACGTCACCCGCGGAATCGACGGTGAGTTCTTCGCTGGCCCCGCTGCGCAGGGGGCCCAGGGTCAGCTCCAGGCGCCGCGTGTCAGTGAGGATCCCGAAGGCGATCCGAGACGTACTGGCGGCGTGGGCAGCATGCGCGGCCAGCGCATCGGTCACCAGGTAGACGTCGGAGAAGCGGTCAAGCGAGAACCTGGCCCGCGCTGCGAGGGCCCGGGCCAGCCGCCCCAGTACGCCACCGATGAAGGTCACCGGCGATAGCGACACCACGGCATCGCCGGTCAATCGCTCGCTCCAGCCGTCATCCGCATCTGCCTCGGGCGGCAGGCGGTAGAGGAGCTCTCCATCCCGCAGACCCGCGAACTGCATCCACACCTCGGTACCGCCCTCCGACCGCGGCCGGAACGCGGTCTCCTCGGCCAGCGCACGCATGATCGGAATGCCCACGCCCTGGAGACGGTCATCGGACGGCGTGAGGACGTGTATGCCCCCTCCCCAGTCCCGCACGAGCACCTGGATCTTGTCCGCGCCCACGTACAGGCACACCTGGAGAGGGCCACTATCGCCGCCGTAGGCGTGCATGACAACGTTGTTGCAGGCCTCGCTCACCGCGGTCTTGATGTCGTCCAGGAGCTCCGGATCCAGCCCCAGGCCCTCGGCCAACCCGCCCAGGGCGCCCCGAACGAGCGTCAGCGTCTCAGGACTCGAGTCCAGCTGCAGGCTGACACTCGGGCCCTCCTCGCTCACTTGGGCCTCTCGTTCACCAGACGGCAACCAATTGTTCCGGGGTGTCCCCGGCACATGAACACGGGCGGCAGCTACCCCTACTCACGGGCGGCAAAACCATCGTTGACAAGGAAGTCACGCGGCTCGGCGGCGTTTGCGCCGCGCAATCCCGATCGCAGTTGGTCATAAGCAGATGTGTTTCCTGGGCCTCGAGGGCAGCCTGAGCGAGGCAACCCGGTCATCTCCTCAAGCTTGTTGGGTGGTAGATATAGCGGAACCGCTCGACGGCTGAGCCGGATGTGCGGACTTGTCGTAGGCCACCGCCGCCGCTACTGCCCCTGGAACTCTGGTGCGCGCTTCTGGGCGAAGGCCGTAACGCCCTCCACGAAGTCGCTGGTCCGGGCCAGGGAGTGCTGGAGTTCGGCCTCCAGGTCCAGCTGAGCGTCGAGGTCGCCGTAGATAGAGCGGTTGAGCGCCTGCTTGGAACCAACATAGGACCGGGTCGGTCCCTGGGCCAGCCGCTCGGCGAGCGCTTCGGCCTCGGGCATCAGCTCATCGTCCGGGTAGACCCAGTTGACCAGCCCCCACTCCAGCGCCTGCGCGGCCGGCACGCGTTCGCCCAGCAGCGCCATTTGGAACGCCCGCGCCTTCCCCACCGCCGGAGGCACGAACACCGTGGAGCCACCGTCAGGCATCAGGCCCACGTTGACGAAGGCCAGACCGAAGTAGGCCGACTCGGCGGCCAGGATCAGGTCGCAGGCCAGCGCCAGCGAACAGCCGATGCCGACCGCGGGGCCGTTGACCGCCGCCACCACCGGCTTGGCCAGCCGCCGGATCCCGGCGATCGCCGGGTGGTAGATCTCGTGCAGTTCCTTTCGGACATCCGGGCGCCCGTCCTCCGCGGGCTCGAACCCGGCCTTGAGGTCGGCCCCGGAGGAGAACCCGCGACCTGCCCCGGTCACCAGCACGGCTCTGACCGAGTCCTCAGCCGCCTCCCCTTCCAACACTCCTCTCAGCTCATATCCGAACTGGGCCGTCCAGGCGTTAAGCGTCTGCGGCCGGTTGAGCGTCAGCCGCCCCACTCCGCCCGCCTGCTCCCAGATGACTGTCTCATGACTCATAACGGCTCCTTTCGGCGGTGTTCATACCAGGGTGCGGGCAACGGCCTCGGATGATGGCGGGCCGGGTCGGCGCTGCATCTCCTCGGCCCAGAGCGAGAACGACATCAGTCCCCAGAGCTGGCGGCTGTGATCCTGGCGGCGTTCCAGGTGCTCGTCCAGCAGCTGCGTCACCGCCACCGGCTCGAAGAAGCCCTGACCTCTGGTGCGCTCGGGGGCCAGCAGTTCACGGGCCAGGGGAGCCAGCTCACCCCGCAGCCACGCCGCCGCCGGGATCGAGAAGCCCCGCTTGCGCGCACGCAGGATGTTCTTGGGCACCAGGGGCCGGAGCGCCGAGCGCAGTAGACGCTTCTTGGAGAGCCCCCTGACCT
>JBJMLC010000051.1:0-18929 GCA_045805485.1 Solirubrobacteraceae bacterium | reverse complement strand
CGCGGCGGCCATCTGCGGGGAGACGAGGTGCGTGCGCCCGCCACGGCCCTGGCGGCCCTCGAAGTTGCGGTTCGACGTCGAGGCGCAGCGCTCGCCCGGCGAGAGGATGTCGGGGTTCATGCCCAGGCACATCGAGCAGCCGGCCCCGCGCCAGTCGAATCCTGCCTCGGAGAACACCTCGTTCAGGCCCTCACGCTCGGCCTCGTCCTTGACCTGCTGGGAGCCCGGGACGACCATCGCGTAGACGTGGTCGGCCACCCGCCGGCCCTTGACCATCTCGGCGGCGGCGCGCAGATCGCCGATCCGGGAGTTCGTGCACGACCCGATGAACACCCGGTCGAGCTTGATCTCGCTCATCGGCGTCCCGGGCGCGAGGCCCATGTAGTGAAGGGCCCGCTCATCCTGATCAGAGCCCGGGTCGGGCACGACCTCCGTCACGGGAACGACCATCCCGGGAGTGGTGCCCCAGGTGACCATCGGGCTGAGGGCCGAGGCGTCCACCTCCACCTCCCGGTCGAACTGCGCGCCGGCATCGGTGCTCAGGGACAGCCACTCATCAGGCACACGCTCCGGCGCCCCCTGACGGCCGATCACCCAATCAAACGTGGTCTGGTCAGGGGCGATCATCCCGGCGCGCCCGCCGGCCTCGATCGTCATGTTGCACACGGTCATCCGGCCCTCCATGGACAGCGCCTCGATGGCCGGGCCCGCGTACTCCACCGCGTGGCCGGCGGCCCCGGCCACGCCGATCTGGCCGATCGTGGCCAGGATCAGGTCCTTGGCCGTGACGCCGAAGCCCAATTCGCCCTCGTAGCTGATGCGCATCGACCGCGGTCGTGACTGGACGAGGCACTGGGTGGCCAGGACGTGCTCCACCTCGCTGGTCCCGATCCCGAAGGCCAGCGCGCCAAACGCACCGTGGGTGGCCGTGTGGGAGTCCCCGCACACGATCGTCATGCCGGGCTGGGTCACCCCCAGCTCGGGGCCGATGACGTGGACGATGCCCTGGTGGCTGGACCCGAGCGAATACACGGGAATCCCGAACTCGGCGCAGTTGCGCTCCAGCGTCTGCACCTGAACCCGGGACAGCTCGTCTCGGATCCGCTCGGCCACCGGGGTGCCGTCCGTGGGCACGTTGTGGTCAGCCGTGGCCACCGTGCGGTCGGGCCGGCGGACGCTCCGCCCGTCCATCCGCAGCCCGTCGAAGGCCTGCGGGCTGGTGACCTCGTGGACCAGGTGAAGGTCGATGTAGATCAGGCCCGGGGCGACCTCATGGGCCTCCCAGATCTTCTCGAACAGTGTCTTGGGCATCGCTAGCTCCGCCTCAGACCAGCGCTCACGATGGCCAGCAACTCGGCCGCTCCCGAACTCGGGTTCTCGAAGTGGTGCGGAAGGTCGGCGTCGAACGTCACGCAGTCGCCCTGGGCGAGCTCGTGGCGCTGGCCATCGCACACCAGCGTGACCCGCCCGGACTGCACGAGCGCAGTCTCGCGGCTCCCCGGCTCGTGCATGGGCGGATCGCCCGGCCCGCCGGTGGCCGCGCCCGGAGCCAGCGTGTGCCGAGAGAGTTCGGCCCGCTGGCCGGGGAGCGGCGGCGTGAGGATCTCGTAGGAGTGCCCCGCCGCGCCGCGCGCGCCCTGGCGACGTTCACCCGCTCGGACAATGGCCACCGCGCCGTCCTCGTCCAGCCGCAGGAGCTGGGAGAGTCGCAGCTCCAGCCCGGAGGCGATTCGGCTGGCCACCTGGAGCGTGGGGCTCGTTTCGCCCCGCTCCACCTGCGAGAGCATCGGCGCGCTGACACCGCAGCGTACGGACAGGTCCCTGAGCGAAAGGTCCATGGCCTCCCTGAGCGCCCGGATCCTGGGCCCGATGGCGCTGGGGAGGCCGCCGACGCCCACGGCGTCCATCGGCGCGGAGCGGGCCAGCGAGCCGGCGTGCTCGGCGGAGATGGCCTGGCCGACGCGAACAGTCATCATACGTTTGTACGTTATCACATACAGGGCGTCACCGTGGGTAGCCTGCCCTCCGTGCCCGTAATGCGACCTGACATCCTCGTGCTCGGCGGCGGCGGCGTCCTTGGCGAGGCCTGGATGATGGGCGTCCTGGCCGGGATCGAGGATGCCTCGGGTGTCGATCTGCGCCAGTGCGAGTACTTCATCGGCACCTCCGCCGGCTCGATCGTGTCCGCGAACCTGGTGGCAGGCAGATCGCCCCGCCGTCCGCCTTCGGCCACCAAGGCGAGCCGTCCGGGCCCGTCCGACCCCGCCGGCCCGGTGGCCGAGGGACTGTCCAGCGCCGCCTGGCGGGCCGGCGAATGGGCGCTGGCCGTGGCCTCGACATTCGCCCCGCTGGCGCTGGGTGTCGCCGCCCCCGGAGGCGCCCTCATGCGGGCCGCACTGCTCTCCCGCCTCCCGCGTCCGCCCGGGACGCTCGACCCTCTGCGCCAGCACATCGACGGCATGGGCGCCCGCTTCGACGGCCGCCTGCGTGTGGCCACGGTCGACCGGGACAGCGGTCGACGGGTCGTGTTCGGGAGCCCGGGCGCGCCCCAGGCCACGGTGGCCGAGGCGGTGGCCGCCTCGTGCAGCGTCCCCTGGCTGTTCGCGCCCGTGCGAATCGGGGACCGTGACTACGTCGACGGGGGTGTCTGGAGCCCCACCAACGGGGATGCGGCGCCCGCGGGGGCCGGCTCGCACGTCCTGTGCCTGAATCCCACCGCCAGCCTGGCCGGGGCGGGCGACGCCATCGGCGTGTTCCGGCGGATCTCTCAGACCGCGGCGGCGATCGAGACCCTGGCTCTCAAGCGGCGAGGCGCCCAGGTCGAGTCCGTGCACCCCGACGCCGGCTCGGCCGAGGCCATGGGGGTCAACCTGATGGACCGCCGGCCCTCCCGCCGCGTGCTGGAGGCGGGGTATGGGCAGGGGCTGGCACTGGGCAGCGGGTAGCCGCGCCCGCGCCACCTGCGCTAGCGAGTCACACAGCCGCGTCGATGGTGGTCCACCGGAATCGGCAGATCGGCCACGATCGCCGTCTCGGCGTAGTCGTTCTCGAGCGTGCTGCCCGACCCCGGGGCCAGCTCCGCCCCAACGGCTCGCAGCCGCGCGCGTGAGCGGTCGCCGACCACCCAGGGCGCCATCGCCAGGAAGTCCGGCCGGCGCCCCGCGTACCGTCGCAGGCTCCTCAGGTCCTCGCCGGGGATGAACGCCCGGTCGCCGATGTAGTGACAGCCCCGGCCGAAGAGGCCTCGCTGGGTGATCGCGCTCTGGCCGTCGAAGGCCAGGTCGGCCAGATTGCCCACCATCATGGCCGTGACGTTGTAGTCAAAGCGGACCGAGGCGTCGGACACCGCACGGTAGGTGGAGAGCATCCAGGACAGCGGCTGCCATTTCTCACGGGAGCTCCCGTCGGGGCCGGTCCAGCGCCCGGGATTGGCCTCGTCCTGGATGACCAGGTTCGCGCCGAGCCGGTTCAGGCAGCGCATGTAATAGCGGCTGGTGTCCGAGCAGGGGTCCGTGTCCCGGGGCGGCTTCCCGTACTCGAAAGCCGGCAGGCTGGTGGCGAAACCGATCCACGCCCGGGTCCCCCGGAGGCGGTACGGGCGGAGGTTGGCCACGGCCGCCGGGCCGTGGCTGGGGCCTGGTGTGAAGCCGATCTCCTGCTCCAGCGGCGTGAGCGGGACCTTCCGGTTGCTGGCCACGACATTGCGGAGCACGCCCGGGCCGGAGCGCCGGACATCGTGCGGGCCCCACATGAACACCTCGTCGTACACCCTCGGGCTTCTGGCCACGTACACGAAGCGGGGAGGCGGGTAGTCAGGATCGTGGAACACGGAAACGTCGTTCGGCCGTGCCGATTGCCTGAACGGCGGCAGGTCCATGGACCCCACCAGGTAGACGCCGTAGCGGCGAGCCAGGTCGGAGAACGTCTTCATGAACCCCCGGACCACCGTGTCGGTGGCTCCCACGAACGCGGCCACGGGAGAGTCGATGGCGCCACCGAAGCGGGACTCGTAGTCGGTGATCTGGGGCGAGTAAGCGGCGCTGACCGCGGCCAGAGCCCCCAGCGTGGCGCACGGCTCCCCCTGACCCTCGCAGCTGGGGCCTCCAGGGCGGCCGAAGGCGTCCCGGGCGGAGGCGCCCCGCGTGCCGATGCCCAGGGTCATCAGACCCACGTCCTCGTTGAAGACCACGACGTTGGGCCGGTGGCGAGCCAGATGGGGCACCACGTACTCGCGGATCAGACAGTCGATCTTCGTTTCGAAGCGTTTGTAGGTGGTGACGTTGGTCAGGTCCTGCTTGAACTGCATGGCGAAGACACGCGGCGCCGACGCCCGGGGGTCCAGGGCCAGCGTGGGCCGAAGCTCTCGCCGCGCCCGAACCCCGGCGCACCGGTGGCCCGCGAGGGCTCCGGTGCTCAAGGAGGCCAGCGCGATCCCCGAGCCCGCCGCGGCGCCGATCACCACCAGGAGAACGATCCTGGTCACGCGGCGCCTCACAGTGCCTCGAGCACCTCCGCAGCTGCGCGCCGGCCGGAACGAACGGCGCCGTCCATGTATCCGTTCCAGTAGTCAGAGGTCTCGGTTCCCGCCCAGTGGATGCGCCCCATCCGGGCCCGGATGGCCGGCCCGTAATCCAGGAGCACGCCGGGCGGGGTGAACCCCACATAGCAGCCACGCGTCCAGGCCTCGGCGGACCAGTTCATCTCGATCCACTTTCGGGGGTGGGCCGCCTCAGAGCCGAAGTAGGTCACGAAGTTCCTGAGCACGGCGGCTCGCCGCGCGTGCGCCGGCTTCTGCCCCCAGCGGCGGGCCTCCTGACCCTCGATGAAGCCCAGCAACACCCCCGGCCGTCCGTCCGGGGGCGAGTTGTCGAACGTCACCTTGACCGGACCGGTGAGGGACACCGCCTGGCCGGTCAGTCCCTTCTCCCGCCAGAACGGCCGGTCGTACACGGCCTCGCACTTGATCACGCTGCCCTGTGGATAGCGCTGCGTGAGCTGGGCGCGCAGAACCGGGAGCTGAGGCTGGTAGCGGATCAGCGCCGTGAGTGACGGCGGCCCGGTGACGATCACGTGCTTGGCCCGCACGCTCAGCCGGTCGGCGATCACGTGCACGCCTGAGCGGGTCTGCTGTATCTCCCTGACGGGGTGGCTCAGCAGGACCCGGTGGCCCAGGTGCCGGGCCAGCCTGATCGAGACCAGCTGCGAGCCACCGACGAACCTCGAGTCCTGGGCGCCACCCGCCGTGCTGAACAGCCGGTTGATGTCAGGGGCGGTCTTCTCATTGGTGGCCGAGGCGGTGTAGAAGAGCGCGAACAGGAGCGAGAGGTCACGCGGCTCGGCCGCGAACACGGCCTCTAGCCCCACATCGAACAGGGCGCGGCCGTGGCTGGTGTGGAGGTTGCTCTGCTTCCAGGTCTCAAACGTCTGGCTGTCCCATTCGACCGCGTTGGCGGCCTTCCAGGGTGCCCTGACGGGGACCGTGGCCGCCATCCGGTTGAGCTCCAGGATGGCCGCCTCAACCTCGGCGTCCGCTGAGCCGTCAGGCGGCACGGGGCCCAGCGGGCCGCCCGCGGCGTACGGGGTGAGCATCCCGTCGGCGTAATAGACGTTGTTGCCCTTGTTGTAGGTCTTGAACGTGCGGACCCCCAGCTCCTTGGCCAGAGCGATCACGTGATCCTGGGTGGGTCCGACCCACTCGCCCCCCACCTCGACGACCTTGCCGCGGCCGAGATGATGGTTGAGCGTCCGGCCGCCCACGCGGTCCCGGGCCTCCAGGACCAGCACCGAGCGCCCCTGGGCCACCAGCTCCCGGGCCGCGGTCAGACCGGCCAGCCCGGCTCCCACGACCACCACATCTGCCCGCCGGCTTCCCCGGCGGCCCGTCCGGGCCTGCGCTGGCTCGCTCACGACGCCGGCGGCGACCGCCCCGGCGCCTCCCGCCTTCAGCAGGTCGCGCCGGCTCAGACCTCCCGCGGTGGGCGTTGCTCCCCTGCGAGCCACGCCGGAAAACCTACAGCGGGGCAGCCTCCGCCGCGCCGGCAATCTCCTCGGATGCCGCCGCGGCCGCCCGCCGGCGCATGGCGTTGGTGAGAGCCCGCACGTACGCCCGGCCCGCCGCCTCCAGGATGTCCGTGGACACGCCCTGGCCGGCTCCCACAGCGTCGCCAAGCTCCAGGACCACCGACGTCTCACCCAGCGCGTCCTGGCCGCCGGTGACGGCGTCCACCCGGAACTCGCGCAGGCGAGGCTCCGTGCCGGTGGCGGCGTTGATGGCGCGGAAGATCGCGTCGACGGGGCCGTCGCCGGTGAAGGACCCGACCACCTCCTCCCCGTCCGGTGTCCTCACTCCCACCGTGGCGTGCGGCGGCCGGCGTGACGATGCCTCCACGTCAAACCACTCCAACTGGTAGCCGGCGATCTCCTCGCGCAGCTCGTCGGTGACCAGCGCCTCGAGGTCCATCGCGGTGAGGGACTTCTTCTTGTCAGCGATCTCCTTGAAGCGTTTGAACGCCGTGTTCAGGCCCTGGCCTGAGAGTTCGAAGCCCAGCTCCTCCAGGGCCTGGCGCAGCGCGTGGCGACCCGAGTGCTTGCCCAGGACGATCGAGTTGGCGGCCAGGCCGACGGTCGTGGCATCCATGATCTCGTACGTGGTGCGTTCCTTCAGCACGCCGTCCTGATGGATGCCGGCCTCGTGCGCGAAGGCATTCCGGCCCACCACCGCCTTGTTGGGCTGAACGGGATACCCCGTGAGGCGCGAGACCATTCGGCTCGTCTTGGCGATCTCCTTGGTCTCGATTCCGGTGCTCAGGCTCAGCGTGGGCGCGCGCGTGTGCAGGACCATCACGATCTCCTCCAGCGACGCGTTGCCCGCCCGCTCCCCGATGCCGTTGATGGCGCATTCCACCTGGCGGCATCCGGCCTGGATCCCGGCCAGCGAGTTGGCCACGGCCAGCCCAAGGTCGTCGTGGCAATGCGCTGAAACCACGACGTCGCGGAGCGCAGGCACCAACTCGTACAGCTTCGTGAACATGGCGGCGTATTCCTCAGGGGTGGCGTAGCCGACGGTGTCCGGGACGTTGATCGTGGTGGCGCCCTCCTCGATCGCCGCCGCGATCACCTCGGCCATGTACTCCCGGTCTGACCGAAAGCCATCCTCGGGTGAGAACTCCACATCATCGGTGTACTGGCGGGCGTGGGCCACGGCCGCCCGGGCCTGACCCAGCACGTCCTCCCGGGTGGTCTGCAGCTTGTGTTGGATGTGGATATCGCTGGTGGCGATGAACGTGTGGATGCGCGGCCGCTCGGCATCCCTGACCGCCTCCCAGGCTCGGTCGATGTCCCCGGCCGCGGTGCGCGCCAGCCCGCAGATCACCGGCCCATGCACGTTCCGAGCAATCTCGGTCACGGCCTCGAAATCCCCTGGCGAGGTGATGGGAAAGCCCGCCTCGATCACATCGACGCCCAGGCGGGCCAGCTGCTGGGCGATCTCCAGCTTCTCCTGGGTGTTCAGCGAGATGCCCGGAGACTGCTCGCCGTCCCGCAGGGTGGTATCGAAGATCAGTACTCGGTTTGGGTCTTGCGGACTGCTCATGTCGTTCCTTTCAAATCTCGCCTTCGCTGCTCCTGAGTGGTCTCGCGGCTACATGCGGCCGCCGGCGCGCTATTCCCCCCGAAGGGGGAGGAGAAGCAGTCGAAGGTCGAGTGCGAACGACATGCGGGTCTCAGAGTAGCGGCGAGACCGCAGCAGGTCAAAGGACGTTTTCCCCACCCTGAAGCGCTCAAACACGTCTCACCCCGCGTACAGAGCCTCGATCTCCTCCGCGTACTTCTCAGCGATCGGCCTGCGCTTCAGCTTCATCGTCGGCGTGAGCTCGTCACCGGCCGGAGGCCAGTCGCAGGGCAGGACCTTGAAGCGCTTTATCTGTTCGACGCGGGATAGGTGGCCGTTCGCGCGCTCCACGCCCGCCGAGACCTCGTCCAGCACAGCGGCCTGAGCCGACATGGCCTCCGGCGAGGGATCGCTCAGGCCGTGCTGGGAGGCGAAGGCCGCCGAGGCATCCGGGTCCAGAACCAGCAGGGCCACGTTGTACGGCCGGCCGTCTCCGATGGCCACGGCCTGGCCGATCAGCGGGCTGCCCTGCTTGAGCTGCTGCTCGATGTTGGCCGGGGACATGTTCTTCCCCGCGGCGTTGATGATCAGCTCCTTCTTGCGGTCGATGATCTTCAGGAACCCCGCCTCGTCGAATTGGCCGATGTCTCCGGTGTGCAGCCACCCGTCGGCGTCGATCGTCTCGGCGGTCTTCTCGGGCTGGTTGCGGTAGCCGGCCATGATCGTCTCCCCGCGGACCAGGATCTCGCCGTCGTCGGCCAGGCGGATCTCCACGCCGGGCATCGGGGGCCCGACCGTGCCCAGCCGGAGCTGCTCCCTGGGGACGATCGTGGCCACGGACGACGTCTCGGACATGCCCCAGACCTCACAGATCGGAATGCCGATAGCGGCGAAGAACTCGAGCACATCCAGCGGGCACGGGGCCGCGCCGATCACGTACCACTCGGCCCGGTCAAGTCCCATCCGGGCTCGCATCTTCGAGAAGACGACCTCGTCTGCCTGCGCGCACGCTGCGTGGACCTCCGCCGGTACCTCCTCTCCCCTCTGCTCGGCCCTCACGCGCTGAACCCCGAGCTCGATCGCTCCCCGCACCGCGGAGCGCTTCTGCTCGTCGGGCTCGGCCTCTATTCCGGCCTCCAGTGCCGCCTTCAGCTTCTCCCACACACGGGGCACCGCGCCGAAGTACGTCGGGCGGCAGTCGGCCACATGGGCGAACACCTGGGTCACGTCGGGACAGGTGGTCACGGTGTGGCCCCAGACCATCTGGGCGTAGTGGCTGAGGCCCCGATCGGCGATGTGGGCATGGGGAAGAAATGAAACGATCGAACCTCCGGGCCTCGGCCGGCCGACAGCTTCGATGCCCCGGCATTCAGCCAGCTCGTTGGCGTGCGTGATCTGGACGCCCTTCGGGGGCCCCGTCGTGCCCGAGGTGTAGATCAGCGTCAGCAGATCGTCTGGCCTGACGCCCCGCCAGGCGGCGTCGAAGTCAAAACCGCTTGGCATTTCGGCTGCCTCGAGGTCCGTGAGCGTCAGGCGACCATCAGGCGCGGGCCCAACAACCACCACCAGATGCTCCACGACGCCCACGTCATCGATCGCGGCCTGGGCGCGATCCAGGAACGCGCTCTCGACGGCCATCACCCGGCAGCCGGCATCCGAGATCAGGTACGCGATCTGCTCAGGCGAGGACGTGTTGTAGATCGAGAACGGCACCGCCCCCAGGTGCATGGCCGCGGCGTCCAGGAGATGGAACTCAGGGCGGTTGGTCAGCATGAAGCCGACCGGGTTGCCTGGCCGAACCCCGAGGGCGTGCAGCGCTCCCGCCAGCTGTCTGACCCGCTCGGCGTACTCGCCGAACGTGATGCTCACGCCATCGCCGATCGTCCGCAGCGCCACCTGGTCCGGGCGCTGGGCGGCGGTCATCTGAAACGCCGCGCACATCGTGGCGGCGTTCAGAGCCTCAGGGGGCTGCGCTTCGTCGGTCAGGCTGGTGACCGTGCTCGCCATGGAGCGAGACTACCGCCGCTCCTGGCTGGTTTGGGAGATTTTGCTCGCATAGCGACCAGGATCCCCACGACGCCTACAGACCTACAGCCCCTCCAGCGTCAGCGTGCGGGCGTCCACGAAGCCCTCACCCTCCAGCAGTTCGTCCAGCACCGCTGGCGGAACCGGGCCGTCCGTGGTTATGACCATGACCGCCAGTCCGCGATCGGCCGCGTCCGTGGAGTCCGGCTGGCGCCCCACCGCGGCCGAGACGATGTTGATCCCGCTGGCCCCGAAGCTCGTGCCCACCCGGCCGATCATGCCCGGGATGTCCCGGTAGCGGAACAGCGTGACGTGCTCCTCCAACTGGACCAGGAACCGCTGACCCCAGGCCTCCAGCAGGTAGGGGCGGTGCTGGTGCCCTATCAGGGTGCCGACCACGCGGACGCTCTCGCCACCGCTGGTCAGAGTCACCCGGAGCAGGTCGGTGTAGTCCCGGGCGGTCGTCCGTTTGGTCTCGGTGAGCTCGATCCCCCGCTCCTCGGCCATGGCCGGGGCGTTGACCACCCCCACGTCCTCGTCGGTGTGGCCGGACAGCACGCCCAGCAGCACCTGGATGGCCAGCAACCGAGTGTCCCGCTCGGCGATCCGGCCCAGGAACTCGGTCTCGATCCGGTCGACCGAGGACCCCGGAGCCAGGGCCACGGCGATCCTCCCGAGGCCTCGGCACAGCCCCACGAACGGGCCCAGGACGTCCATGTCCTCCGGTGGGATGGCCGGAACGTTGACCGCGCTGGTCACCACGCCGCCCGTCAGCGCGGCCACGATCTGCTCGGCCGCCTGGTACCCCGCCCGGTCTGTGGCCTCAGCCGTGGAGGCGCCCAGGTGGGGGGTCACGATCACGTTCGGGTAGCCGAGCAGCGGATGCTCGGTCGCGGGCTCGGAGCGGAACACGTCCAGCGCCGCCCCGCCCACCTGCCCGGAGTCCAGGGCGGCCTTCAGGTCCTCCTCGACGACCAGCGGTCCCCGGGCCACGTTCAACACCCGGACGCCGGGCTTGCACTTGGCCAGCACCTCGGCGTTCAGCCAGCTCTCGGTCTCCGGCGTGCTCGGCAGATGCAGGGTCAGGAAGTCAGCAGCCGCGTAGACGTCGTCAGGCGAGTCGGCCTTCTCCACGCCGACCTCGCGGTATCGCTCGGCGGCCACAAACGGGTCGTAGGCGATCACCCGCATCCCGAATCCGCGGGCCCGGTGGGCCACGAGCTGTCCGATCCGGCCGAAGCCCAAAATGCCCAGCGTCTTCTCATGCAGCTCCACGCCTGAGAACTTGGAGCGATCCCACGCCCCCCCGGTCAGCGAGGCATGGGCCTGCGGAATGTTGCGCGCCAGGGCGAGCAGGAGGGCCATCGTGTGCTCGGCAGCCGTGATCACATTGGATTGCGGGGCGTTGGCCACCACGATCCCGCGCTTGGTGGCCGCGGCCACGTCGACATTGTCCACCCCCACCCCGGCCCGGCCCACGGCCCGGAGCTTCGAGGCCCGGCCCAGCAGCTCAGCGTCCAGCTTGGTCGCCGACCGGATCAGGATCGCGTCGTAATCCGCGATCCGCTCGGCCACCTGCTCGCGAGACCAGTCGGTGCCCATGTCGACATCGAAGTGCTCCCGGAGGAGCGCCACGCCGGAATCGCCGATCTTCTCAGCCACCAAAACACGGGCACGCTCGGCCTGCGGCGCCGGGACGGCGGACAGGGCCATCACATCCGCTCCAGGACCCAGTCGATGCAGCCCGTGAGCGCCCGCACGTCGTCAGGGTCGGTGGCCGGGAACATGGCGATCCGGAGCTGGTTTCGGCCCAGCTTTCGATAGGGCTCCACGTCCACGATGCCGTTGGCCCTCAGCGTGGCCGCCAGTCCGGCCGCATCGACCTCCTCAGAGAAGTCGATCGTGCCCACGACCCGCGAGCGCTTGGCCGGGTCGGCCACGAAGGGCGTGGCCTGCGGGTGGTCGTCCGCCCAGGAGTACAGATGCCCGGAAGACGCCCGCGTGCGCGCCACCATGGCCTCCAGGCCACCCTGCTCCAGCATCCAGTCCAGCTGATCGGCCAGCAGGAACAGCGTGGCGATGGCCGGGGTGTTGTACGTCTGGTCCTTGACCGAGTTCTCCAGGGCGGTGGTCAGAGAGAGGAAATCCGGTATCCAGCGCTTGGGCCCCGTCGTCGGCCGCCCGCGGTCGATGTCTTCGATCCGCTCGCGGGCGGCCGGGCTGAACAGAGCCAGCCACAGCCCGCCCTCGGAGGCAAAGCCCTTCTGGGGCGCGAAGTAGTACACGTCCGACTGTGTGACGTCGACGGGAAGGCCTCCTGCGCCGGAGGTCGCGTCGATCAGCACGAGGGCCCCGTTCGTCCCCGCCGGGCGCTCGATGGGCACCATCACGCCCGTGGACGTCTCGTTGTGCGCCCAGCAGATCGCATCGGCGGACGGATCGGCCACCGGCTCAGGAGCGCCCCCAGCCGGGGCATCGATGATCACCGGGTCGGCCAGGAAGGGCGCGGCCCGGGTGCAGGCGGCGAACTTGGACGTAAATTCGCCGTAGGACAGGTGGAGCGCGCGCTCGGAAACCAACCCGCACGTGGCGGCGTCCCAGAAGGCCGTGGTGCCGCCGTTGCCCAGCGCCACCTCGTACTCGTCGGGCACCGAGAAGAGCTCGCGCAGCCCGCTCCGCACACGAGCCACGAGGCTCTTGACCGGCTTCTGCCTGTGGGAGGTGCCCATGACCGCTGCGCCCTCCTGGAGCAGATGCTCCAGCTGTTCTGGACGCACGCGGGAGGGACCGGACCCGAAGCGGCCGTCGGCCGGCCGGATGTCCGCCGGGATCTTTAGCTCGGTCGAGATCTGGGACATGTGGTTCCCTCAGCCTGCCAGAGCGTGGTTCTGAATGTCCTGGTCCAGAGTGCCCTGAGAGAGGTACTGGCCCGTGTGGACATACACGACCTTACCCGCGGGGCTGACGAAGGCGGTGGTGGGGAGCCCGAGCACACCCGCCGGGAGCAATGCCTGGATGCCGCCCTGGGGGACCTGATAGCTCGGGTAGCTGACGTGGTGCTGGTGCAGGAAGGCCTGGGCGTCGCCCGCGGAGTCAGCGTAGTCGGCCCCCAGGAAGGCCACGCCGCGCCCGTAGCGGGCTGAGGCGTCGGCCAGCAGCTTGAACTCGGCCCGACACGGCCCGCATGACGAGGCCCACACATTGACCACCACGGGATAGCCCCGGAGCGAGCGGATCCGGCTCATCAGCGCCCCGGTCGATCCGAGCAGCTGGCTGGCCTGGTGGTGCACCGCGGCCAGGGCGCGCGGTGAGCCACTGAGCTGTTGCCCGGCGGCTGTCCCACTTGAGCCCTTGGGCGCCCGGGCCAGCGCAGCCCTGACTTCGCTCTGGAGCGCGGCCAGGCTGAGCCAGCCGGAGGTCGAGACATTGTGGTACCAGGCGAGGCGCCCCCCGGCCGTCGTGAGCACGAGCCAGGGCTCATCCTGGACGCCGTAGCCGTCGGCCACCCGGCCCGTGCGGTCGATGGCCAGTGGATAGGCCAGGCCATGACCAAGGCGGCTGAGGAATGCGGGCAGGGCGCCGGGCGCGGGCTCGACGCTGCCCTCGTCAACCGCCACCAGGTTCGGCAGCCCGGGCTGCAGGCGCTCCGCGGCCACGTAGCGGTTGAGGAGGACAAGCTGCCGCCCCAGATCCGTGACCTGCCGATCCCAGGTGTCGAAGAACAGGTACAGGTGAGGCGAGCCCGGACCCAGCGTGACGCCCGCCTGGCCCAACGAAGCGAGCCTGTACGGCGTGCTGGGCTTGATCCCCTTGATCTGGGCATAGCCGTACCGGCTGCTGACGGCAGGGTGGCCCGGCAACAGGCGGGAGGCTTCCTGAGCCAGAAGCTGGCCGAACTGACCCACCGCCGCATACGAGGTCTGGGTCAGGTACACGCGCCGCAGCCGGCCGTGGGGGTCGATCATGAACAGCGCCGGGGTGTGGTCGATCTCCCCGCGCTCGATCTGCACCGCGATGTGGTACGCCCGCCACACCGCTCTCAGGCTCGGTAGCGACGAGGTCAGGAAGTGCCATTGGCCCAGCAGGCCATGGGTCTGGGAGTAGCTCAGGACGTTGTGGACGGAGGTGGCGTCAGGGTTGGCGTCGACGCCCAGCAGCTGCACCTGGGATGCCGCCGGACCCAGCGCCCGCCGGGCCTCGACCATGGCACTAGTGGTCAGCGGGCAGATCGTCGTGCACTCGGAGTCGTTGAAGGCCAGCATCACGACCTTCCCGCGGAACGAGGAGAGTGAGACGCTCCGTCCGCGCTCGTCGGTCAGGGTGAAGTCAGGCGCGGGCCGGTTGATGGCCGTCCCGGGATCAAGCTCTGGATTGGTGGCCAGGTCGCCCGTCGTCCGGGTGGTCGGTTTCGAGTTCAGCGCCGCCACCACGGCTGCCGCGCACACGATCACGGCGACCGCGGTTAGGAGGAGGACCTTCCACCGCGGTCCGTGTCCTGGGGCGGGCGGGCCGCCGGATCGCTCCGAATCGCTCCGGACGTCGCTCAGCACATCTGGCATGCGTTTCACGGTACCGAGGCGGCCGTGCGATCTCCGATGTTTGGCATTTGCGCGCAACCCCCCTGCGGTGAATTGCCATTCATCGCTCGCGGAGGCGCCCGGTGACCTCCGCCCAACGCAGCCCAACGCAGCCCAACGCAGCCCAGCGCAGCCCGGCCCCCCCGCCGCCTCAGCCCCGCAGGTGCTCCCCGTAGAAATCCAGAATCCGCCGCCACGAGTCCTCGGCCGATGCCTCGTGGTAGCTGAAGCCCGTCAGCTGTACGACCTGGTCGGGTAGCGGCGTCTCCAGCTTGTTCATGAAGCTGTGCCCGGCGCCCGGGTACTCCTTGACGTCGTGGGGAACCCCGAGTTCCGTCAGCGCCCGCTCCAGCCGCTCCGCCCGCCCACGCAGCGTGAAGTCGCGCTGGCCGTAGCTGGCCACGACCGGACACGCCCCGCGCAGGCGCTCGATGTCCTTGGGCACCTCGCCGTAGTTCACCGACGACGCGGCAAAGTCATATTTCGGAGCGCAGAGCATCGCAAACCCGCCCCCCATGCAGAACCCGATGATCCCGACCTTCCCGGTGCAGTCGTCACGATCGGCGACCAGCCGACGAGCCGCCTCGATGTCGTCATAGGCCTCCCCCTTCCCGGACCGGGACGCGCTCAGGGTGGCCAGCACACAGCGGAGGCCACGCCCGGAGTACAGGTCGGGGGCGAAGGCCAGGTAGCCGGCCGCGGCGAGCCGATCCGCCTGGGCCCTGATGTCATCGCTCAGGCCGAGCGCGTCCTGGATCACGACGACCCCGGGCCAGGGCCCGTCGCACGTCGGCTCAGCGAGGTACGCCTTCAGCTCGCCGGATGACGCCTGGTAGGAGGTGTTCGGCACGGGCCCGGAGCCTACCCGGGGCCGCCGAATGCCGTCCTATGGTGCGGCCCCGAAGATCGACCAGACGCCTCCGTCACCAGTCGTAGCCGTCGTGACGTAGCGCCTCGCTGCGCATCGCCGACGATGCCTACCCGATCATCAGCAACTCTCGCTCACGATTCCAGCTCGGGTGGTTCAACTGGCTTCAGGACTATCCCGCCCCGTCGGACTTCATCACCGCCCTGCTCACCTGCGGCGCGTTCCACCCCGGCGACCCGAACAACATCAACAACGCCGAGTTTTGCGATCGCAGGGTAGACGCCGCCGTCCGGCGGGCCAGCGCCGGCCAGGTCGTCGCCCCCGGAGCGGCCAGCCTCCAGTGGAACAGGATCGACCGAGCCGTCACTGATCGGGCGCCCTGGCTGCCGATGTACAACCCGCGCCTGGACGTCGCCACCTCGGCCCGCGTGGGCAACTACCAGTACCACCCCTTCTGGGGCCTGCTCCTGGATCAGCTCTGGGTGCGCTGAGCCGCCTGCTCCGCCGGCCCGGGGAAGGTCCGGCTACTCCTGGAACTCGGTGTCGATCCAGGACATCTGCGAGCGCAGCTCCTTCCCCACCACCTCCACCTGATGGCGGGACTGCTCCTCGCGCATGCGCCGGAAGTTCTCCTGCCCGGCGCGATTCTCGGCGATCCACTCTCGGGCGAAGGCACCGGATTGGATATCCCCCAGCAGCTCCTTCATGGCCCTGCGTGACTCCTCACCGATGACGCGCTGTCCCCGGGTCAGGTCGCCGTACTCGGCGGTGTTCGAGATCGAGTAGCGCATCCCGGCGATCCCCTTCTCATACATGAGGTCGACGATCAGCTTGAGCTCGTGCAGGCACTCGAAGTAGGCCAGCCGGGGGTCATATCCAGCGTCCACCAGCGTCTCGTAGCCCGCCCTTACGAGCTCGGTGACGCCGCCGCACAGCACGGCCTGCTCCCCGAAGAGGTCGGTCTCGGTCTCCTCCTTGAAGGTGGTCTCGATCACGCCCGCCCGCGTGCAGCCGATGCCCTTGGCGTACGCCAGCGCCAGCTCCAGGCCGCTGCCGGAGGGGTTCTGATGCACGGCCACCAGACCGGGAACCCCTGAGCCCTCCAGGAACTGGCGACGCACCAGATGGCCCGGGCCCTTGGGAGCCACCAGCGCCACATCCACGTCAGGCGGGGGCGCGACCTCGTCGTAGTGGATCGAGAACCCGTGCCCGAACATGAGCAGGTTTCCCGCCTCGATCCCTTCGGACACGCCTGACTCCCACACCGTGCGGTGGAGCTCGTCGGGCACGAGCATCATCACGATGTCGCCCTCGTCGGCGGCCTGGGCCGGCTCCACGACCTTCAGACCGTGCTCCTGAGCCTTGGCCACGCTGCCCGAATCAGACCGCAGACCGACCACCACCGAGGCCCCTGAGTCCTTCAGGTTCAGAGCGTGGGCATGCCCCTGTGATCCGTACCCGAGTATGGCCACGGTCTTGCCGTCAAGATGCTGAAGGTCGGCGTCGTCGTCGTAGAACATGGCGGAGCAGCGTACCCGTCAGGCGCTGGCGGCGCCCACCAGCGTCCGGGCCGGAAACGACAGCGCCCCATCCTTGACAAACGGCGAGGCCAGCTCTGCAACCTTTCGCTCCACCTCTTGCCATTGGTCTGCTGTGAGCCGGTCATGCACCTCGGAGAAGGGCTGCGAGAGGTCAAGGGTTCCCTTCAGGAAGTCCTCCACGCCGCTGTCCCGGCGGCTCAGCTCCACGGTGTCCACGACGATTTCGGTCAGTCCGGCCGATTCCAGGAGCTCACGGAGACGGACCGGATCAGCCAGCGTGAACATCCCGGGGGCCGTGGGATCAGGGGGCTCCACGTGGCCGAGCTCGATGAGCGCGCGGGTGGGGATCGTGGCCCACGGATTCTGCTCCGGGGCATCCCACACTGCGAAGGCCAGCCAGCCGCCGGGTGCCAGCACTCGCCTTATCTCCTGGAAGGCCGCCCCGGGGTCCAGCGCAAACATCAGGCCCCACCGGCACAGGATGGCGTCGACGCTGGCCGTGGGCATGTCAAGCCACTCCAGCTCCATCCTCCGGAACTCGACGTTGGTGGCTCCCAGGTCCCGAGCCCGTCCCTTGGCCACTCCGAGCATGGCGTCAGAGGCGTCGGTTTCGATGACCATGCCGCCGGGCCTCACCTGCTCGGCGGCCAGAAAGCCGGTGTCCCCAGGCCCGCCCGCCAGCTCCAGCACTCGCTGGCCTGGCTGAAGTCTCAGCTGCTCGATCATCCACACCGACACGGGCAGGCCGAACTCCTGGATCTCGTCGGCGCGCCGACCCCAGCCCGCCGCGCCGCTCTGCCAGCGCTGGCGCATCTGGGCCCGGGTCAGGTCGGGATCGGCCGCGGTCATCGCTTTCGCTCGGACAGGCGACGGGTGATCTCCTCGAACGCGTCCTCGACCTGGCTGCTCAGCTGATCCTGGAAGATGGTCATGAGGGCGCCGGCGGCGGCGGGGCGCAGCCGGTCGATCGCATCCTCGATCTCCGGCCAGCGCTCTGAGGGCATGTCGGCCCTGGCGAAGGGCTTCCACACCTCGGTGATGAACAGCTTGACGAAGGCCCGTGATACCGAGTCGGAGTGACGCTGGATCTCCCGCAGGACCTCCAGCGCCGCCCGCAGCGGAATACCGCTCCGGACCGCCTCGTCGGCCACGGCCAGCAGCGACGGGTTGGGGGCTTCGTACTTGTCGCCGCCCAGTGGAATCAGGATCCCCATCTTCAGGGCCGTGTCCAGAAGCTGACGGCCCTCACGCGGTTCCAGGTCGAACCTGCTACCCAGCTCAACGGCGGTCATGGTCTCCGTCGGCTCGTGGGTGTGCTGTGCCCGCACCGACTGGCGAACGTGCAGGAGGCGCTCCGCCGTCTCCGGCGTGTCCTCCAGCAGCCGCTTGATCCCATTGAGGTTGAACCCCTGATCCTGGAGGTCACGGATGAGCTGCAGCTGCTGGACATGCTCCGGCCCGTAGTAGCCCACGCGAGCCCGGACCTCGGGCGGCAGGAGCAGTCCGCGGGCCTGATGGGAGCGGATGTTTCGCACCGACATGCCGGTTTCGGCGGCCAGCTCCTCGATTGTGAGCTGGTTCTCCGGGGGCACGGACTCCAGGTGGCGAGTGGTGGCCATCGCGTCAGCGTAGCTCCCGGCGCAGCAGCTTGCCCGAGTTCGATCGCGGGAGGTGGTCCACGAACTCCACCTCCTTGGGCACCTTGAAGCCCGCCAGACGCTCTCGGCAGTGGGCGCGCAGCTGCTCCGGATCCGGAGCCACGTCGCCGTCCCCCACCACCAGCGCCACGACCCTCTGGCCCCACTCCGGGTCCGGGCGGCCGATCACGGCGGCATCGGCCACCGCAGGATGGGTGATGAGAGTCGTCTCCACCTCCTGGGGCGCGACGTTCTCACCGCCGGTGATGATCGTGTCTGATTGGCGGCCCACGATCTCCAGCCGGCCGTGCTCATCGAGGCGGCCGAGGTCGCCGGTGTGCAGCCAGCCAGTTTCATCAAGCGAGCCCGGAGCGACCATCGGGCCGCGCACCAGGAGCTCCCGGTCCGGGCCCTGAAAGCTGAACTCCACCCCGGGGAGGGGCAGCCCGAATGTGAACAGCTGAGAGCAGCCCTCGGTCATGCCGTACGTCGGGGCCACGGGGACGCCGGATTCGGCCGCCCGCTCCAGCAGCCGCAGCGGGATCGGCCCCCCGCCCACCAGCGCCCAGCGCAGGGTCGGCGGCCGCTCCAGGCCGGCGTCCAGCAGGCGGGCGAGCATCGTGGGCACGAGCGAGACCATGGTGATCCGGCGGTCGGGGTCCATCAGCTCGT
>JBJMLC010000050.1:0-18195 GCA_045805485.1 Solirubrobacteraceae bacterium | reverse complement strand
CCGCCACGGCGACTCGAGTGACGTCCACCGGAGTGCGATCGTCGTCGCGGCTGGCCACTCGGCTTGGGTAGAAGCCAAACAGGCCGACTATCGCGGCCGGGAAGAACCACACGATGTAGGAGTACAGCCAGTAGTTGGCCACGAGCTGGAGGGCGATGATGAGCGCCGCAGCCAGCGCAGCCACCTCCACCACGCCTCGGCGCCGCGGCACGAAGGCCACGGCGATGGCCAGCGCGGCGACCGCTCCCTCCAGCACGTGCTGCTCGATGCTCAGTCCCCCCCACAGGCCCCACACCGAGAATGGCGTTATGCGGTGGGCCTGGTAGTCAAAGGTGTCCTTCCAGAACGCGTGCAGGTTGTGGTCAAGGAACACGGGCAACATGGCCAGGCCCAGCACCAGGCCGAAGGACAGGACGTAGAGGACCAGCGAGCGCGGGCGCGGCCATCGCGGTCCAACTCCGCGCATGAACAGCGGCCCCAGTGCCAGGGGGGCGAACTTCGTCAGGCCGGCAGCGGCCGCCATCGCCCCTCGAGCGGGCGCCGAGGTGATCACCAGCAGCGCAGCCAGGATGAGCAGCCCCACCAGGGTGTCGTTGGTATCGGACGCCAGCGCCCAGAGCGAGAACGGATATGCGGCCCACAGGAAGCCGAGCACTGTCCCCAGCGTCGGGCCGCGGATCCGGCGGCCCAGAAACATCAGCCCGAGCAGAGTGAGAATGTCAAAGGCCACCGAGGCCGCGTGAGCGGCCGGAAGGTCATCCCAGGAGCCGCTCCAGCCGAAGGCGGCCACCGCCGGCACGTAGGCGTAGTAGTTGACGGGGCCATACGTGTCGCCGTTGCCGTTGTCCGACGGCCAGTCTCCGTACAACGGCCTGTCATGCATGATCCGGTGGGCGCCGATCACCCCCGCGTATCCCACGTCGATCACATTCGAATCCGTCACGTTGAGGCCGATCCGGAAGCCGACCAGGAAGACCGTGGCGATGGCCACCCAGGCCACGGGCACGCGCAGGGCCAGAGGCCGGCGCGGCCGCCCCCGTCCGAAGGCCAGCAACAGCAGGCGGACCATCAGGTACAGCAGGAACGGATACACGAGCGGGACCGACAGGCCGATCTGGGCATGGTCAAACAGGGCCAGAGAGATGGAGAACCCCAGGAGCACGAGCAGATCCATGTGCAGCAACGACCAACCGCCACGCACCCTGACCCAACGGCCATCTCTTCTCCGGGGCCAGGGCAGGAACGGGGCCATGAAGAGCAGGCACATCGGGATCCAGACGTACAGGGCGTTGACCCGTCGCCCAAACGCCCCCGGATACCCCCGAGCCATGGTCCAGGGCACCTGAAACCCTGTCCATACCTGGGTCACCTTGCCCGTGGCGTCGTCGATGTAGACCTGGATGATCTCCTTCGAGGTGTGCCCGCTGGAAAACCAGCTCACCTGCCAGTTGCCCGCGCCCTTGGTGTACTCGTAGGCCTTGGCCTTGGGATACGAGCGCAGCTCGGATCGCACCTTCGGATCGGCGACGGCAATCCGCTTGACTCGCGCGGCGGTCAGGCGGTAACCCTTGGGTGGCTTGTGGGGCGAGGTGACCAGCACCGCGGTATTGGCCGCCACCGCAGCTCCACTCTCGCTGGAGGTTGTGATCGTGGTGATCACCACCGGGTTGGCCTTGGACGCCTTGCCGGCCGAACCGGACATGGTGCTCCGGGTTCCCTCCTGCGCGCCCTGGTGAGCCGCCGAACCGGCAGCCAGGGCGGATGGCGTGGCGGCCAGCGCCACCACGAGGACTACCAGCAGTGCGGCAAGCGACCGAGCGCTGCTTAGAGCTTGAAGCTCCAAAGCTTCTGCCCGAGGAAGTTCAGCGGCGTCCCTGCGGCGATCGCGATCGCCTGCGCCACGACCTTGGGAGTTCCCATCCCGCTGACCAGCAGGACCAGGACGCCGTAGCTGAACCCGAACACGGCCAGCGACACCGCGAAGAAGCGCACGCCCTGGGCCAGCGGGTGTGCCTCCTGGGCTCCAAACGTCCAGTGTCGGTTCCACCAGAAGTTGTTGGTCACTGACACGATCCAGGCCACCACGGCAGAAACGCGGTAGTCGATCGCCAGCACGTGCACGCATCCGGCGAACACGACCAGGTTGACGACGTAACCGCTGGCCCCCACCGCGCCGAAGCGCACCAGTTGCAGCCAGTTGTGGGTCTTGCGGACGCCGTGGCGAACGCGGACGTGCAGTGCGAGGGGCGACTCGTTGATCTGCACCGCGCTAGGACGCGGTCCTACGGATGGACGCTCCAGGGTGCTGGTCATGTCTTCGGACATGTGGAAAGGGAAATCTAGCGACCCGCGGATAACGCCAGGCTAAGACTCCATGTGCTTGATCGGCCGGTTGGCGCCGGTTCTTTACCCATCCTGGGCCGGCTGACGCTCCCGCTGGCCATCCAGATCGAAATGGCGGCGCACCATCGGGGCGACGTCGGTCAGCATCCATTGCTCGTTCGCCCGGCGGGAATCCGGTCCCGTACCGCACCACAGCAGGACGCCGAGCGAGTCAGAACGGTGCAGCGATCCGTGGCTGCCCCCTCCCACATGATCGGCTCCACCCCAGTCGACGAACTCATATCCAGGCGCCGCAGACAGGAGCACGTCTCCGGCCCTTGAGCAGCTCAGAGCTGACCAGATGCGGCTGAGCGCCGCCGGATAGTCCTCACTGGAAACCCGGCCGTCCTCCACTCGCAGGTCAAGCGCATCCCGGTCTCCCTCCAGGCTCCAGGTCAGTCCCCGCTCATCCTCCAACTCGCCGCCGGGGGCAAATCGCAGCTCTCCCCGGCTGGAGCGGACCACGGCCTCCCTGCCGCCCCGGTCTCCAGAGAGCCACAGCACCAGATCCACTCCGTCAAGCGCGCCGGCGCTCTCGATCGCCCGTGCCAGGACGTCGTCCCGGTGCTCGTCGTCCAGCACGTAAACCATGGCCGACCGCTGGGCGGGGCTGAGCGCCACCTCCGCCCCGATGCCGCTGGCGGCAGTCTGAGTGGCCACGTCGAATTCCTCGAACGCCCGATCCAGACGGATCCGCTCCTCCACCGCCGCCTGGGAGTGGTCCGAGGCCACGATGACGGCGTACTGGTCCAGAAAGGCATCGGGCCCACCCGCTGTGTGCATCAGGCGCTCCAGCTGGCGATCGGCGCCCGCAATCGAGGTGACCTGAGCGTGGGGCCCATTCTTGTGCGACCAGGCGTCGTTGTCAGGCAGCGAGAAGAGTATGAAGTCGAACAGATCATGCTCCACCAGATATGCCCCCACACACCCCGTGTGCTGGTCGCGGATCCCGGGCATGCCGAGCTGACCCCGGCAGCCCGTCTTCCGGCTGGCGTACAGGTCGGCGTAGAAGAGCTCCTGCGGGCCGTCGATCGTGCGTCGGAACAGGGTCGAGGTGACGATCCGAGCCAGCGCCGTCTCATTCGACACCTCGTGCTGATGTCGACCCCGATAGATCAGGTAGGTCGTCCCGGCGGTCCGGACGCCGCCGTCATCCAGCGTCTCGAACACGGTCTCCACGTCGTGTGAGAGGTGCTCGGCGTTCATCCGATAGACGGTGTCGGTGAGCGACCGCAGGACGCCGAACTGGCGGCTGGCCGAGAAGCTGGACCCGTATTCCACGTAGCGCCCCTCCTCACGGTGGTACCAGTTCATGCTCGGAATGTGATGCTGGTCCGGCCCGACCCCTGTGGCGATGGTGGCGGCACACACCGGCGTGACCGACGGGAAGGAGGCCACGCAGTCATCCACGTAGACGCCCTCTTCACGGATGCGCTTCAGGGCGGGGGCTCGCCCGGTGGCGATCGCCCGCTCAAGCATCGAGGGCTTGAGCGCGTCGATGATGACCAGAACGAGCTTCTTCACCGGAGGATTCGCAGACCGGCGTACTTCCGCGGCTGGCGGCGGCGCCCTGAGAGCCACAGCCACAGCAGGGTCAACAGGGCCACCAGACCGATTGGGGGCGCCAGCACCGACAGACCGGCCACCACGATGGCGGCGCCGTCGGCAAACAGGGCGGTGGCTCCGGCGGCCTCCGCATCCAGCCGGTCCCGGACCCGGCGCAGCAGCGGCACCGTCGCCGCCGCCCCCACGGCGGCGCACGCCACGCCCACCAGCAGGCCCGGCCAGTTGGTGTGCTCGTCCTGGGACAGCGCACCTGCGAACAGGATCGCGCCCATGCCCAACGAGACCACCAGGATCGCCACCACGGCCGGCCGCCGATCGGCGGCCTGACGCCAGCGAAACTCCGCCAGGGCAAGCGCGCAGCTGGCCACGAGCATGATGAGCAGGAACGGAGTCCCCTCCAGGAACGAGTAATCCGTGCCGGTGAAGTCGATCTGGATGTTGCCGGCAGCCAGCGCCCCGGCAACGAGCGCGGGCAGGAACGGCCGGATGCCCGCCGCCGCGGCGAGCCCCATCCCCTGGAATATGTCGAAAGCCAAATGCATGCCAAGTGCCGGTCGCCCGGTGCTGTACCGTGAAGCTCAGTGAAGATAGAGGAGAGGGGAGCTTGAGCAGCGCGGAGGCGGTGTGAGCCGGGTACATCGGCCCACCTCCACGCGTGCGCGCTCCACCGCTCGGGACATCGAGCGTTACGCCGGGTTGTTCGCGACCCGCACCAAGTCGATGAGGTCCTCGGCGATGCGGGACCTCATGGCGCTGACCGAGCGCCCGGAGGTGATATCGCTGGCCGGCGGGTGGCCTGACACCTCCACCTTCCCGGCCGACTCCTACGCCTCGCTGATGAGCACGGTGGCCTCGGAATCGTGTGCTCGGGCGCTCCAGTACGCCCCCACCGAGGGGCTGTCGGTGGTCAAACGGTGCATCGTGCAGGTGATGGAGGCGGAGGGGATCGAGATCGACCCTGACGAGCTCCTGGGGACCACGGGCGGGCAGCAGGTGATCGACCTGGTGTGCAAGACGCTGCTCGATCCCGGCGACGTGGTGGTCTGCGAGGCTCCGACGTATCCGGGCGCGGTGCCGACGTTCGGCGCCTACGAGGCCGAGGTCGTGCAGGTCCAGATGGACCGCGACGGAATGTGCATCGACGAGCTGCGCCGCACCCTGGAGGAGCTTGACTCGCTTGGGCGCAGGCCCAAGTTCATCTACACCGTCCCCACGTTTCACAACCCGGCCGGGGTCACGCTGTCGCATGAGCGCCGCCTGGAGCTGGTGCGGATCGCCTCCGAGCGTGAGCTTCTGGTGCTGGAGGACAACCCCTATGGCCTCCTGCGCTACGAGGGCTCGCCTCTGCCGCCGCTGCGCTCGCTGGACAGCGACTTCGTCATCTACGCGAGCACGTTCTCCAAGATCCTGTCCCCCGGCGTCCGATTGGGCTGGGCCGCGGCGCCCCCGCCCGTACTGGAGAAGATGAACATCGGAAAGCAGGCCTCCGACCTGTGCTCATCATCGATCTCCCAGTACTTCGTGAGCGCGTACTTCGACTCTCGGCCCTGGGAGGACTACGTGCGCTCGCTGATCGAGATCTACCGACGCCGGCGTGACGTGATGCTTGATGCGCTGGCCGAGCACTTCCCCCGTGAGGCCGAGTGGACTCATCCGGAGGGAGGCCTGTTCATCTGGGCCACGCTGCCTGACTACATCGACACCACCGACCTCCTGGCCCGGGCCCTGGACGAGCACGTCGCCTTCGTGCCGGGCCGCGCCGCATACCTGGATGGACGAGGTGGATCCGCCATGCGCCTCAACTTCTCCGGCGTTGACGAGAACCAGATCAGAGAGGGGATCAGAAGGCTTGGCGAGGTCGTGCGTGAGCAGGTTGCGCTGTACGGAACGCTCACCGGATCTCAAGCCGTCCCCGCGCCCGTGACCGATCAGCCACCGCGCGTCACCAGGGACGAGGATCCAGGCGACCCGGCGGATCCCAGCGAGTCGCTGTCGAACGTCCTGAGGCTGCCGCGCACCCGAGCGCGCTGAGCGCGTCGCGGGCCCGAGGAACCGGATGAGCCGCGTCGCCGTGCTGAAGGGAGGCCGCTCCCTGGAGCGACAGGTCTCGCTGCGCTCAGGAGCACGCGTTCAGGACGCACTCGAGCGCCTGGACCACGATGTGGTCGCCGTCGACGTCGGCGCGGACCTGGTCGATCAGCTGATGAGGGCGGAGCTCGAGATCGCGTTCGTCGCCCTCCACGGACGAGACGGAGAGGACGGCACGATTCAGGAGATCCTCGAGGTGATGGGCATCCCGTACACGGGGTCTGGGGTATCGGCATGCATCCGGGCCGCCGACAAGGTCCTGGCCAAGCACGCCATGCGGGACGCTGGGATCCCCACTCCGGACTTCTACGCCTTCAACGAAACCGCTTTCAGGGAACTGGGCGCCGCCCGGGCCCTGCCGGTGATCGAGGACCGCCTTCAGTTCCCGATCGTCGTCAAGCCGGCCTCTCAGGGATCGGCGTTGGGCATCAAGTTCGCCCGCACCGCCGCGGATGTCCCGCAGGCGCTGGTGGCGGCCTTCTCATATGACCGCAAGGTCCTGCTGGAGCGCCACGTCCCGGGACGTGATCTGGCCGTCTCGATTCTGGAGGATCAGGGGGTCCCCCGGGCACTGCCGATCGTCGAGGCGGTGCCGGTTCGCCAGCAGGAGCAGGATTTCTACGACTTCGAGTCCCGGTACGAGATCGGCCGCACCAAGTTTGTCTGCCCGGCCGCGCTGGATGACGAGGTCGCAGACCGCGCCCGGGACATGGCCCTCGCCGTCTACGAACTGATGGGCTGCGCGGGATTCGCCCGCGTCGACCTGATGCTGGAGCGCGGGTCCGACGAGCTGTACGTGCTGGAGACGAATCCGATACCCGGGTTGACCGAGACCAGTCTCCTGCCGCAGGCGGCCGAGGCCGCGGGGATCGGCTTCGACGACCTTGTCGACCGGATATTGAGCTCCGCCCTGGCCCGGATTGGGGCCTGACGGGGTCCTCGGTCCCGCCTCTGAGAGGGTCCTAGCCCTCAGGTCCCCCGGCGAAGTCCTCGGGGGTGACCGAGTCCAGGAAGTCCTTGAACTTCTCGACGACCTCCTCGGTGTCCTCGACCTCGTGCTCGAACTCGATCGCTGACTCGGCGATCACATCGTCGGCAGCAAAGATCGGCGCACCCGCTCGAACCGCCAGGGCAAGTGCGTCGCTGGGGCGCGAGTCGATCTCAAGCTCACGGCCGTTCACGCGCAGACTGATTGACGCGTAGAACGTGTTCTCGCGGAGCTCCGTCACAGCCACCCGGGTGCACTCCACGTCGAGCTCCCCCAGTACGTCCGAGAGGAGATCATGCGTCATCGGACGGGGGGTGGAGGCACCCTGGAGCTTCATCAGGATGGCCGCCGCCTCGGGATGCCCGATCCAGATCGGCAGGAACTTGTTGCTCTCAACGGTCTTGAGCAGGACGATGGGCTGCTTGCCCACCATGTCGAAGCTCACGCCGTAGATGACTACCTCCTGCACGTCCGGCTCCTCGCGATCGGGAAAGCCAAGTATAAGCTGCGGTAGGCGGCGGCCCCGCGGGGCTGAAACGGCCTCGGGCGGCCGTCGGTCGGCTCCGTGCGACCGTGGATTCGGCACCACCTCGGTGGAGAAGGTCAGAAATCTGACATCCGGCAAATGGGGCCGGAAAGCCCGCTATTGCGGGCGATTTGCCGCCTTTGCAACCCCTCCCCCACGGGGTTATCCGCGGGTTGAGATTGGGTACGGGGGGGTAACCGATTTGTATGACATCGACAAGTACGGCTTCGCTTCTCGACGACTCCGTAGCACGCGTCGAGAACCGCGACCTGTTCGTTCGCTGGCAGAAATTTGGCGAGCAGCACGCTAGGGAGGAGTTGGTTGCCCGCTTCCTTCCGTTGGCCAGGAATCTGGCCCGCCGCTATGCCGGTGCGCGTGAGCCCTTCGATGACCTGCTGCAGGTGGCGAGCCTCGGCCTCGTAAAGGCGATTGATCGCTTCGACGTCGATCGAGGAGCCGCCTTCTCGTCTTTCGCCGTTCCCACCATCCTGGGCGAGCTCAAACGCTACTTCCGTGATCTGGGATGGTCTGTGCATGTCCCCCGCGGCGCCCAGGAGCAGGCGCTGAAGGTGGCGGAGGCGCAGGATCGGCTCACCACCAAGACGGGCCGTCCGCCCACTGTGGACGAGCTGGCCCAGTACCTGGAGCTCTCGGTGGAGGATGTCCTGGACGCCCTGGAGACCGCGGCGGCGCACCATTCCGCCTCGCTTGACGCACCCCGTGAGGACGGCGATGACGAGTCGGGCACGCTGGTGGATGTCTTTGGCGAGGTGGACGGCCGGTTTGAGCTCGTCGAGGACACCGTGACGATCTCGGTGGCGGCGCGCCAGCTGTCTGCGCGTGAGCGCAAGGTGCTGACGCTGCGGTTCATCCATGACATGACTCAGACCCAGATCGCCCAGGAGATCGGCGTCTCACAGATGCAGGTGTCGAGGATCCTTCGCCGCGCACTCGGTCATCTCCGCGAGTTGACCGAGGCTCCAGCCGAAGCTGACGCCTGACGCCTGAGCACGTCTGGACACCGGTAGCCCGTCCGGGTCGCCGGTACGTGCACTCCGCGACGCCCGCTCGGAGGTCTGCGTACGCTCCTGTGTCATGCCGGCCCTCGCCGCCAGCAAAGCACGTGTGCTTGAACGCCTGAACGGGACCCACGCCGGCCGGTGGATCGTGGCCTGGACGTGCCTGGGCCTGCTGGGCTCGGCGGCCGTCGTGCTCACCGGTGGGCAGCTGGCCGGCGGCGCGGTCAGGTGGTGGGTTGACCCAACGATCATCACCAGTGACTCAGACCAGGAGATCGTCCTGTACGCCGGGATGGTCGCGCTGACACTCGCCTGGTTGGCGCTGGGGCTTCAGGCCCGCGCGTCGGTCATGAAGCCGCGGACGTTGTGGATCATCGGGGCGCTCTGGGCTCTTCCTCTGGTGCTCACCGCACCGGTGTTCAGCCGCGACGTCTACAGCTACTTCGCCCAGGGGACCCTCCTGAATCACGGGTTGAACCCGTACCACGACCTCCCCACCGCGCTGGCCCGGATTCATCAGGATCGGGTTCTGAGCGCGGTCGACCCGTTCTGGCAGCAGACAACCGCCCCATATGGCCCGCTGTTCCTCGGCATCGTGAGCCTGTTCGCCGGCGTGGCCGGATCGCACGTCGTCCTGGGAGCTCAGCTGGTGAAGCTCCTCGGCCTAGTCGGCCTCGCGCTGCTGGCTGTCTTCGTCCCCCGGCTGGCCCGTACCCAGGGCTACGACCCCACCCGCGCCACCTGGCTGGCAGTGCTCAACCCACTGGTCCTGTTCGCGCTGGTCGTGCCCGGGCACAACGATCTCCTGATGGTGGGGCTGATGGTGGCCGGAGTCACCCTGGCGACGGAGGGGCGACCGCTGGTGGGGATCTGCGTGTGCGCCCTGGCTGCGACGATCAAACTGCCGGCGGCCGTGGCCGCACTATTCATCGCGGTGGCCTGGGCCCGCTCGGCTTCGGACTGGCAGGATCGCGTGCGCCGCCTGGCTCAGGCCGCGGTCGTGGGGCTGGCCATCTTCGGACTGGTCAGCCTGATCACCGGAGTGGGGGTGAGCTGGGTGACCAGCACGCTCTTCTCGGCTCCGGCGCGGGTGAAGTTGGCCATCACCCCGGCCAGCGGCCTGGCCTGGACGATCTCTCACGTCGTGGGCGTCAGCTTCACGACGCTGCAATCAGTGCTCCGAGGGCTGTTTGGAGCGCTCACCCTGCTGCTGGTTCTGGAACTCCTGCGCCGCACCAGCCGGACCAAGCTCGTGTGGTGCCTCGGCCTGGCGCTGGTGGTCCTGGCCTGGGGTGGGCCGGCGGCCTGGCCCTGGTATTTCGTTTGGGGCTTGGCCCTGCTCGCCGCCACGGCTGGAACGCGGACCCTCGTCTGGTCGGTACTCCTGATCGTGGCCGGCGCCTTCGTGGTCAAACCGAGCGGCATCCTCGCCCTGCCGCTTGAGAGCGCGCCGTACGTCATGAGCGCATACGCCCTGGTGGCCGTGCTCGGCTTCTTCACGTGGCGGAGTTACTCCGCTTCCACCGAGACGCCCCCCGGCCTAACCCAGACGCGCCACACGCCCACCGACGGGTCGCCGAGTGGCCCGCGCGAGTCGGCGCTGGTCAAGCCATGAGTGTCGTCATCGAGGAGCAGCCTCCAGCGCTCGCCGGAGTGCGTGTCCACCCCGGACGGGCTCGTGACCTGGCCGCGGTCGCGATACCCACGGCGCTGGCCCTGGCTCTGTGCCTCTACCAGCTGAGCACCCGCAGCCTGTGGCTGGACGAGGCGGCCACGATCTCCATCGCGTCGCAGCACGGATCGGCGCTCGGCGCCGCCCTGGCCCATGACGGGGGCAACATGCTGGGCTACTACGGACTGGTCCACGTGCTGATCGGGATGTTCGGCAGCGGTGCGGTCGTGGTCCGCCTCCCATCTGCGCTGGCCGCCGCGGCCACGGTCGGCATCACATCGGTCATCGCCCTGCGCCTGTTCAACCGGCGAATCGCCCTCGTGGCCGGCGGGCTCGGAGCCGTGAGCCTTCCCCTCGTCTACTGGGGTCAGGATGCCCGGGGCTACATGCTGATGATCGCCCTGGTCAGCGCCTCCTTCCTGCTGTTGGTGGTGGCGCTCCAGCGAGCCGAGCCCGGCCGATGGCTGTGGCTGGCCTATGTCGCGGTCATGACCGCCGCCGTCTACGCGGGCCTGGAGGCGGTGCTGGTGTGGCCGGCTCAGCTCATGTTGCTGGCCTGGCACCGGCGTCGAGTCTCCTGGGTGCTCAGCGCAATGGTCGTTTCCGCCGCGTGCTGCATCCCGCTGGCCATCCTGGCCCTGGACCGCGGAGCGTCGCAGATCTTCTGGATCCCCCATCCCAACGCGTTCACCACTCGGCAGGTCCTGCTGACGCTGTCCTCGGCCGGATTGGAGCCACAGTTCTACAGCTCCACCAGCGAGGCACTGCGCCTGCTCACCGAGGTATTGGTGGGCGCCGCCGTCGGCGCGACCGTGTGGCACGTCGGTCGGACCAGGACTCGACCCCAGGCCTGGCGACCGCTGCTGGCCGCCGGCTGGCTGGTCATCCCACCGATCCTGGCGTGGGTCATATCGGAACTCGGGAGATCGATGTTCGAGGCCCGCTACCTGCTCCTGTCACTGCCCGCCCTGGCCCTGCTGTTGGCGTGGCTGATCGTGAACACAGCGGAGCTCAGGTGGGATCCGGCGGCGTCGGCCATCCGCGGAGAGGAACGGGGATCTCGCTGGCGAGCGCGGCTGGCCAGCCGGCCGGTGGCGGCCTCGCTGCGACTGTTCGCGCTGGCACTGCTGGCCGGCCTGCTGACGCTGCGTGCCATCCAGCTCGTCCCGGCCTATGGCGTCTCCACCGAGCCCTGGCGCAAGGTCACGGCGGGCGTACTTGCCTCCGGAAGGCCGGGCGACTGCGTGGCCTTCTACCCCCTGGACACCCGGATGCCCTTCCGGTACTACCTCCCGGCCAACGGCCCCGCGCCGCGTCCGGTCATCCCCGCTCTGCCCTGGAGTCAGATCCACCCGTTTGTGGAGGACTACTCCACGCTCTCACGCGCGCAGGTGGCTCACCTTCCGGCGGCATGTCCACGGCTGTGGCTGATCTCCAGCCACCAGGGGCGCAACGCCGGAACGGCCGTCGGCCGGCGCCACTATCAGCACTTCCTGGCCCTGTCCGCGGCGCTGGCCCAGGGATACCTGCACTCCAGCTCCACAACCTTCGGCGCCGCTCGGATCGTCACGGTCGAGCGGTTCAGCGGGCCGATCAAGGGCCATCCCTCGCCGGCCGCCTCGGCTTTCTGATCGCCGAGCGCCCGGAGGTCAGGGCCGCAACGCCACTCCCACGAACGTGATTGCGCTCAAGCCGGCCAGCAGGACTCCGTTGATCCACAGCACGACCACGAACCACTTTCCCCTCAGGTAGTAGGCGGCCACCATCAGGGCCGGGAAGGCGGTGATGAGCAGGCGTGGGTTGGGCGCGATGTTCCACGAGGTGAACGTGAAGAACGAGATCCCCAGGGTCCAGAGGATCGCCTCTATTGGCACCGCCCGGCGCTGCTTGAACATCAGTACGAGCATCGCCAGCAGCAGCACGGCTCCCACCAGCCCCACCACCAGGTTCAGGTTGACGTTGGGCTCGCTGAGGTCGGTGAACGAGATCTGGCCAGCCAGCATTTTGACGTCGTGAACCAGCGCGAGCGGACTCGTCTTCTCGTGCCATCCATCGTGCTGCGCTATGAAGCTGGCGAACGGCGTGCCTGTCCAGGCCCACAGAAACGCCCCGAACCCGACGCCACCAAATACCGAGAGGACGGGGGCCCACAGGCTGCGGCTAGCCGCCCGGAAGCTCCAGCCCTGTCGGCGAAACTCGCGCAGCGCCGACACCGCACACACGATCACCAGGATGAACGTCTCGGGCTCGACAGCCGTGTTGATGCCGGCCAGCACGCCGGCCAGCACCCAGCGCCGCTTGGTCAGGGCATAGATGCACCCCGCGGCCAGCGGAATGGCCATGCCCTCGGCATAGACCATCGAGAAGATGACCGAGCCCGGGAACAGGCAAAACAGGAGCACGGCCCGGCGCCCGGCCTGGGGGTCCCACCAGTCGGTGGCCATGCGCTGGACCAGGACCGTGGCGACAAATCCCCCGATGGTGGAGATCAGGATCCCGGCCACGGTGATGGCTCCGATCCGCCCGTATGGCGTGGTCCACTCCAGTAGGTAGGACAGACTCCGCATGCTCAGGGGGTAGGTCGGTAAGAAACCGAGGTTGGTCTGCAGGTGGGAGACCGCGTGGGGATAGCCCCCGAGCGGGGTGCCGAAGTTGGCGATCGACCGGTACCAGAAGCCGTCCCAGTTGGCCAGCTCGTTGGTGAGCGGCACGTGGCGCAGTGCGCCGTTGACGAGGGCCACCACCAGGAGCAGGAGACGCGTGCCCAGGTAGACGCCGAGAGCGAAGCGGACCTTGGCGAAGCTGGCCGAGAACGACCCTGTGCCGGTTCTCGGCGGGGCAAATTCTTCCGGCGGGGTCGTGACCGTGCCCGGCGAGGCGCTGGACGTCATTCCGTCCGCGGCGGGGTCGATCACCGACTCGATCGGCTTGGAGGTTGAGTCCACGGGCGGCCAGTGTAGGCGGGTCGGTAAAGCCCTGTTGAGCGTAGCGGCAGCGGTTAGAGTGGCGCGGTGAACGATGTCCGCCGAGGGTGTCTGGTGCTAGCCGACATCAGCGGCTATACGCGCTACCTGACCGGCGTCGAGCTGGAGCACTCCCACGACGTTCTGGCCGACCTCCTGGGGGTGGTGGCCGGGGGGCTGGCCGGGGTGGGGCCACTGGCCAAGCTGGAGGGCGACGCGGTGTTCGTATGCGACCGGGACGGTCAGGCAGACGGGGAGGCACTGCTGGCTGGACTCGACGCGGCCTACTTCGCGTTCGCGGGCCGGCGGCGAACCATCTCGCTGAGAAGCACGTGCACATGCGCGGCCTGCGCGCGGATTCCTGGGCTCGATCTCAAGCTGATCGCGCATTACGGATCGTTCGTGGAGCACGTGGTGGCGGGCAGTCGTGAGATCGTGGGGCCCGACGTGATCACGGCCCATCGGCTTCTGAAGAACCACGTGGCCGACAGGACGGGAGTGGATGCCTTCGCCCTGATCACCGATGCCTGCGCCGGCACCCTGGCCCTTGACCCTGCCTCGCTTGGTCTGATCGCCCACGAGGAGCAGTACGAGGACGTGGGGAAGATCGCCGGGTGGGTGAGGGATCTGGGGACCCGCTGGGAGGAGGTCCAAGAGCGGGAGGTGGTGCGCCTCGACGACGCGGAGGCGGATTTCGTCTTCTCCGGCACCTGCCCGGGGGCGCCGGCCGAGGTGTGGGACGCGGTGGTATCACCGGAGAGGATCCTGGCCTGGAAGGTGGGGACAACCGGCGTCGAGATGCAGAACCCTTACGGGGAACGGGGGGTCGGATCCCAAACTCACTGCGTGCACGGTCGTCAGGCGTTCGACCAGGAGATCGCCGACTGGCGGCCTTTCAGTTATTTCAGCTACCGGGAGACGGGCCCATACGGGCGGTTCCTGTGGACGATCGAACTGCTCCAGGACGATGCTGCGCTGACATCCGTGGCCATCCGGGTCAAGCTTCTGGGGGGCACTCGACAGCGAATCATGATGGCGTTCGGCCGCCGCCGCTTTCGGGGCTTGGTCGAGGGTAGCCTCACCAACCTGGCCTCGCTCGTCGGCACACCCGATGCGTCGGCGCCGCTCAGCGACGCGAGAGGCGGCTAGCCTGCCTGGATCGTGGGTGAGCGGCCGATGACCCGGTTGGCGCTGTCGAGCGCCTGCACCGCCACGTAGCGCACCCTGGAGATCGCCATCGCGGTCTCGAAGTCGCTCTTGGAGAACACCCCGCGAGCCGTCAAGGAGGTGGGCGTCGAGCCGGCTAGGACCTGCCAGGCGGCGACCTCGGTGGCCCCGTTCCAGCTGGCGTAGACCTGGGTCCCGTTGTCGGTATCAGAAGCCGTCACGCTGGGAAAGGTGGCCGGGATCCCGATCCAGGGGAACCGAAAGGCGCGATACGAGGAGTCAGGGCCCACAAAGCGGGCGTCAAAGAGGAGCTGGCCATGACGGTCGAACTCACTGAAGTGACCCTGGGGACCCCAGCCGACGAACACGTGGGAGTCAGGGAGTGTCTGCACGCCGCCCATGTAGAACGCCTGGAGGGCCGGGTCATGGACGTACTGGGAAACCAGAGTGGCCGTCATGGTCTTGAGGTCGAGCCTCAGCTTCAGGCCGCGCGACTGGCTGCCGACGGCCGGCGGGCCGCCCTCGTCGTCGAACATCGTGACCAGGGTGTCGTGGGCAAACACGCGGACGTCGTGCTGAAAGGCAAATGCTGCTCCGGGTCCGAACTTGAAGCTCGAGTGCTTGCCCCCCAACGTCCACATGATCCTTCCCGTGTCGTGGCTTACCTTGTACGCCGCCCAGGTGTTGCGGGAATTGATCACCAGGTTCCCATCACTGTCCTGCTGGACCGAGTTGACGTGGAAGTAATCGCCCGCCTTGGCCGGCCGCTGGGCGTGAACGTCACGGACCGGAACGTGATCCAGGCTGTCCCACTGGAACAGCACCAGGCACGTTGGACCCACATGGCAGCTCCGGATGTCGATCTCCTGCACCACACCGTCGACCACCACCTGACGGACCTTCCCGTGAGGCGTCTGCACGGGCCAGATCACCGGGTAGTAGGAGGTGATCAACGCGGTCCCCTGTCGCGTGATCTTGAACTCGTGCAGATCCGCGCGCAACCCATTGCCCGCCCTGACGGCAGCCACCCGGCGGTAATGGGAGTTGTAGATCTCATCCACCCCTCCGCCGTTGTTGCAGCCTTGCCACCAGGTGAGGACGGACTGACCGAGATAGACCTGGGTCGTGAAGTCGCTCGCCCAGTTATCGCCCCTAAGAGGCCTGAACCAGATCAGTCGCCCGGCCGGATCAAGGATCATCGGTCCCGTCTGGACCGGGCCGTTGCCCGGCCCCACGAAGATATCGCCCGGTGCCATGCGCTTTGAGGTCGTTACCACCTTCACGGCTGCGGGGTCCAGATCCGGACGGGAGTGGAATCGCCACACGCTCCCACGAATCCGCGGGGCGACGGGGTACTTCACGCACGTGGCCTGCGAGGCTGGGGTGGCCACCTTGAAATCGAACACGCCGTTCTTGGACTCGGCGACGTTGACGGTGGACGGGGTCCTGACGGTGACCACCTCGCCCGGGGTGAAGGCCACCTTGGGTAGGAAGCTCGACCCGTGTCCGTCGGAGTGCCGCATCACCCTGCCGGAGTGCGGTCCGCTTTCCGAGCCGACCACGCTCAGCGGCGTGACCGGGATTCCCCGAAAGGAGATCTGGGTCTCAGGCGATGCAACCTGCCCGCCGGGAATGGGGAACGTATGCACCGTGGGGGTGGCGGCCGGCGATGCGCTGCCCAGAGCCAGGAAAATTGCGGCGGCCGTCGCCGGCACGAGGG
The DNA here is from genome assembly GCA_045805485.1 of Solirubrobacteraceae bacterium. Classification (GTDB taxonomy): domain Bacteria; phylum Actinomycetota; class Thermoleophilia; order Solirubrobacterales; family Solirubrobacteraceae; genus Palsa-465. Next base: position 2,104 of record JBJMLC010000050.1, on the reverse strand, counting down.
CCGCGGCGCGGGAGACACGTCTCCCTGCACGATCACCGCTCCTGATGTTCAGAACAGACGCCTTGCCGCCATATAACGATCCCCTCCTGCTGTGCGCCCGTGCCAGCGGCCACTCTACCGATCACCGGCCAACCCGCGGGCCAGCTCACGAGAGTTGCTACGGTCCTCATCTGGCGGTCCACCCGACCGGCTCCGAACAATGGCAGGACAGCACAGGGACAGAGCAGCCGTTACCGGGCTCCGCGTACTGCTGGTCGCGCTGAGCCTCCTGGCGCTGGGCGCGACAGGTGCCTCGGCCAGCACCCGCCACCATAAGCGCGGGGTTGACTACCACCACAACGCGGTCATCTTCGTCCACGGGTTCGAGGGCTCGGGCGCCCAATTCGAGTCGCAGAAGCTCCGCCTGACCAGCAACGGCTATCCGGCCAGATACATCACGGTCTTCGAGTACAACTCGCTGGAGTTCTCCTCCGCCCTCAAGGGAGGCTCGGTCCAGGCGCAGGAGGGACCGCTCTTCACGCGGATGGACCACCTGATCGCCCGCATGAAGAAGCTCACCCACAGGAGCAAGGTGGACCTCCTGGCTCACTCGCTGGGCACCAGGCTGATGCAGGACTACCTGAACAGCTCCCACAAGCGCGCGGCCACTGTCGGCCACTACGTGAACATGGATGGGTTCCCTGAGAACTCGCTGCCCGGCGGGGTGCCAACGCTCGCTCTGTGGGGCACCAAGGGCCCGATCTCCAGCCCGGGTCGGCGGATCAAGGGTGCCCAGAACGTGCAGGTCCGTGATGCCAGCCACGTCCAGGTCGCCACCTGTCCGTTCTCGTTCAAGCACTTCTACAAGTTCTTCACCGGCAGCCGACCGAGGACGGCCCGCATCGTGCCCCAGAAGGGGTTCATCACGCTTTCTGGCCGGGCGCTCAACTTCCCGCAGAACAGCGGGCTCTCAGGCGCCACCATCCAGGTGTGGTCAATAAATCAGGCCACCGGGCAGCGGACCGGCAAGAAGCCCATCGCCAGCATCACGGTCGGCGGCTCCGGTTACTTCGGGCCGATCAAGGCGCGGGCGGGGAAGCGCTACGAGTTCGCGTCCCTGCGACCGGGAGAGCCGACCCATCACTTCTACTACGAGCCCTTCATCCGCAGCGACCACCTGATCCGCCTGCTGGAGTCCGACGCGCTCCGGTCGGCCGGCGGGGCACCTGACCCCAGCAGCGTGGCCATGGTGATCCTGCGCTACAAGGAGCTGTGGGGGGACCAGGGCGAGCAGAGCGACGTGCTGAAGATCAACGGACTCAAGGTGTGTAACTCCACCACGTGTCCTCTGAGCAAGGAAGTCAATGGGCTGTTCGCGGCCGACTTCAATCACGACGGCAAGTCGGAGACCACCGACACCTGGCCCGCGTATCAGCAGCTGGGCTTCTTCGTGAGCTCGGTCGATGTCTTCGCACCCGCTCACACCCCTCCGACGGGCAAGGTCACCGTGAGCATTCAGGACCGAGGACACGGTCCGACGCGGAGCCTCACCTTCCCCAACTTCGCGGGCACGACAGACGACGTGACCGTGCAGCTGAACGACTACGACCAGCCGTAGCCTTGACCGGGCCCAGCGCCGGAGTCAGGATCCCGGCGTGGCCTCGCTCCAGGACGCCGACCTGCGACTGAAGCTCGGTGCCGCGGAGAGCAGGCGGCGAATCGCCAAGGCACAGCGCAGACTCCTGGCCCTGCGTCTTCAGATGGGCGGTCTGATCGAGGGCTCCGAGCTTGGTCCCCCGCTGTGCATTCTGTTTGAGGGTTGGGACGCCTCGGGAAAGGGCGGCAGCATCAGACGTCTCGTCAGTCCGCTGGATCCGCGCCACGTACGTGTCATGCAGTTCGCTGCTCCGGACGCCGACGAGCGTCGCCATCACTTCCTCCACCGGTTCTCCGCGGCCATCCCCGGCTGGGGCGGGATGGCCGTGCTTGACCGCTCTTGGTATGGCCGGGTGCTGGTGGAGCGGGTGGAGGGCTTCGCCAGCGACGAGCAGTGGCAACGCGCGTATCGGGAGATCCTGGAGTTCGAACAGACGCTGGCCGCGGAAGGCATGGTGCTGGTGAAGTT
>JBJMLC010000049.1:0-9968 GCA_045805485.1 Solirubrobacteraceae bacterium | reverse complement strand
GGGTCGGCCGCAGTGAGCTTGAGGGCCGGGTGTCCAGCTTCATCCCTCATGAGGACAGGGTCGAGGACCCCACGGCACTCCTGGCCGCCGCGGAGGGTGTTCCGCCCATCCTGGCGCGACGCAAGTGGTGGCCGGCTTTCGCCCTCCAGGTGGAGGTGGGCCGCTTCCGCAAGTCACCGGTGGCATTGGTGAAGATTGCGCTCCTTGGATCGCTGGTGGCGGGTGGACTGATCTCCCTGCTGCTGGGCTCTGTCGCGGGCGTGTTCCTGGGGCTGCCCATCGGCCCCGCGATCCTGTACGTCGTACTGCGCAGAGCAGTCCGCAAGACGCGCGAGCGGTTCGCAGACCAGCTCCCCTCCAGCCTTCTGGACATGGCGGGGGCGGTGCGCGGCGGGCGTAGCCTCGCCGGCGCGATGCTGGCCATCACCGATGGTGCCGACGAGCCCATCCTGGGCGAATTCGAGCGTGCCATCGCGGACGAACAGCTGGGCCGGCAGCTCGAGGACTGTCTGCACACCGTGGCTCAGCGGATGGAGTCTGAGGACATGGAGCAGGTGGCTCTGGTGGCCACGCTGCACCGCCGGTCGGGCTCCAGCGTGGCCGAGGCCCTGGACCACGTGGCGGACGGTGCGCGGGAGCGCGCAGAGCTTGTGCGCGAGCTCAAATCTCTGACCGGTCAGGCCCGCCTATCCAGCAGGATCCTGGCCGGGCTCCCCGTCGTCCTGTTCCTGGCACTCAATGTGATCGAGCCGGGATACATGAGGCCCATATTGCACACGGTTCCGGGCATCGTGGTCATGGTGTTCTGCGCCGGCATGGTGCTCCTGGGTTGGTCGATCATGAAGCGAATCGTGAAAGTGGAGGCTTAGATGATCTGGCTGCTGCTCATCGGACTTGCATTGGTTGCCGTCTCGGCGCGGCTGGTGATCCACGCCGCGGTGCTGCCCCGGATCAAGCTCGCCGTTCACCTACGGGAGATCGACGCCTACGGTTTCGAGGGCATGGCGCCGGCCGGGGGCGCACCCGCCCGCCAGAGCCTGTCCGCCGCCCTGAGCGCGCTGGCCGAGCGAGTGGGTGGAATCACGCTGCGCACCCTGCCCGCGCTGCCGGCCCTCAAGCGCCGGGACCTGACCGCGGCCGCGCTGTACGAGATCTCGCCCGAGACGATGCACGGCTACCGGATCCTGGCCGCGGTGTTCCTCCCGGCCACGATGCTCTTCTGCGCGGCCCTTGGCGGCGGTGCCGACGCGGTGACGATGCTCCTCGCCCTGGCGGCGGGCGGAGCGGGTTGGTACATGCCCGCGATGGCCATCCGGGCCCGCGGCCAGCGCCGGATCAACCAGGTCGACCGCGACCTGCCGGACCTGATCGACCTGTTGACCGCGACGATGGAAGCCGGAATGGGTTTCGCCGCGTCGCTGGATCTGGTCGCCGGGCGCTTCAAGGGCGCGTTGGGTGAGGAGCTGCGGCTCACCCAGCAGCAGCAGAAGCTGGGCGTTTCCAATGACCAGGCTCTGAAGGACATGGTGGAGCGCTGCGACACCGGCTCGATGCGCTCCTTCGTCCGGACCCTGCGGACAGCCGAGTCACTGGGCGTCTCGATCGGCGCGAGCATGCGCGAGCTGGCTCATGATGTGCGCCGCCGGCGCCGGCAGACCGCCGAGGAGCGGATGCGCAAGGCTCCGGTCAAGCTCCTCTTCCCCCTCATCTTCCTGATCTTCCCCACGCTGCTGATCGAAGTGCTGTATCCGGCGGCGTACACGCTGATCCATAACCTGGGCGCAGTCGGGAGCTAGGGGTTCGGCGAGGCCGCTGGCGGCGCCTCGCCTAGCGCGAGTGCGGCGGCCGCCCTCTGGTGCGAAGGCGGCCTCGCTGGGCCTGTGACGCTAATCGCGGAGCTGGCCTGCTTCTGATGTTGCGTCGTCGGGATGTCCCACCTGCGCCTGCTCGGGATACTTGGCTGAACCATGTCCGAGAGCCTGCACCCCATGTGCTCGTTTGACGCGGACTCGGCTGAGGCACGGGGGGAAGCGGTGTCGCAGGAAAACGTCGCCAACGCCCGCTCAACCATCGGGTTCCGTCTAGGGCTGCGCTTCCCCGCGACAGCCGCCCTCGTCCTCAGGTTGGTGTTGCTCGTGCCAGCCCGCTGGTGGCCGCGCCGGAACGTCATGGTCATCCGAGGGTTCCAGCCTGGCTCGGACGTTGCCCGGATTGCGCGCGACGACGCCGTATGGGCGGCGTACTCCCGAGGGAGCGCTCCTGTCTTCGCTCCCGAGTTCGCCTACGAGGACGACTTTCTGCCCGACCATGTCGGTGAGACGTATCGCGGCCTCGATGGTCTGCGACGGGCATGGGCCGGCTTCACGGAGCCCTTCGAGGAGATGGCCTATGACCTGGAGCGAATCGTCGGCTCCGGCGACCGTCTCGTCTCCATTCACCAGGTCCGGGCGAAGGCGCGTCACACCGGCATCGTCCAAGATTTTCGGGTCGGCTATGTCTGGACTTTCCGCAGTGGACGGCTCATTCACTGCCGGGCATTTGGCGATCCCGACCAAGCCCTCAAAGCCGCGGGGCTGGAGGAGTAGGCCGCCGGGGCGCGGAATCCCGCCGGGGCGCGGAATCCCTGGACCGCCGACCGCCAGAGCCTCACGACCAAAACAGTCTCCAGACCCAGTGTGATGATCGCCATCCGGATCGTCTCGTGCGGGGATCCCGCGACGGCATCTGGGAGGGGGGCGATGATGAGCGACAGCATCAGCAGGAACGGCGCGGCGACCGGGACCAGCCAGAGGCTGGAGTAGCGGGGCGAGAGGAGCGCCACGGGCACGAACAGAAGCACCAGGTAGTGATCCCACACGATGGGTGAGGCGGTCAGGGCCGCGATGACGGCCAGCCCGAAGGATGCCGCCTGCCCCTGCTCAGTCCGAGCGACGCGCCATGCCATCACGAGCAGCGCGCCCGCGGCCAGGAGAGCCAGGATCTGAGCCGTCCGGGCGGCGACGCCATCGCCCAGGAGAACTGCCACCAGAGAGTCCGACCGTGCCTCCTGGATGAACGAGATGTTCGAGAGCATCTTCGGGTATTCGGCCAAACCCTCGAACCCGAGCACGGCCCAGGCTCCGATCGTGACGAAGGCGCCGATAGCCGCCGCCAGCGCCAGGGCGCGGTATCGCCGCGTGATGAGCATCCAGATGCCCATGGGAAAGGGGAACACCTTTGCGATGACGATCGAGGCCAGGGCGAGGGCCGGCAGCCAGGTGCGGTCCCGCCAGCGCCAGATGGCGGCCAGTCCGAGCACCAGCAGTGGCCCCAGGGCACCGAGGTTCAGGCTGAAGACGAACGGCCAGGAGATCGCCGCCAGGGCATAGCAGCGCCGGTCCCGAACCTCCAGCAACCGGAGGCCGAGCATCATCGCCGCCGCGGAGAGAAGCGTGAAGATCAGGCCAGCCATCCAGTCGGGAAGCAGGCTCAGGGGAACGACAGAGAGGTTGGCCGGGGCGGGATAGACAGGCAGGGAGAACGCATGAGCCGACGTCTCGCCGACGGCCACCCCTCCGGCCCGCATGATCGCCGCCTGATGGGCGATGAAGCCCGCGTGGTATGGGTCGTGACCGTGCAGGATCGCCTGGCCGGCGTTGTACAGGCCCCCCTTGAAGTCGTACAGCCAGTGGTGCGTGAGCCTGACGTTGTTGACGGCCCAGACCGCGGCTACCGCAAGGATGGCCATGATCAGCAACCGGCGGCCGGCGACCGCCAGGCCCCCCCGGCTCACCAGGGACCCGCTCATTGCGTCAGCGCGTAGGTGCAGTTGTAGGTCCAGGCCTGGCTGGGGTTCGGGTTACAGGGGCCGGTGCCTGAGACGTTGGAGCTCTGAGGGCTGGTATAGGAGACGAAATAGCCCGAGAGTGAGCCTCCTCCCGGGTTGGGCGCATCCACTCCGTTGCCGGTGACGCCCGCGAGTTTGTTCGCGCATGGGTCGTGATCCCAGCCGGTCACGTAGAACGCGGCGTAGCCCATCACGGGAATCAGATGGCTGACGGTGGTGTAGGAGTTGTCGGGAACGACGAAGATCGTGATCAGTCGGGGGTCTCCGGAGACGAACGTTCCATTGGCGAGGTACTGCGGGTAATAGTTGGGCGGCACCGGGTACGGACTGGTGCATTTCAGTAGCGGGCTGCCCTTTACCAGGCCGCTGGTGAACCGAGGGACCTCGCCGGCGTCATACCCGTTTGTTTCGTCGACCTTGGTGAATTCCCACAGACAGGATGGCGGACTGAGCTGAGTCGCCGGGCAGGTGGTGCCCCCGGGGTTGACCTGGGTGTTGGGGCAGCCGTTCAGCTCAAGGCTGGACATCTGCGTGTTCGCCGTGTTCTGGTTCGCAGATTCAGTTGTTCCGTCGCAGACCAGGGACTCAAGAGCACCGCCGCCGTTGAGCCTCATCGTGATCAGCTGGTTGTTGAACACCGCCTGACTCTGAGCAATGGAGTAGGGCAGCACCCCGGCGCCACCCTCCTGCGTCACCTGGAGCAGGCTGGCCCGGGCGTGGGCCCCGATCGTGGGATGGACTCCCAGGACGTTCGCGAACACGGACGGGGGACTGGTGTTGCTCAGGCTGGCGTCGATGTAGCTCTGGGAGCAGTTGACGGTGATCGACCCGGAGACGTTCCCGGCCTCCTGGTTGGAGGCGATCCCGCCGGAGCCAATGCCGGCGTAATTGGAGGCGGTCTGCTGAATCTGAGACTGCTGCGTGGAGCAGGTGCCGCCACCCTGGACGAACTGGTTGGCTCCGGCCAGCACGGCGGAATCGGCCTGCATCTGGAGGTGGCGCTGGTCGAAGTACCAGCCGGAGAGGTCGATGGCGAACGCGGCCATCCCCAGGATCACGAAGAGCAGGAGGGCCACCATCGGCAACACCGCTCCCTCCTCCCGCCGCAAGCGCCTGAGACGCCGGACCGCGCGCGCGCGGATGCCCGCCACCGAAACCGAGGCAGCCTCAGGGGAAAACGTCGGCGACGCCATGGGAAATTGATCGTCCAAATGGCCGGGAAGACGGATCGGACGATGCGGTAGGTGGACCTAGACCAACGTCTAGGGAGGCTGCCCAGCGAACGAGGCGATACGTGCTGGTGTACCCGAATCGACGGTCGAGCTCGTCCGCGCCCGCGAACGCCGCATCGCTCCCCACCCTGTCGCTCGTCTGCTCGGTAGGACTGCTCCTGGCTGTGGCCGCACTGGCTGGGACCGTCGGCGCGGATGCCCGCTGGTTGGCCGCGCTGGGGCATCTGATCACCACCCGGCATGCGATCCCGGCCGGCGTGCCCTTCGCCCCGGAGGCCAGTGTTCACTGGCCAAATGTGCCCGTGCTGGCCGAGCTGGTCTTCAACCGGCTCGAGCGGCTGATGGGCGACCGAGGTCTGATGCTGGCCCAGCTGCTCGCGGTGGCGGTGGCACTGGGAGTGCTCATCCGGGACTCGATATCCAGCGGGGCCGAGAAGGTGGGGACGAGCCGTGCCCTCCTGGTGGCGGGGCTGGGCATCATGCCCGCGCTGGCCATCGCCCGTTCGCAGCTCTTCTCGTTGGCCCTGTTCCCGCTGCTGTGCTGGCTGCTGCGCGCGGAGGGCCGGGACCCCTCCAGACGGATCTGGTTGGTCGTCCCCCTGGTGGCGCTCTGGTCGAATCTCCACGGGGCGGTTCTGGTGGGGCTGGTGCTCCTGTTGGTCTATCTGGTGCTGGTCCGCGTGCGCACGCAGCCGGTGGTCGCCGTCTTGGTGGCGCTGGCCAGCCTGGCCGCCGTGTGCGCCACGCCGGCGCTCCTGCAGACCGTCGCCTACTACCACCACGTGCTGACCAATCAGGCTGCCGCCTCCGGTCAGGGCATGTGGGGAGCGCTATCGCTGAGCTCCCCGCTGGACGTGCTGTTCGTCCTGTGCGCTCTGACCCTGATCGTCCAGTTCGTGCGCGGCCGCCCCGAGCTGTGGGAGCGAGTTGGCGCTGCCGGCCTGGCGGCAATCACGCTCGTGGCCGCTCGCAACGGCGTGTGGCTGGCGTTGTTCCTGGCTCCTGTGGCGGCCCGGAGCTTTGCGCCTCGGCGCCAGTGGCCAGCCCTGATTGTGCCTCTGAGCGCGCTCTCGATGGCGCTTCTGGTGTTCGCCGTGGCCCGGGGCCCGGTCCTCCGAGGGGCGGGCGCCCCGTTGCTCGCCAGGGCGATCTTGTTGGCCCATGGGTCGCCTGTCCTGGCCAGCGCTCCCATCGCCGAGCAGGTGGCGCTGGACGGCGGACACATCGTCGCTGGTAACCCCATCGATGCCTTCCCGGCGCGGACTCAGCAGGCATACCTGGAGTGGTTGGCCGGGCGCCCCACGGCGCTCAGGCACCTCGACCCTGGAGTCCGGGTCGTCCTGGTTCCACGGAGAAGCGTCGTTCAGCGGTTGATGGCCGCCACGGCGGGGTTCTCGGTGGCCGGCCAGGACCCGCAGGTCCTCCTGTACGAGCGGCGGGGCTAGCCCGAGCTGGCGGCTTCCTGCAGGCGCCGCGGGGGCGAAGCGGCCAGAGCCAGGGGCCTCACCCTGGCGCTGTTCGTGTCTTTCGGTAGCCGCGAGAGAAGTGTGGAGAGACGCTCGGGAGGCAGCGGCCCGCTGAGGTAATAGCCCTGGCCGATGTCGCATCCCAGCTGCCGCAGCCGGTGCCACATGCCGGCCGATTCGATGCCCTCAGCCACCACCTGGAGGCCCAGGTTGTGGGCCAGCTCAATCGTCGAGCGGACAATCGAGGCGTCGTCCTCGTCCACCAGCATCTGCATGACGAAAGACTTGTCGATCTTCAGGACCTGCACCGGCAGGCGCTTCAGCTGGCCCAATGAGGAGTTGCCGGTGCCGAAGTCGTCGATGGCCAGCCGGACTCCGAACTCGCTCAGGGTGTTCAGGATCGAGTGGGCGCGCACGGGGTCGATGAGCACGGTGTCCTCGGTGATCTCAAGCTCAAGCGACGATGGCTTGGCCTTCCACCTCTTCAGGAGGTCCTTGACCTCGTCAGCGAAGCGCTGATCGAACAGGTCCCGGCCCGTGATGTTGACCGCCATCGTGAGCTCCAGCCCCTGGTCATGCCAGCGCCGCCACTGCTCCAGGGCGGCCCCCAGGACGTAGGAGGTCAGCGGCCGGATCAGCCCCGTCTGTTCGGCCACGGGCAGGAACTCCGCGGGCGAGAGGAGCCCACGCTCGGAATGCTCCCACCGGACAAGCGCCTCCACGCTGTTGATATTTCCGGTCTTGAAGTCGGCCTGGGGCTGGTAATAGACCTTGATCTCCCGCTCCTCGATGGCGCGCCGGAGCTGAGCGCCCAGGGCGAGGCGATCGACTGAATGGTGGTCGTGCTCGACCGCGTACAGACTGGGTGTTCCGCTCGTCTTGCTGACGTACAGCGCGATGTCGGCGCAGCGCAGGAGGGCATCCACGTCCTCGCCGTGGTGGGGATACAGCGCGACCCCGATGCTCGCTCCCACGTCCACCTCCACCCCCGAGACGTGGTGGGGCTGCTGAAGGTCCTGGATCGCGCGGTCGGCGATGGCCATCGCGCCCACCGGGCCGGCCACTGCCGGGGCGAGGATGGCGAACTCGTCTCCACCCAGCCGGGCCACCGTGTCGCTCTCCCGCATGTGATCTGAGAGATGGGCCGCCACCTCCTTGAGCAGCTGATCTCCGCTCTGGTGCCCGAACGTGTCGTTGACCTCCTTGAAACGGTCGAGGTCCAGGACCATCACCGCCACCGTGCCTCCCACCCGCTTGGCCGACCGCACGGCCTGCTCGACCCGGTCCCGGAAAAGAGCCCGATTGGGAAGCCCGGTGAGCGTGTCGTGGAAGGCCTGGTGTGTCATCTCTCCGACCCGATGCTTCATGGCCCGCAGGCGCCGCCGAATCCGGTTCGTGGCCACGTGGAGGACCGGGATGAAAGACAGGTACAGCGCGATGAGGATGAGCGAGATCAGGCCGGTGGCTTGGAGTGCCTCGCTGTTGGCGGAGGCCATGATCGGCGCGTTGGCCACGTCCAGCTGGAAGTAGCCCCGGGGCGGCCGGTGGCCCAGGATGAGCGGTGCCTGAACGTCAAACGTCCCGGTCTCCTGGGCGGAGGCCTGCGAGCCGCCCAGACCAATGAGCGCATGGTCGGTGGAGTATGTGATCCGGCCGGCTGCCCCGATCAGCGTGGCGCGCCGCGCCCCGTCCAGCAGAACCTGCTGGGTGAACAGGCGGTCCAGACCGTGAAGTCTTGCTCCGGAAACGGGACGCGCCAGGTCCGTACGCGAGAGGTTGCTGCGCAGGATCGAGGAGGCGATGAACTCGGCCTTGGACCGGGCGGCCTGCCCGTAGGTGTTGATCTGCTCGCTGCGGACGAACAGGAACGTGCCGCCCGCGGCCAGCAAGAGAAGAACCAGCACCCCGTACAGAGGCAGGCGGGCGCTAACCGTGAGTTCTTGTGAGACTCCGGTGGCGGGGTCACGGACACGCCAAGACCCCCAGCGGGCAAGCCACGCTCGAAATTGCTCCACCCCCACAACATCGGCTCAGCCCAGCCGTACTTGAGCGAAATTGGGCCTTCGTCCACGGCCAATCGCCTGAAAATAGGAGACTTGGCAGCGTTCAGACCATTCGCCGCCAGGCGGCCAGCAACCGCTCCGCCATCCGGGAGGCTGAGTAGGCCTCAGCAGCCTCCCGGCCCTCGATGCGGGGGTCCGCTCCTCCCAGCACTCCACCGAGCACCTCTCGCCAGCGGTCTGAGTCGAACGGCGCGCAAAACGTGCCCGCCACGTCTGAAAGGACGCTGGGAGCGATTCCCACCGGCGTGGCCAGGACGGGAACGTTGCAGGCCAGCGCCTCCAGCACAGCCAGCCCAAATCCCTCGCGCTCGGATGGGATGAGGACCGCGTCGGCGGCGTTCACCCACAGTGGAACCTCCGCTGGATCGACGTCCCGCAGTACGAGCAGCGGAAGGTCCCCGGCCACGGCCTGGGCCCGGTCAAAGCGCTTTTCAGGCCGGCTGGGATCGGAGGGAAACAGCAGATACCTCGTGTCCTCATGCAGGCCGAGGGCGCGCCGGGCATCCGCGCGGGGGAGCTCGTGAAAGCGGCCCGTATCCACGCCGCAGGGGAGCTCCTCCAGGGTCCCGCGCACAAGGCCTCGCGGGACCCTGGCCGAAAGCTCCTCCGACACCGGCCCCACCAGGTTCAGCCAGGGCAGAGCACCCAGCGTGAGGACCCGGGACCGCGGGTGGGAGAGGTCGGTCCCGTGGAGCGTCACCCCGTGCCGGCCTGAAACCGCGAGCGCGGGCCAGGCGCTCAGGCCGAAGTGCGCGTGGACGACGTCGAACCGGGTGCCGCGATAGCGCTTCCGGATCTCCCGGGTGGCGCCGGCGTACGCTCCGACGGAGCCGGAGCGGAAGGTGAACAGCTCGAGCTCCAGGCCGGGCAGCTCAGACAGCGCCCTGACCTGGTCACGGACGAAGCTGCCCAGGGCCGGCCGCTCCGGCCGCGGATACATGCTGGTCACGATCAGGGCACGCACGCCAGCGCGAGCGTATCCACGACTAGACTCGGCCCGCCCGCTGCCTGGACATGAACATTTGGTTCGACATGACCGCCTCTGCGCACCCGGTCGTCTTTCGTCCGGTGATCAGGCGGTTGCGGGAGCAGGGTCACGACGTGGAGATCACCGCGCGCGACTACGCCCAGACACTGGGGCTCCTGAAGCTTCACGGGCTCGACGCGGTGGTGATCGGGCGCCATGCCGGTGCATCTCGGGTCCGAAAGGCGACGGCGCTCATGAGCCGGACGAGGAAGCTCCACTCCTGGGCTCGCGGGCGGTTCGACCTTGGGGTGGCCCACGGTTCCAACGATCTGGCCCTGGCTGCGGCCTGGGCGCGGATCCCGGCGGTGTACATGTTCGACTACGAGTTCGCCATCCAGCAGCACAACATCGGCT
>JBJMLC010000048.1:0-28153 GCA_045805485.1 Solirubrobacteraceae bacterium | reverse complement strand
CAAGCCCGCGGCGACCCCCGCGGGCCTGGCGAACATTACAGAGTCACGGTATTTGCGGCAAGTGATCTGCCCGCGGGGGCGCTTGCGGCGATCAGGCGGTGGCGGCGGACGCCGCGGGCTCGCCCGCAGGTGCCGCGGCTGGCTCGGCCGAGTCCGGGTGCTCCTCGGGGGCGGCGCCGTCGTGGGCCGCCCCGGCGGCTCCGTCCTCCCGCACCATCGCCCCACCGAGCAGTTCCACGAGCTCGGCGTGCAGCGCGGCGCTGCGCGTGACGCGGAAGTCTGCCCCCAGCTTCAGCTTGCGCTCCCCGGTCGAGGTGGCCAGCTCGATCAGAACCTCTGACTCACCCGGGAACCCAGCCAGCACATCCCTCAGCTCGCCCAGCGCGCCCTCCGGGAGGGCCGAGGCCACGAGTCGCAGCCGGAGCAGGTTGGGCTTGGCCCCCCGTTTGGCCTCCTGAGCGGCGGCCTCGCGCACCTCCTCCGGCGTGGGGTCGAAGCGCTCGATCTGCTGGGCCACCAGGCATGTCTTGTCGCGGTCCTTGTGATCGACCTTGCCCCGCACGAGCACCACGGAGTCCGGCGCCACCACGTCGTCACCCGCGCCGAGAGCCTTCCCGAACACCAGGATCTCGACCGATCCTTCCAGGTCGTCAAGCGTGGCGAACATCATCGGGTCGCCCTTCTTGGTCCTTATCCGCTTGGCCTGCGTGATCATCCCGCCAACGGTCACCCAGTCACCGTCCCGGCGGGAGCCAAGCTCGGCCAGCGAGCAGTCCACGCGGGCCGTGAGCGCGGATCGGACCTGCTTGAGCGGGTGCTCGGAGATGAAGAGGCCCAGGGACTCCTTCTCCGCGGCCAGCAGCTCGGCCCGGTCGAACTCGGCGGCGGGGATGGGCGCGTGGCTGATGGCCAGACCCGCCCCGCCGACGCTGCCGGCGTCGGCTCCGCCCCCGCCGTCCAGGTCGAAGATCGAGCCCTGGCCGATGATCGCGTCCTGCTGGGCCTTCTGACCAGCGCCCTGCGCCTGCTCCAGCACGGAGAGCATGCCCTTGCGACTGTCGCCCGTGGACCCGAAGGCGCCGCATTTGATCAGGGCATCGATGGCCTTCTTGTTGACTGAGCGGCCATCGACCCGGGCGCAGAAGTCCCACAGATCTCGAAACGGTCCCCCCTCCTCCCGGGCCCGCTTGATGGCTTCAACGGCGGCAAAACCCACGCCCTTCACGGCGTCCAGACCGAAGCGGATGTTCCCGCCCACCACGACGAACTCGTGGTCTGAGAGATTGACATCCGGCGGAAGGATCGAGATCCCCATCTGCTCGGCCTGCGAGACGAAGAACGGAACCTTGTCCTTCGTATCCATGACCGAGGAGATCAGGGCCGCCATGTACTCGGCCGGGTAGTTGGCCTTCAGCCAGGCCGTGCGGTAGGCGATCAGGGCGTAACAGGCAGAGTGGCCCTTGTTGAACGAGTAGTCAGCGCTGCGCTCGTTGGTGGTCCAGAGCTGCTCAATTACCGGCTCCGCCGTGCCCGACGCCCGGCAGCCGGAAAAGAACTCAGGCTTGAGCTTGGCCATCGCCTCGCGATTCTTCTTGCCGATCGCCTTGCGCAGGTCATCGGCCTTGGCGCCGCTGAAGCCCGCGATCTCCTTGGCGATCTGCATCGCCTGCTCCTGGTAGACAACCACGCCGTGGGTGGCTTCCAGGATGGGCCGCAGGCGGTCGTCAGCGTAGGTGACGGCCTCAGGGTTGTGCTTGCCGCGGGTGTATGAGGGGATGTTCTCCATCGGGCCAGGCCGGTAAAGCGCGTTGAGCGCGATCAGGTGCTCCAGTTCGGAGGGCCTGACCCGCTTGAGCGTCTCCCTCATCCCTTCCGATTCGAACTGGAAGACCCCGATCGAGTCGCCGCTGGCCATCATCTCGTACGTCTTGGGGTCATCCAGCGGGAGCGTGGCCATGTCCGGCCGCGCGCCGGTGGAGCGCTCGATGATGTCCAACGCGTCCTCGATCACGTCCAGGTTGCGCAGCCCGAGGAAGTCCATCTTGAGCAGCCCGATCTGCTCGATGGGCTTCATCGTGAACTGGGTGACCATGCGATACACCTTCTCCCCCTGCTCACCGGTCCCGGCCTCAGCGACCTGGAGTGGAACCAGATCGGTCAGCGGCCGGTCGGCGATCACCACCGCGGCGGCGTGGATGGAGGAGTTGCGGACGATCCCCTCCAGACCCTGCGCCACATCGACTATCTGCCGGGCCACGGGATCGCGGTCGACCTCCTCCCGCAGCGGCTGATTCGGCTTCAGGCAATCCTGGAAGCTGGGCGGCCGGCCCATGATGGGGTCTGGGATCAGCTTGGCCAGCCGGTCCCCGGCGCCGTAGTCGTGCCCCAGCACCCGGGCAGCGTCACGCGTGGCCGCCCGCGGGAACATCTTTCCGAAGGTCACGATCTGGGCCACCGACGCCTTGCCGTATTTCTCGGTCACGTAGCGGATCACCCGCTCCCGGCCGCGCACGGAGAAGTCGATGTCGATGTCCGGCATCGATACCCGCTCGGGATTCAGGAAGCGCTCGAACAGAAGTCCGTAGCGGAGCGGGTCCACGTCGGTGATCTTCAGGCAATAGGCCACGATCGAACCCGCAGCGGAGCCGCGCCCCGGGCCCACGGCGATCCCTGAGTCCTTGGCGTACTTGACGAAATCCCAGACGATCAGGAAGTAGCCACTGAACCCCATGTTCTGGATGACGCCCAGCTCGTACTCGGCTCTCTCCACGGCCTCGGACGGCGCGGGGTCGCCGTAGCGCTCGCGGAGCCCGTGATGGACCTGCGCCCGTAGGTACTGGCCCTCAGGCGAGCCGTCAGGCGTCGGGTAGCCCGGAATCAGCTGCCGGTTCAGCTCTAGCTCGACATCGCAGCGCTCCGCGATCTCCAGCGTGGAGGCCAGCGCCTCCGGCCACTCGCCAAACGCCTGAGCCATCTCCAGGTTGGAGCGCAGGTAGAACTCGTTGGTCTCGAAGCTGATCTTGGGCTGGGCCAGCGTGGACTTGGTCTGCACGCACAGGAGCGCGGCGTGATGGTGGTAGTCCTCGCGGCGGAGATAGTGGACGTCGCCGGTGCCGACCAGCGGCCGGCCGAGCTCCCGGGCGATCCTCACGATGCCCTCGTTGGCCCGATCCTGCTCGGCCAACCCGTTCTTCTGGACCTCGAAATAGACGTTGTCTGGGCCGAAGGCGGCGATCAGCTGCTCGGCGTGAGCCCGGGCCTCGGCCGAGCGACCGGCCAGCAGGTGCTGGCAGAAGCGCGACTGCAGGCATCCGGTGAGCGTGATCACTCCCTCGGCATGCGCGGCGACCTGCTCCAGGTCCACCGAGGGCTTCCCGCGCTGGAACCCCTCCAGGAACCCGGCCGAGGAGAGCTTGACCAGGTTCCGGTAGCCGGTGGGGGTGGCGGCGAGCAGTGTGAGGTGGAAGCGCTCCAGCTTGCCCGGCGAGCGGCGGGCATGGTCGTCCACCACGTAGACCTCGCAGCCCAGGATCGGCTTGATCCCGTGGTTGCGGCAGGCCGTGAACAGTTCCACGGAGCCGTTCATCACCCCATGATCGGTCAGTCCCAGCGCCGGCTGATCAAAGGCGGCGGCCCGGGCAGCCAGCTCCTCGATCTTGCACGCCCCGTCCAGCAGCGAGTACTCGGAGTGGACGTGGAGGTGGGCGCAGGCCGAGGTCATCGAAGGTCTTCGAGCATAGGCGCCCAGGCGGACGCACCCGAGGCCCGGCGGAGCGTCAGAACGCTAGGAGCGGGGAGATTCGTCGTCCGGGTGCCTGAGCCTCCAGGCCATCCTGGACTGGAGCGAGAACAGCTCGATGAAGCCCGGAGCGGCCTGCTGGGAGAAGAGCCCGCCCGAGGTGGCGAAGGTGGCCAGCTGGGCGTCGTAGACGGCATGGGGCGAGGAGCGGGTGAGCGCCCGGACCGACCCTTTGTACAGCTTCAGACCGATGGTTCCCGTGACCTGAGCGTTGGCCGCGTCCATGTAGGCGTCGAGGTCCTCTCGGAGCGGCTCCCACCACAAGCCGGCGTACACGAGGTAGGCCCATCGCTGGTCGATCAGCGGCTTGAGCTGGTTCTGATGGATGGTGCCCACCAGCTTTTCCAGCTCCTGGTGGGCGGTCAGCAGGATCGCCGCCGCCGGAACCTCATAGATATCGCGGACCTTCAGGCCGACGATCCGGTCCTCGATGTGATCGACGATCCCCACGCCGTGCCGTGCCCCGATGGCCGCCGCCCGCTCCAGCAGCGAGACCAGGCCAAGCCGCTCCCCGTTCAGGGCCACCGGCACGCCCTGCTCGAACTCCACGGTGACCGTCTCCGCTTCATCAGGTGCCTCCTCAGGACGGGTCACGAGCTGGAAGACATCGTCGTCCGGGGCGTGGTCGAGTTCCTCGATCCACCGCCCCTCGCTGGATCGGCCCCACAGGTTGTCGTCGATCGAATAGGGGGTCACCTCGCTGCCGCCCTTCAGCGGGATCCCGTGCTGGCGGGCGTACTCGATCTCCTCCTCGCGGCCCATTCGCCACGAGCGGACGGGCGCGATCACCTTCAGCTCAGGACCCAGGGTGGCGACGGTGGCCTCGATTCGCACCTGGTCGTTGCCCTTCCCCGTGCACCCGTGGGCGATCGTGTCGCAGCCGGCGTCCCGGGCGTGCTCCACGGCCAGCTTGGCGATCAGCGGACGGCCGAGGGCCGTGAACAGCGGGTACCCCAGGCCGTAGACGGCGTTGGCCTTGATGGCCGGCCGCACGAACTCCTCCACGAACTCGCGGCGGGCATCGACCACCCGGCAGTCGATCGCCCCCAGCTGGAGCGCCTTGTCCCTGACGCCCTCGAAGTCCTCCCCGGGCTGGCCCAGGTTCACGGTCAGGGCCACCACCTCGGCCTGATAGTGATCCTGGATCCACTTGAGCATCACGCTGGTATCCAGCCCGCCGCTGTACAGGAGCAGGACGCGATGGACCTCCTCGGGGCGGGCCTCGTAGGAGACGGGGTCTGGGACCTGCGGGCTCATACGAGCCTCCCCAGCCGGCGAAGCGCCTCGTCGATCTCCTCCTCGGAGACGATCAGCGGGGGCTCCAGGCGCACCGTGGCCGGTCCGGTGGCGTTGACCACCAGGCGCTCCTGGAGCAGGGCGCGCCGGGCCAGCTCCGGCCCCTCCACCGGCTCGGCCACGTCGACCGCCAGCATCAGCCCCCGGCCCCGCACCTCCTGGACGTACGGCAGGCCGGCCAGCCCGGCGGCCAGCCGCTCACCCAAAGCGCTGACCCGGCCGAGGAGCGCGGGGTCAGAGCAGATCCCCAGCGCCGCCAACGCCGCCGATGCGATCACGGGGCCGCCGGCGAACGTCGAGCCGTGGTCGCCCGGCCGGAGCGTGTCGGCCAGGCGCGGGCCGGTGATCAGCGCCCCGATGGGCAGGCCGCCGCCCAACCCCTTGGCGCTCACGATGGCGTCCGGCACGAGCTCCGTCTGCTGGTAGCACCACAGGGTCCCCGTCCGCCCCATTCCGCACTGGATCTCGTCAAACACGAGGGCGGCGCCAACCCGGTCGCAGGCCTCCCGCGCGGCCTTCAGCAGCTCGTCGGAGAGGACATGGATCCCGCTCTCGCCCTGGATCGGCTCCAGCAGCACGGCCGCCGTGCGGTCATCCACGGCCGCGCTCAGCGCGGCGGGATCCTTGGGCACGACCACCACGCCGGGCACCAACGGCGCGAAGGGCGCCTGCTTTGACTCCTGCGGGGTGGCGGAAAGGGCTCCGTACGTCCGCCCATGGAAGGCTCCCTCCACCACCACGAATGTGCCCTGCGGCCGGGCGCGCCGGGCCAGCTTCAGGGCCGCCTCCACCGCCTCGGCGCCCGAGTTGGTCAGGAATACCTTCCCGCCCAGCGAGCTCCGCGAGAGAGCCTCGGAGAGCCGGAGGCCCGGCTCGGTGTAGTAAAGGTTGGTGGCGTGGGTCAGCCGACCGACCTGCTCGCGGACCGCTTCCACGACCAGCGGGTGGCAGTGGCCGACGTTGAGCACCGAGATTCCGGCCAGGAAGTCCAGATACTCGTGGCCATCCTCGTCCCACAGGCGGACTCCCTGGCCGCGCACGAACTGGACGGGACTGCGAGCGTACGTGGGAACGGCGTAGCGCTGCTCGAGCTCCTGGAGCTCAGCCAGGGTGGCGCCGGTGGGCGCGGTCGCGGTCATGTGCCGGGGCCGATCTTCGTGCCCATCCCGGCATCGGTGAACAGTTCCAGCAGGAGCGAGTGCGGAACCCGCCCATCGACGATGTGAGCTGCGTCGACGCCGCCGTGGACGGCGTCCAGACAGGCCAGGAGCTTGGGGCGCATCCCACCGGTGACGCCGGCTTTCCCGCCTGAGCCGTCCAGCGCGGCCTCCACCTGCTCGGCACCAGCCTCCGAGATCACGCTCTCCGGGTCGTTGGGATCCCGCAGCCAGCCCGGCACGTCGGTCAGGAATACCAGCTTGTAGGCGCCGAGGGCCCGGGCCACGGCGCCGGCAGCCTCATCGGCGTTGATGTTGTACGACTGCCCCTGGCGATCGGCGCCGACGCTGGCCACCACCGGAATGTAGTCCTCGGAGATGCGATTGAGCAGGTCCACATCAACCCGCTCGATCCGGCCGACAAAACCGATGTCCTGGCCGCTCGGCGAGGCCTGGCGTGCGGCGCGGAACAGGAGCCCGTCGTCACCGCAGATGCCCACCGCGGGCTGGCCGTGCCGGTTGATGAGCAGCACGATGTCCTTGTTGACCTTGCCGACCAGGACCATCTTGGCCACCTCCACCGTCTGGGGGTCCGACACCCGCAGCCCATCCACGAACTGGACCGGAAGGTTCAGCCGCTCCATGTACGAGGTGATCTCGGGCCCTCCGCCGTGGACCACGACCGCGTTCATACCCACGTATTTCAGGAGGACCACGTCACGGGCGAACTCCTCCTGGAGGGAGGGGTCGGACATGGCCGCCCCGCCGTACTTGATGACCACCGTTCGGCCATGGAATTGCCGGATGTAGGGCAGCGCCTCAAGCAGCGTGCCGACGTCTCTCATGCCGAGCTCCTGGGGGTTGCGAGGGGGGCCACTACGTCGTGTACTCCGAGTTGATCGTCACGTACCCGTGCCCGAGATCTGAGAAGTAGCGTTCGGCCTCCGCGCCGGTTCCGGGCAGGCCGACCTCGTATTCGACCTCATCCCGCTGGACGGCGGCTTTGAGGGCCTCCTGGTCGTGGGTCACGTGGGCGCCTCGCTGGCAGACCTCTATCCCCTCGATCGCCACGTCGACGGGTAGCGGCGCCGTCCCCGGCAAGGCCATGCCGACGGTCTGGATGATCCGGCCCCAGTTCGGATCTCCCCCGTGGAGCGCGGCCTTGATCAGGGGTGAGTCGCCGATGGCGTGCGCCACCCGCTCCACGGTGTCGGCATCTCCCCCTCTGACCACCACGCGTCCGACACGGCCGGCCCCCTCGCCGTCGTGGGCGATGTCCAGGGCCAACTGGCGCAGAAGCGCGTCCAGGGCCTCCCCAAAGCGAAGCTCGTCCGGGCTCTCGGCCTCCACCGGCACGCCCGAGCGACCGCTGCACTGGAGGATCACGGTGTCGCTGGGGGACAGCTGCCCGTCCACGCTGATCCGGTCGAAGGATCGCTTGACCGTCACGCCCAGCAGCAGGTCGCAGGTCGCGGGCTCAAGCTGGGCGTCGGTCTGCACGAAGCACAGCAGCGTGGCGAACGACGGGGAGATCATCCCGGCGCCCTTGGCCTGGCCGCACAGATGCACCCGACCCGAGGACAGCTCCACGTCCAGGCAGGCGCGCTTCGCGTACGCGTCGGTGGTCCGGATGGCCTCCGCGAAATCCTGATCACCGTCGACGCGCAGCGCACGAGCCGCCCCGGCGATCCCCTGCATGACATCACGCATGGGCAGCGGCACGCCGATCACGCCGGTGGAGGCTACGGCCACGGCGGCCTCCTCACGCACACCCGAGGCCATGGCGGCGGCGCCCTGCATGCGGGCGGAATCCTCCAGACCGGTCGCGCCCGTGGCCGCGTTGGCATTGCCCGAGTTGACCACCACGGCCCGGACCCCGGCCAGCGCGCAACGCTCCAGGCAGAGCAGGACCGGCGCCGACTGGGTCCCCGACCGGGTGAACCGAGCCGCGCTTGTGGTCTCAGGCGCATCGCTGACCAGCAGGCCGAGGTCGGGGGCACCGCTGGGTTTGATCCCGCAGGCCACGCCTGCCGCCCGGAAGCCGTCCGGGAGCCCGCCGTCGGCGTTCTCGGTGACATGAGGCGGGGCCTCGACCCAGCGGGAGCGGAAGAAGCTCATGTGATGCCCTCCTCCTCCGGCAGGCCGAACATCAGGTTCAGGTTCTGGACGGCCTGTGAGGAGGCTCCCTTCCAGAGGTTGTCGATGGCGGCGAACACGATCACCCGCCCGGTGCGGGCGTCGGCGTGGACCGAGATCCGGCAGATGTTGGTCTCCCGAACGTCCCGCACCCCCGGCGGCGTCGGGCTCAGCTCCACGAACGGCTCGTCCTGGTAATGGTCCTGATAGAGCGTCTCCAGCTCGCCGCCGGCGCCGTCGGGGAGCGTGACGTAGCAGGACACCAGCTCTCCCTGATCAATGGGCAGAAGGTGCGGGGTGAACGTGACCCGGACCTCGCCGCCAAGAAGCGAGGCCAGCTCCTGCTCGATCTCCGGAGTGTGCCGGTGGCGAGGCACACCATAGGCCGAGACATTCTCATCCACCGTCACGAAGTGGGTCTTTTCGGTCGCCGCCCGGCCCGCGCCGGACACGCCGGACTTGGCGTCGATGACCACGTCGTCGATCAGCCCCTCTGCGGCCAGCGGCTTCAGGGCCAGCAGGGTCGCCGTCGGATAGCAGCCCGGGGTGGCGACGACGCCCGCCCCGCGGATCGCATCGCGGTAGCCCAGCTCGGGGAGCCCGTACACCGCCTCAGCCAGGAGCTCGGGGGCGGGGTGGTGGCGATACCACTCCTCATATGTGGCCACGTCTCGCAGGCGGAAATCAGCCGATAGATCCACGACCCTCAGGCCGCGGTCTCGCAGCTCCTTGACCAAAGGCGCCGCGGCCCCGTGGGGGTAGGCCACCACGGCCGCGTCCACGTCGGCATGGCGATCAAGGTCGAGCTCCTCCAGGGTCAGGGTCACCCGGTGATGGGGGTAGAGCTCGTCCAGGCGCCGGCCGACGTCTGACCGGGCCGTGACCGCAGCCAGCTGGAAGGAGGGATGGCGGTCCAGGAGCCGCGCCGCCAGCGCGCCCGTGAACCCGGCGGCTCCAAAAACGGACACCTGAGGGCTCATCAGGAATCACCGCCTGAGGCCCGGACGCGACCCGAGAGTTCCTGCCCCAGTGCCTCGATGATCCGCTGCCGGTCGGCGGCCACCTCCTCGTCGGTCAGCGTGCGATCGGAGGCCCGGAAGCTCAGGCGCAGGGCCAGGGACACGTTCCCCTCCCCCACGCGCTCGGCATCCCGGTAGACGTCGAACACCTCCACGCCGGCCAGAAGCTCGCCGCCGCTGCGCCGAACCACCTCCACCACCTGAGCGGAGGTCACCTCGTCGCCCACGACCACCGCCAGGTCCTCCCGGACCTCCGGATAGCTCGAGACGTCGCTGTAGATGGCCGCCGGGGCCTCGGGCAGGGCATCGAGATCAAGCTCGAATCCGGCCAGGGTCTGCTCGATCTCCCACTCGGCCGCCACCTGCGGATGGATCTCCCCCACCCAGCCGATCCCCCGCCCGCCCATGGCGATCGCGGCCCGGCGGCTGGGATGCAGGAACGGCTCGTGCGAGCGCTCCTGGGTCCAGTCGGCGCGCAGGGCATCCAGCAGCCCCTCCAGGACGCCCTTGGCGGCGAAGAAGTCGACCTTGGGGGGTTCGGGATCGCGCCACGTGGCCGGCCGCGCCGGCCCGGCCAGCAGCGCCGCCACGTGGTAGGGCTCATCGGGCAGCGAGCGGTCATCTCGGGGCAGGAAGACGGCCCCGGTCTCGAACAGGCGCAACGCGCCGGTGCCCTGAGCCTGGTTACGAGCGACCGTGTCCAGGAGCGACCCCAGCAGGAGCCGCCGCATCCGGGACTGCTCTGTCGACATCGCGTTCTCGATTTCGACCTCGGGGTGGTCTGGGCCCAACCGGAGTCGGCGGCTCATGTCCGGGCCGTTGAAGCTCCACCCCACTACTTCGTCCAGGCCCTGGGCGGTCAGGACATCGGCGGCCCGGCGGCGGAGCCGCTGCTGCGGGGTGAGACGGCCGGAGGCGCCGTGGCGAGAGGGCAGGGTGGCCGGGAGTCTCTCCAGGCCGTACAGCCGCGCCACCTCCTCAATCACATCGGCCTCCCGCGTGATGTCCCCCCGGCGAAGCGGAGGAGGTTTGACGTCCAGGCCGTCGTCGGCGTCGGCGGTCTGGAACTCCAGCGCCTGGAGGATCTCGCGCTGGCGATCACGGGGAATGCCCATCCCCAGCAGCCCGGTCAGCCGAGCCTCCCGCAGCCTCAGGGTGATCGGCTCCGGTCCGGGGCCGCCGACGTCGACCGTGCCGGGAGCCACGCGGGCGCCGCCGAACTCGATCATGAGACGGGTGGCCACGGCCTGAGCCTCCAGCGCCTGCTCAGGCTGGAGCTGCTTCTCGAACCTGGCCGAGGCCTCGCTGCGCAGCCCAAGCTTCAGCGCGGTGCGGTGGATGTTGGGGCCGTCCCAGTTGGCCACCTCCATCAGCACCCGGGTGGTGGTCGCGTCGACCTCCGAGCGGGCGCCGCCCATGACGCCGGCGATCGAGGTCGGACCCTCCTCGTCCTCTATCACCACCATTTCCGAGTCAAGCGTGCGGAGGACCCCGTCCAGCGTCTGCACCTGCTCTCGGTCGTGGGCTCGCCGCACGGTCAGCCTGTGCCCCGCCACCCGGTCCAGGTCGAAGGCGTGGAGCGGCTGGCCGGTCAGGAGCATCACGTAGTTGGTGATGTCCACCACGTTGGAGATCGGTCGCTGACCGGCGGCCATCAGGCGCGCCTTCAGCCACGGCGGGCTGGGGCCAATCCGGACGTCCTCGAAGACCCGGGCGGTGAACCTGGGGCAGAGATCCGGGCACTGGACCTCGATGCTCACGCCCTCCACAGTCCCCTCGGTTCCGGGGTCCTCGCTCCAGGGCACCGGCGCCAGCGGGGCGTTCGTGGCGGCGTGGAGCTCCCGGGCCACGCCGACCACCCCCAGGCAATCCGGGCGGTTGGAGGTGATCTCCAGCTCCAGCACGTCGGTGGAGATCTCGATCAGGTCGGTCAGAGGCGTCCCCGGGGCGGCACCGTCGACCTCCAGCTCCAGGATCCCGGCGTGCTCGGTCCCGATGGCCAGCTCGTCCTCGGCCAGGATCATCCCGTCCGACTCCACGCCGCGCAGCTTGACCTTTCCGAGCCTTGACCCGTCCGGCATCACGGCCCCCGGACGGGCCACGGCCACCGTCTGACCCGCGGCCACGTTGGGCGCGCCGCAGACGATCTGCCTGGGGGCACCGTCGCCGGAGTCCACCGAGCACACGCTCAGGCGATCGGCTTCAGGGTGCTTCTCGGCGCTCAGGACGTGCCCCACCACGAAGTGCTCCAGAGCATCCACTCCGTGGCGGTGGATCGCCTCCACCTTGGTCCCGGTCATCGTCAGGCGGTCGGCGACCTGGGCGGTCTCGAGATCGGGCGAGCAGTACTCGCGCAGCCACAGCATCGGGACCCTCATGCGAACTGCCTCAGGAAGCGCACGTCGTTGTCGAAGAGGAGCCGCAGGTCCGGGAGGCCATGCTTGAGCATCGCGATCCGCTCGATGCCCATGCCAAAGGCAAACCCCTGGTGTTTCTCCGGGTCGTAGCCGTACTCCCGCACGTGGGCCAGGACGTTCGGATCGACCATCCCGGCGCCCAGGATCTCGATCCAGGCCTCGCCCTTGCACAGGTGGCAGCGCCGGCCGTCGGCGGTGACGCCGTCGGTGCAGTTGAAGCACGACACGTCCACCTCGACGCTGGGCTCGGTGAAGGGGAAGAAGTGGGGCCGCATGCGCACCTGCCGGTCCTCGCCGAAGATGGCCCGGGCGAAGGCCAGCAGCGTGCCCTGAAGGTCGGCCAGGGTGACGTCGGTGTCGATGGCCAGCCCCTCCAGCTGGTGGAACTGTGGGGAATGGGTGGCGTCGGAGTCCGGCCTGTAGACGCGACCCGGCATGACGATGTAGATCGGAGGCGGCTGCTGCTCCATGGCGCGGATCTGGACCGGTGAGGTGTGGACGCGCAGAAGCACCGTGTTGGGGTCGAAGAGATCGTCGACCGGCTTGACGTAGAACGTGTCGGTGGTCAGGCGGGAGGGATGGGTCACCGGCGTGTTGAGGGCGTCGAAGTTGTAATAGGCGGTCTCCACCTCCGGTCCCTCGGCCACGTTGAAGCCCAGGCCGATGAACACGTCCTCCAGCTCACGCCGGGTCTGGGTAAGGAGGTGCAGCGCGCCCAGCCGGGCGGCAGGATCCCCCGGCAGCGTGACGTCGACCCGATCGCTGGTGAGACGCTCGTGGAGCTCCGAGGCCGCCAGCTCACGCGAGCGCCGCTCGATCATCTGCTCCAGCTCCTGGCGTGCCTGGTTGGCCGCCTTGCCGGTGGCGGCGCGCTCCTCCGCGGGCAGCTGGGCCACCTGCCGGAGCAGATTGGGCAGCTCGGCCTTGCGCCCCAGGTAGGCGATCCGAAGCTCCTCCAGCTCGGCCGTGCCGGGCGCGGCCGCGATGGCCTGCTCCGCCTGGTCCCTGAGCTGGGCGACGCGCTCCAGGGTGGAGGGCTCGGTCATGAGGCGCCGTCCTGGCTCGGGGAAGGCTTGGTCATGAGCGGGCCATCCTAATCGCGAGCTCGTACAGGGCCACGGTTGCCGCCATGGCCACGTTCAGGGAGTCGTTGGCCGTGGGGATGTGGGTGATGAGGTCGGCCTGCTCGATCACGTCCTGCGGAAGCCCCTCTCGCTCGGCGCCCAGCAGCAGCGTGAGCTCCGCCGGGGGAACTTTGTCCGTTTGCGTCGACCTGTTCGACATCCAGGGCCAAAGTTCGTGAAGTGGCATGCCCTGCCCGGGCACCAGCGCGATCTTGGCGCCCGGGAGGGCTCCCAAATCGCCCGCCCGGACCAGCGGCACCGAGAAGACGGCGCCCATGCTCGCTCGCACCGCCTTGGGGCTGAACGGATCGGCGGCGCCGGCTCCCAGGACGACGCTCGAGGCCCCGAAGGCCTCCGCGCCGCGCAGGATCGCGCCGACATTGCCCGGATCGTGGACCCCGTGCAGATAGACGCACAGTGGGCCAACGGCTGCCTCCGACCACCGCTCCTGGTACACGGCCAGGGCGCGGGTTCCGGAGGCCAGCCCGGAGGCCGAGGCCAGCACGTCCGGCTCGACCTCGGTTCCGGCCAGGCCTGACCCCGCGGCGCAGTAGCGCTCCGCCGGCTGCCAGCCCGCGGAATCCGCGGCCGCCAGCAGATCCTCGCCCTCGGCCACGAAGGAGCCCGAGCGCTCGCGCCAGCGCCGCCGCTGACGGAGCTTGCGGATCTCCTTGAGCCTCTGATTGTGCGGGCTGGTGATCTTGGATGGCATTTGGTCGGTATTAGTTACAAAAAAAGGGCGCCTCCCGTGGGAGCGGCGCCCTGTCGGTGCTGGAGCTGGTGGCTTGCTCAGCCAGCGGCCAGCGCCTCTCGGGCGCGGTCGGCAAACCGTCGGAAGGTGTCGGCGTCACGCACGGCGATGTCGGCCAGGACCTTGCGATCCAGCTCGATCCCGGCCAGGGAAAGGCCATGCATGAACTGTGAGTACGACATGTCGCACTGGCGGGCGGCGGCATTGATGCGGATGATCCACAGGCGGCGGAAGTCGCGCTTGCGGTTGCGCCGGTCCCGGTAGCGGTACTGGTCGGCCTTTAGGACGGCCTCCTTGGCCGTCCGATAGTGCCGGCTGGCATCGCCCCGGTAGCCCTTGGCCATCGCGAGCGTGGCCCGGCGCTTCTTTCGGGCGTGAACGGATCGCTTGACCCTGGTCATCGCGAGCTCCCATGCTTGGCGCCCAGGAGTGTCTTCGCCCGGCTCTCATCGGCCTTGGAGATGAACACCGGCCGGGCCTGGCGGCGCTTGCGCTTGGGCGACTTCTTCTCCAGGATGTGGGTCGAGAACGCCCGGCGTCCCCTCACCTTGCCTTTGGCCGTGAGGCGGAAGCGCTTCTTGGCGCCGGAATGGGTCTTCATCTTCGGCATGAGAGCCGTTCAGTAAAGCAGACGTGGTGGTCCCAGCCTCCGGGCCCGGGCCCACCCAGGGGCCGGCTCAGGCGGCGGCGTCGGTGGGGGCCAGCTCCCGCTCCTGGTCCTCGGAGCTGGGTGCGCCCTCGCCGTCCGCGGGCCCGGCGGCCTTTGAGGGCTCGGCGGCCGTTGAGGGCTCGGCGGCCTTTGGGGGCTCGGCGGCCTCGGTGGCCTCGGCGGCGTCGGTGGACTCGCCATCTGATCCGGCGGCGGCCTGCCGCTTGGCCGCCGCCTCGGTCGCCTTGTCCATCTCTCCGGACAGGACGGCCTTGGAGGGAGCCAGCAGCATGGTCATGTTGCGGCCGTCCTGGAGCGGGGTCTGCTCGATCACGCCCACATCGGCCAGCTCCTCGGCCAGCCGGTCCAGCAGGGCGGTGCCTCGCTCCGGGTGGGTGACCTCCCGGCCGCGGAACATGATCGTGATCTTGACCTTGTCCTTGCCCACGAGGAAGCGACGCACGTGACCCTTCTTGGTGTCGTAATCGTTCTGGGCGATCTTGGGCCGGAACTTGATCTCCCGGATGGTGATCTGCTGCTGGTGCTTGCGAGCCGCCTTCACCTTCTGGGCCTGCTCGTACTTGTACTTGGAGTAGTCGAGCACCCGGCAAACGGGCGGACGGGCATCCGGCGCCACCTCCACGAGGTCGAGGTCACGCTCCCTGGCGTACTCCAGTGCCTCGTCGGTCTTGACGACCCCGATCTGGTTGCCGTCCTCGCCCACGAGGCGAACCTCGGGCACGCGAATGCGGTCGTTGATCCGAGTGAGATCCCGCTCCGGCGGGCGCCGGTCGAACTTCTTTGGGACCGGCACTAGCTGCTGCGGTGGCTTGGGGTCAAGCGGTGCCGGGCCGTGTGTAGTGAAAACCTTGGATCAACGAGGGCGAGTATAGCGGCGGATCTACCCAATCGAGCGAGTTTTCACAAGCCGGACAAGTTCCTCCGGGACCTGGTCCAGCGCAACCGCCCCGCGATCCCCGGCCCGGTGTTGGCGGACCGAGACCTCGCCTGCCTCCTGCTCGCGATCTCCCACCACCAGCTGGTAGGGCACCTTTCGAAGCTCGGCATCGCGGATCTTCTTGGAGATCGACTCGGCGCGCTCGTCGATCTCGGCCCGCAGGCCGGCGGCCCGGAGCCGGTCACGGACGGACTCGCCGTACGGGACGTGCCGGTCGGCGATCGGGAGCACGATGGCCTGCACGGGGGCCAGCCACAATGGCAGCTCGCCTGAGAAGTGCTCCAGGAGAATGCCGATGAACCGCTCGTAGGAGCCCATGAGCGCCCGGTGGATCATCACGGGGCGGTGTTCGGTGTTGTCGGCGCCCGTGTAGGTGAGGTCGAAGCGCTCCGGGAAGTTGTAGTCCAGCTGGCAGGTCCCGAGCTGCCAGGAGCGGCCGAGCGAGTCCGTCATGTGCATGTCGATCTTGGGCCCGTAGAACGCGCCGTCACCCTCGTTGAGCTGGTACTCCAGCCCCATGCTCTGGAGAGCTTGCGTGAGCGCAGCCTCGCTGTGATCCCAAAGCTCATCTGACCCGATCCGCTCCTCAGGTCGGGTGGAGAGCTCCAGCCGCACCTCCAGGCCGAAGATCTTGTAGGTGGCAAAGGCGAAGTCCAGGACTCCTGCGACCTCGTCCTGGATCTGCTCCTCTGTGCAGAAGATGTGGGAGTCGTCCTGGGCGAAATGCCTGACCCGGAGCAGTCCGTGCAGCGTGCCGCTGGGTTCGCGGCGGTGCAGCAGCCCCGGTTCCCAGTAACGCAGGGGCAGGTCCCGGTAGGAATGGCGCCCCAGCGCGTACAGCTGGCAGTGCCCCGGGCAGTTCATCGGCTTGACGGCCATCTGCCGCTCCTCGTACTCGGTCACGAACATGTTGTCGCGGTACTTGTCCCAATGGCCGGAGGTCATCCACAGCGAGCTGTCGTAGATCTGCGGCGTCTTGACCTCCAGATAGCCGCGCTCACGGCCCATCTCCCGGCTGAGCGCCACCAGCTCGTTGAAGACCTCGGTACCGGGCGGTAGCCAAAAGGCGGCACCTGGGGAGACCTCCGAGAAAGTGAACAGTCCGAGCTGGGGTCCCAGGCGGCGGTGGTCGTTGGCCCGGGCGCGCTCCAGGCGCTCCAGGTGCTCGTCCAGATCCTTCTGGTTGAGGAAGGCCGTCCCGTACACGCGCGTGAGCATTGGCTGGGAGGAGTCCCCGCGCCAGTAGGCGCCGGCCACCGACTGGAGCTTGAACGCCTTGATCCGCTTGGTGCTCGGGGCGTGCGGCCCCCGGCACAGGTCGGTGAACGGCCCGTTGGTGTACAGGCTCACCGTCTCGACGCCCTGATCTCGCACCAGGTCCTCAATCAGCTTGACCTTGTAGTCCTGCCCCTCGGCACGGAAGCGCTCCAGGGCCTCCTGGACGGGCACGTCCTCACGCACGAACGGCTCATCGGCCTGGATGTGCTCCCGCATCCGGGCCTCGATCTCCTCGAAGTCCGCATCGCTGACGGTGACCCCATCCGGGAACTCGAAGTCGTAGTAGAAGCCGTCCTCGATCGGTGGTCCGATGGAGATCTTGACGCCAGGGTGACGCTCCATGACGGACTCGGCGAGCACGTGGGCGGCGTCGTGGCGGATCAGCCACAGGGCGTCGTCCCCGCTGCGATCGGTGACGATCTCAAGCTTCGGGGGTTCGCCGTTCGCGCTCGGCAACTCCCGGGAGAGGTCCTGAAGCTCCCCGTCCACCTTGACCGCCAGAGCCGCCCGGGCCAGCCCCGGCCCGATGGCCGCCGCGGCGTCGGCACCCGAAGCGCTGTCGGGAACCGACAGGATCTTGCCGTCAGGAAGCTGGAGGTCCATGGGCGCGGATGCTAGCCAGCGAGGGGACGGTTGCCCTGCGGACCGGCGTGGATATCGAGTCGCCTGACAGGCTAGGAGCGGCGCGTCATAGGCACGGATCGACGCCCCGCCGCTCCACCTGGTTGCTGTCCTCGTTCCCCGCCCGATCCAGAGCCCGAACCACGAAGTAGACGGTCCCGTGCGATGGCAGACCCGGCGTCCTGAAGCTGGTGGCCCCCGGAGCGGACGTCCAGTTCGGCTGGGAGAAGTTCTCGCCGCCGGACGTGGTTGACATGAAGATGTCGTAGCGGATGCCCGAGCTGGGGGTGGCGTTGTCGCTGGCCGCGTCCCAGCTCAGGTTGTAGGGCGTCGTCTGTCCAGGGCGCTGCGGTCCGGGCGTGCACGCCGTCGCGCTCTTCAGGCCGGCGAACACCGGCGCTTTGGTGTCGCCGCCCGTCCGCACATGGAAGGTGAAGCGACCAATGGTCTTGACCTGAACGACGTACAGCGGGCAGGCCTCCCCAGGCGGACAAACCGGCTCCCGGTCCTCGGTCACGCTCCCGTGAAACGTGCCCGCGCACCAGCCATCCGGACCCGGCCTGAGCTTCGCGCGCACGTGCACGTGTGCGCGCGCGTGGAGAACCTGCGCCGAGGCCTCACCGCGACAGCCTCCCCGTGCCGTCGGGCCGGAGGCCGAGACCTCGTACCACCTCCGCTCGCCGTTGTGGCTCCCAGCGCGATCCGGCGCCCGGAAGCTGACCGTGAAACCGGTGGCCCGCCCGCCGGTTCCAGGGCTGACGGTGACCTTGGCCTGATGGCTCATTGCCGGGCTGGCGGCAGGCGAGGAGACCGCGGCCAGCCCGCAGGCGATCACTGCGCACATCGCCGCGCCGTAAGGCCTGGCCGCGCAAGCCCCGATCACCCGCCGCATGGTCGCCCAGTCTACCCCTGCGCCTCTCACGCACCGCTACATTTAGCTCCTCCCGGGCGATTAGCTCAGCTGGGAGAGCGCCGTCTCGACAAGGCGGAGGTCGTTGGTTCGAGCCCAACATCGCCCACTGTATTTGCGGGGTCCTAGTAGTGGCGCTGGAGCTCGTTTGCATACGAGCGGCCGAGTGAGGCGGCGCCCTCGTTCAGCCACTCGCTGAACGCGATGCGTCCGCGCGGAGGATCGTGGGAGGCCAGTAGTCCTGCCGCCAGGCCTCTGATCTCATCAGGAGTGAGAACCACGTCACGTACCAGGAGCCCGAGCGCCTGGGCAACAGCTGCCATCGCAATTGCCGGTACATGCACAGTGGGCGCGCGAGCACCGATGGCGCGACGGATCATGTGGACGAGCTCCTCAAAGGTCATCGTCTCCGGTCCTGCCGCATCCAGGATCTGGTTCGCCTCTGCGTCAGCCGCCTCCAGACAGATCCGCGCGAGGTCATCGATGTGGACGGGCTGGACGAGGTAGCGGCCGTTGCCGGGGATCGGGAAAACCGGCATGCGCCGCAGGATCCAGGCGATGTTGTTGGCCAGGATCTCGTGCTCGCCTCCGAAGATCCAGGTGGGCCTGACGACCGAGTGGGGCAGGCCGCCTTCAGCCAGTGCTCGCTCGACCAGCGCCTTACCGCGGTAATACGGCAGCGGCGAATCGAGCGAGGGGTTGGCGATACTCAGATGAACCACGCGCGCCACGCCGGCCCGACGGGCGGCGTCAAACAGCATCGACGAGTTCGCGACGGCGCTGTCGAACGTCGTGGAGCCGTGGTTGAAGCGAACCCAGTAGGTGTTGTAGAGCGTGGTGACACCCTCGAGCGCGTGTGTTAGCGCCACCGGATCGTCGAACCGATAGGGGAATGCCTGGACTCGCTCGTGCAGCGGATGCGGCCGGTCCGGGTGGAAGGTGAGAGTTCTCACCTGCCTCCCCGCCGCCAGCAGCCGCTCGGCGATGTAGGAACCCGAGTAGCTGAACGCTCCCGTCACCAGGTCGAGGTTGGTGTCAGGTCCCATGCCCTCGAGACTAGCCTCGCGTCCGAGTGATCCGTTCCAGGAGGCGCCCGGCGAGCGGCATGTCCGCCGAGCGCCATACGTGCCGCTCCTGGAAGGGCCACGCGTAGATCGGGCTGCCGTCACGAACGAACTCCAGCAAGCGGGTCTCACCGAGCTCCTCGGCGGACCACTCGTAGACGCGCTGCAGCCTCGGGACGATCAGTGCGTAGTCCAGCATCCGACCCAGACCGTGCTCGGCCTCGATGTAGCGCTGCACGTCTTGGTCCAGCGGATAGCGGTCTGGAAGGACGCGGCCAAGGGAGAGAAACGCGCCCGCCATCCCCAGCCGGGGATCCCCGAGCAGCCGCCCCATGAAGGCAAACGGGCCCAGCGCCAGACGCGGCGCCGCATTGAGCGCGTGCGCATAGAGCACGCGCCCCAGCGCCACGTTCATGAAGAACCGCTCGGCCTCACTCTCCGCTTCCGCCAGCCCCCGATTCTCCAGGTAGGCACCCACGATGCTGGCGTTGTGAGCCCGGTACCAGTTGCGCCCCGTCGGCACCTCAATGAACTGAAGCCAGAGCCGCACTGCCGGCGAGGACGGCTCCCCCGGCAGCCCGCCGGCGAGCGCCACTGATTCGCATCCGTCTCGCAGCAGCCGCTCGTTGACCGCCCGCCACCACCCGCTCCCCGGGGGCGAGGTCTCGAGCGGAGCGAGCACACCGCGATCCGCCTGCCAGCGCATGAACGACAATGCCGCCCGTCGAAACGGCAGATGTCGCGGTGCCAGGCCGCTCGGCCCGTCGTAGGTCCGCGCCAGCAGAGCCACCCGCTCGGCGGGATCATCCCGCGCGGCGGCGACCTGGGTCTCAGCCCAACTGAGCGCTTCTGCGTGATGGCTCATCGCCGTCAAGTGTTAGCGATACCCTCATTGATTCGTGGCATCCTGACCACGAGGGCGACCGGCCACGATGGCCCCGCGCGCACCGCTCGATGTCCTTATCCGCTGCCACACCTCGCGCTCCTGATCTCAGCGGCTGCGCCCTGCAGGGCCGCTACGAGCTCCATGCCCTGATCGGCGAGGGGACGTTCGGACGGGTCTACCGGGGACGAGATCGCCGTCTGGCTCGGCCCGTTGCCGTCAAGGTGATCAAGCCCTGGTGGGCCGAGGATCCGGATTGGGCGCGGAGCTTTGAGCGTGAGGCCCAGCTCATGGCCAGCGTAAGCGACCCCCGGATCGTGCAGATCTTCGATGTCGGCCACGCCGAGGAGGGGCTGTACTACGTCGCCGAACTGGTGCCGGGTGAGAGCGTCGCCGTTCGCCTGCGCCGCGGGCCGCTTCCGGCCTGGGAGGCGCGGGAGGTGGCCGAGCAGCTGAGTCGCGCCCTGGCCTCGGCCCACGCCCGGCGAGTGGTCCACGGCGACGTCAAGCCGGCCAATGTTCTGGCCTCGCCTCGCGGCGAGGTCAAGGTCACGGACTTCGGGTTGGCCCGGCTCCTCGGCGGAAGCAGCGGTGAGGTCGGGGCCACCGTCGCGGGGACACCCTCCTACATGGCGCCCGAGCAGGCTCGCGGGCGCGGGACCACTCCGGCCAGCGATGTCTACAGCGTGGGCGTTGTGCTCTACGAGATGCTGGCCGGCCACACCCCCTTCAGCGGTGATTCGGCCGTGGATCTGGCCCTGCGACATCTCCAGGATCCCCCACCGCCGCTGCCTTCCAGCGCCCCGGCGGCGCTGACCGCCATCGTGGAGCGAGCGTTGGCCAAGGATCCAGACGACCGCTACCGCGATGGCGCTGAGCTGGCCGATGCCCTGACCCGGACTCGCGGATCGACCCGCAAGTCGCCCCCGGCATTCCGCACCAGCTCGGTCGGGAACCGTGTTGAGCGGCCGCCGCCGAGGGGTCCCGCGGGGACGCTCGTGGCCCCGAAACGCTCACCGCGGCGCAATGTCAATCCCGCCGCCCGCCGCCGGACGCTGGCGGCGTTCTCGGTCGCCCTCCTGTTTCTGCTGGGGCTGGTCGCCGCCGCGATCCTCACCGGGGGGGCGCGGCAGGTGACCGTGCCGGATCTGCACGGCCTCACCCCGCGCGCGAGCAGCACGAGGCTCACCAAAGCCCACCTGCGGATAGTGCTCCACCGGCGCTATAGCCACCACGGCAGGCGCGGCACCGTGATCGGGCAGCAGCCTGCCCCCGGGGCACACGTGGCCTCTGGCGGGAACGTCACGGTGACGCTGAGCGCCGGTCCGCCTCCGGTGCCCGTGCCGCGCGTTGTCGGCTTCTCATCCGGCGACGCTCGAAGCGCCCTCAGGCAACTGGGGCTGCGGGTGAGCTTGAACCAGGTCCCCGCGCCCGGGGTGCGGGTGGGGACCGTCACCGCCCAGCATCCGTCATCGGGAGTCAAGCTGCTCCCCGGGTCCACCGTGTCGCTGTCGGTTGCCGAGCCACCACGGTGGCGGGCCGTGGTCACGTTTAACGACCGGGGGGGCGAGTTCTCCAGCCCGTTCCGGATTCGCGGTACCCACTGGCGATTCGTCTACAGCATGAGCTACAGCGGCACGTGCACGTTCATCTTCTTCTGCTCCGGCCCCAGCGCCCAGGTCACGGACGTGGACCGCGGCTCGCGGGTGGGCTCATTCGACCTCAGCGACGGCAGTAACCAGGTCCAGGACTTCCACGCCGGGCCCGGCGTCTACCAGGTCAGAATTACCCCCGGCAACGATTCGGCGCACTGGTCGGTGGAGGTCGAGGACTACTACTGATCGCGCAGCGCTAGAACTCCCATCGGTGTCCCGTCGCCCCGTGATCCTGGCGTCGCTGCTCCTGGCAGCGTTCGCCATCAACCTGGACATCACGATCGTCAACGTGGCCCTGCCCAGCCTGGTGCGGGAGCTGCGGGCGACCACGAGCGAGCTCCAGTGGGTGGTGGACGCGTACAGCCTGGTCTTCGCCGCCCTGATCCTGGCCGCGGGCAGCCTGTCCGACCGCCTGGGCCGCAAGGGCTTCCTGCTCAGCGGGCTGGCCGTCTTTGGGCTGGCCAGCATCGCCGGCGGCTTCACCTCGTCGGCCGACGGGCTCATCGTTGCCCGCTGCTTCATGGGTGTGGGCGCGGCGATGATCTTCCCGGCCACCCTGTCACTGATCTCGAATGTTTTTACCGAACGGGGCGAGCGGGCCCGGGCCATCGGGCTTTGGGGAGCATCTGCGGGAGCGGCCATCGCCCTGGGCCCGATCGTCGGCGGCTGGCTGCTGGAGCGCTTCTCCTGGCAGAGCATCTTCTTCGTGATGGCGCCGGTGGCTGCGGCCGGGGCAGCGCTCGTGGCGGCGAGCGTTCCGACCTCGCGCGACCCTACCGCGCCTCGGACCGATGGGCCGGGATTGGTCCTTTCGACCGCCGCGATGGCCTCGCTCATCTACACGATCATCGAGGCGCCGGCCCACGGGTGGGGCAGCGCCCGAACCCTGGGAGGGTTCGGCTTGGCGGCCGGGCTGTTCGTGGCCTTCATCGTCAGGGAGCGGAGTGCCGCCGAGCCGATGCTGGACCTGAGCCTGTTCTCCAACCCGCGCTTCAGCGCCGCCAGCGGGTCGGTCACCGTGGCCTTCTTCTCCCTGGCCGGGTTCATCTTCCTGATCACGCAGTACTTCCAGTTCATTCACGGCTACGGTCCGTTTGCCGCGGGTGTACGCACCCTCCCGGTGGCCATCGCGGTGGCGATCGCCTCTGTACTTGGGACGAGGCTCGCGGTTCGCCTCGGGACCAAGCTCGTTGTGACGACCGGGCTCGCGCTCCTGGCCGTGTTCTTCCTCTGGGTCTCAAGCGCGACCGTGACGACCACGTACCTGACGATCGCCATCACGATGGTTATCTGCGGTACAGGGATGGGCCTGACCAGCGCCCCGGCCACGGAATCCATCATGGGCGCCGTGCCCGTAGAGAAGGCCGGCGTCGGTTCGGCGGTCAACGATGCCACCCGCCTGCTGGGCAGCACGCTCGGCGTGGCGGTGATCGGAAGCATCTATGCCTCGGTCTACTCGAGCCGGCTGACCTCGACCCTCCCTGCGACGCTGCCCGCGGAGGTGACCCACGCAGCTCACCAGTCGATCGGGGCCGCGTTTGCCGCGGCGGCGCATCTCCAGTCGGCCGGGATGCCGGCGCTTGGGGGTGCCGTCCATCACGCGGCAGCCCACGCCTTCACCCATGGCCTGAGCATCGGCTGCCTCGTGGCTGCCGGCGTCAGCGCAGTCGGCGCCGTGGCGGCAGGACTGCTCCTGCCCGCCCAGCCACCGCGGCCCGCCGCGGACGACTCCGAAACCCATGCCGGACCCGAGACGGGCTCTGCCCGCACGCCACGGGCTGTCGCGGCAGTGGACTGACACCCGGCTCGGCGGACGGGCCCGGCGAACCGGGCCCGTCGCACGGCGTGTTCTCAGTCGGCCTGGGCGTACCCCTTCAGACCGCCGAAGTCGAGCATGACGCACGTCTCGTCGCCCACGATCCAGGCATCGTGCCCGGGCGGCATGTGGAAGGTGTCACCGGGTCCAAACTCCTGCTCGGTCCCGTCGTCCATCTTCAGCGCCATCCGGCCCTGGAGCACGTACCCGATGTGCTCCACCTGGCAGGAGTCGGTACCGGCGATCGGCTTGACGTTGTTCGACCACCGCCATCCCGGCTCGAAGGTGGCCCGCCCCACGCTGTGGCCATTCAGGTCGACCAGCTCAACCTTGCCCTTTCCCTCGGTGAATTCCCGAACCTCGTCGGGGCTGTCGAATTGCTTGCCTATCAAGTCTGCCATCTGATCCTCCTCACTGGACGCGCCCGTCAAGCAGACCGTAACGCCGCCGACCGCTCCAGGCAAGGGCTGAAAGCCGTCCGCGTCAGCCGGCTTCGACGAACCGGCGCAGCGCTTCCTTGGCGCCCTCGGCCATGGGCTGACCGTGGGCCACCAGCAGGACGTCGAAGTCCAGGTCGAGCATCGGGCCGTAGGCCCTACGCAACGCAGGCTTGGTGTCCTCTGGGTCGTCCATGAACTGCTCAGGCACGAACCCGAGCTCCTCGCCGTAATGGATCACGCCGTCGGCCACGGCCAGCGCCCGGTGGTCAGGGAGGTGGAGCGCGGTCTCGTCAGGGCAGATGGCGCCGATCTCGTACACCACCGCGTTGCCGGGCAGCCTGTCGCCGAAATCGAAGGGCTCCACAGGCCCGCGATCCTCCAGCTCGTAGACGCCGTTGCGAACGCAGTGA
Organism: Solirubrobacteraceae bacterium; assembly: GCA_045805485.1. Classification (GTDB taxonomy): domain Bacteria; phylum Actinomycetota; class Thermoleophilia; order Solirubrobacterales; family Solirubrobacteraceae; genus Palsa-465. The sequence continues at coordinate 3,770 of JBJMLC010000048.1, read as the reverse complement.
ACGGTGCACCCGAAGGCTTCGCGCAGGTCCCAGGCGTGCCGGTCGTGATGGCGGTTGGTCAACAGGACGTGCTCCGGTGCCCCGTGCTCCTCAAACCAACCCAGTCCCTCGTCCGGAAGCATCGGATCCAGCACCACCCGCTCCCGCTCCAGGTAATAGGAGCTGACCTCGGCACCGATGTGCTCGTGCTTGGCCATCCAGTGCCAGATCCCGGAGACGATCTCCTTCACGAGGCGCAGGCTACCCGAGGCCTCCTGCCCCGCGCGGTCATCTGCCCCCGTGCGCGGTCACCTTCCCCCGCGCGCGCTCACCTCCCCGGCTCCCCCCAGGGTATTTGACTCATCAACTATAATCTTGGTATGGCCACTCTGTCCCAAAGCCAGCTTGAAGGAGCCTCGCTGGAGGCGTGGCGGGCCTACCTCCAGAGCCATGCCTCCATCCTGCGGGCTCTGGATGCCGAGCTGCTGGCCGAGCAGGGGCTCACAACCCGTGACTACGAGGTCCTTCTCTATTTGCATCACGCGCCGGAACGTCGGTTGCCGATGTCCGCGCTGGCCTCGCAGACGATGCTGACCAGGTCAGGCATCACTCGCCTGGTGGACGGTCTGGTGGCGGGAGGGTTCGTCGAGCGGATCGCGTGTCCGGAGGATGCGCGCGTGTCCTATGCCCGGCTCACCGACGTCGGATACCAGAAGCTGCGCGAGGCAGGTTGTTCCCACGTGGCCAGCATCCGTCGGCTCTTTCTGGAGCACTTCACCCCTGACGAGGTGACCCAGCTGGCCGGCCTGCTCGGTCGTCTTCCGGGGGCCAACCAGGGGGTCGCATGCACCGCGGAGTAGACCTGGGCTCGGCTCAGGGCGTGGCAGACACGGCGGCGGGATCCGCCCGGATCCATCCGGATACCTCCATGGGGGCGGTCCGCCTGACCGTGTCTGATCTTCCCCGCTCCACCGAGTTCTATGAGAACGTCCTCGGCCTGAGCTCTTTCACGCTGGACGACGGGAGCGTGGGACTCCGGGCGCGGGAAGGACGATCCCTGATCGAGCTCCACGGAGACGCCTCGGCCCCACCGCGGGACCCCGGCGCGCCGGGTCTGTTCCACGTGGCTGTGCTGATGCCCGACCGCCGTGAACTGGCGATGGCTCTGGCCCGCGTGGCCGCCCGGCGCTGGCCGCTGACGGGCGCGTCGGACCACCTGGTGAGCGAGGCGCTCTATCTGTCAGACCCGGACGGGAACGGAATCGAGATCTACCGCGACCGGCCCCGGGGCGAGTGGCCTGAGCGCGACGGCCAGCTGGCCATGGCCACGCTCCCCCTGGACCTGGAGAACCTGGTGGCCGAGCTCGGCGATTCCCGGGACGTGGAGCCGAGCGCTCCGCCGGGCACGCGTATCGGCCATGTTCACCTCCAGGTGTCCGACGTTCGAGAGGCCGAGGAGTTCTACGCGGGCGTCCTCGGTTTCGACGTCACGGTCCGGGGCTATCCGGGTGCGCTGTTTGTGTCAGCCGGCGGGTACCACCACCACCTGGGCCTGAACACGTGGAACAGCGCGGGGGCCCCACCGGCTGAGGTTGGTGGCGTCGGGCTGAGGAGCTTCGAGGTGGTGTTGCCCAGCTCCGAGGAGGTTGGCCGGGTGCTGGAGCGAGTTCGCGCAGCCGGCATCCCAAGCGAACCCGCAGCGGAGGGCGTGCTGGTTCGTGATCCCTTCCGCAACGAGGTTCTCCTCCGCACCCCGTAAGCGGCCAGCCCCCCAGACCCCCGGTGCTCCGTACCCGGTCGGCGGGACGGCCCCCGACGCTACGCTAACTCTCGCGGCGACGTGGCGGAGTGGTTACGCAGCGGCCTGCAAAGCCGTCTACACCGGTTCGATTCCGGTCGTCGCCTCTTCGTGAAATGGCTGCAAATCGCGCACTTTTGGGAGATCCGACGCGGCGCTGACGCCGCGAAAATCCGAAAGGGTCCCCAAAGGGTCCCCAAACGCTCAAGCGACGCGTCGGAAATCCACGACGTTGCCCTCGGGCTCCCCGTCGCCCCACAGTCCAGACAGCTTGGCGGCCGCGTCGGGGTTAGGCGCGTAATGGAGGTAGCGCTCGGTGGTCGTGATGTGGCGGTGGCCCATCATCCGCTGGACCTCGTAGATGTTGAACGCCCGGATGGCCTGAGTCCCGAAGGAGTGCCGGAGGTCGTGGAACCGGAGCACCGGGAGTCCGGCGCGCTTGGCGGCGTTGCGGTACCGGCGGTAGAGACCGCTCCCGCAGATCGGCTGGCCGGGCTTGAGCTCGTGCTCGAAGACCACCGCGTCCGCCGGGCGGTCGCGGCAATACGGCCACAGCGCGGCGCGCACGTTCTGGCTCATGGGAACCGAGCGGACGCGGCGTCCCTTGTTTCCAGCATGGCCGCCTCGGGTCGTAAAGCCGTCCTCGAACCGGACCACCCCCACGCCGAAGTCAACGTTTCTGACCTTCAGCCCGCGGATCTCGCTGAGCCTCGGGCCGGCCTCGGCGGCCAGGGTGTAGATCGCCACGTCCAGAGGCGAGTGGGCGTGACGCTTCAGCGCGGCGATCTGGTCCGGGGTGTAGAAGCGCAGCTGACCCTCGCTCTCGGGGCGGTTGCCCGCCCAGCGCCAGGCGAGCGCCGCCGACGCCGCATGCGTTCCGAGGGCGCCTCGCACGATCCGTCGGTAGTGGTTGAGCGTCTCGGCGCTCCGGCCCATGGCCAGCAGCTCCTCTCGCAGGGTCAGGACATCCCCCTCGCCGAGGGTGTCGACAGGTCGCTCCCGCCACGTCTCCTCGCGCCGCCAAGGCCGCTCGCACAGTCGCTCGGCGATCCGGCGATAGTCGTGGATCGTGGACGCCCGAAGCCCGCGCTCGCGCTCGCAGTAGCGCAGGAAGGCTTGGCACGCCAACCCGAAGGTGTGCCGGTGCTCGGGGACCGCACCCGCGTGGTCGTCAAGGAACGACTGGGCGATCGCCCGAGCCTGTGTCTCGGTGATGAACCCTGCGGGCGGGCGGCTTGTCTTCGTCCACGCCCGCCCAAGCACCTTGCGCGAGTCCTTACCGCTGGGCAGCCGGTAGCGCAGTACCCACACGGGATGCTTCCGCCGCCTACCCCCTTTCGCCGTCGAGAGCTGGACAGAACCCTGCAGATAGCTCGTAGCTTGCATCGGGAATGATCCTCCTGATGCCGGGCTCCGGGGCGTTGGCGCGCCGCCGGAGCGATGTACCGGAAGCTCCCGGACAGCGGTCCGGGAGCTTCCGCGTGTCCAGGCCATCCTAGGACGTCCGGTCGACGTCAGGATCGGCCCCGGACATCACCGCCTCCGCTTTGTCTCGCAACCCTCGCGAGACTCGATCCAGCGGAGGAGGGCTTGGGACCGGAAACGGATGTATCGCTCGCCGATACGCACCGCCGGCATCTCACCGCTTCGCACCAAGGCGTAGACGAGCGACCGTGTCACGCCAAGAATCGCCGCCACGTCGTCGGCCGTGAGCAGACGATCCGCGGTGCCGTCCGCAGCCCGGCCACCTCCGCTCATGAGGGTTAGGACTGGTGCCGGCGGGTCGTGCTGGTCGGTCACCGAGGGACCGGGGTTCGTGTCAGGCATCGCGGTCATCTCGATCCGGTGCGGTCGAGGGCTCGGCATCGGGCTCTTGCTGCTCGTTCCAGCGACTGAGTCCGATCCTGACGGCCAGGCCGCCGGCCAGGATCAGCCCCAGGGCCCAGGTGGGCAGGGAGGTGATGAACAGCAGGGCTATGAGTCCGAATCCAAT
>JBJMLC010000047.1:0-7255 GCA_045805485.1 Solirubrobacteraceae bacterium | reverse complement strand
GTGGTGGCTGAGCTGGCAGCGGCTGCTCGGGAGGCGCTGGGAGAACCTGACGCCGACGTCGAGATGGTCTACGAGCTTCGCTATCGCGGGCAGTCGTTTGAGCTGCCGATCCAGGCCGGATCCGACCCCACGCCCGATCAGCTGCGCCAGGCCTTCGAGGCCGAGCACGAGCGGCAGTACGGCTACGCCGACTCCGCCCAGTCCCTGGAGCTGGTGACGATCCGCGTCAGCGCGCTCACCCCGGGCACCGATGTCGCGCTGGCCAAGTCCGCCGACCTCGGTGAGGCGACGGCGACCCGTCGGCCGGCCGTGTTTGGCGGGCGGCAGGTGGAGGTTGAGGTGATCAGGGGCGCACCTGCGCCAGACAGCCGCATCAGGGGACCGGCGGTGATCGAGCTGCCCGACTCAACAGTTGTCGTGCCCCCGGACTGGACGGCGGAGGTCGATGCGACGGGCACGATCGTGCTGGAGGCGAAGTGAGCGCGGAGCGAGGCGCCATCGACCCGGTGGAGCTCCAGGTGCTGGCGGGCGCCGCGGAGGCGCTGTGCGAGGAGATGGGCGCCGTCCTGATCCGCTCCGCCCACTCAGCCAACATCAAGGAGCGGCGGGATGCCTCCAGCGCACTGTTCGACCGCGCCGGGCAGATGGTCATGCAGGCCGAGCACATCCCGGTCCACCTGGGGGCCATGCCGGCCGCCGTCCAGGCGGTACTTCCGCAGGAGCACGCTCCGGACCGGCTCTGGATCCTCAACGACCCCTACGCCGGGGGGACGCACCTTCCGGATATCACCGTGATCGCGCCGGTGTTCGCCGAGCAGGAGCTGCTGGGGTTCGTGGCCAACCGGGCGCACCATGCCGACGTGGGTGGGGCCACGCCGGGCTCGATGCCGGCCGACAGCCGCACGCTGGAGGAGGAGGGGGTGGTCATCCCTCCGCGCGTGCTGGATGAGAGCGCGATGCGGGAGCTGAGCGAGCGCATGCGGCGTCCCGAGCAGCGACGGGCCGACCTCCGGGCCCAGGTGGCAGCCACCCGCGTCGGAGCCCGTCGGCTCCAGGAGCTTCATGCCCGGGTGGGGCAGGACCTGCTCTTCCGGGCCTTCGACGAGATCCTCGATTACGCGGAGCGCCGGACCCGAGCATGCCTGGCCGATATCCCGGACGGGACGTACGAGTCGCGGGATGTGCTGGAGGGGTCGGAGGGCGAGCTCGAGCTGGTGCTCCGGGCGACCGTCTCAGGCGATGCGATCACGCTGGACTTCACGGGGAGCGCGCCCCAGCACGAGGGAAATCTCAACTGCCCCGAGGCGGTGACGCGATCCGCATGCTATTTCGCGCTCCGGGTCCTGACCGACCCTGACATTCCGGCCAGCGCGGGCGCCTACCGGCCCGTGGAGGTGAGAGTGCCCGAGGGAAGCCTGCTGGCCGCAGTGCGAGGTGAGGATGGCCGCGCCCCGGCGGTGGCCGCGGGAAACGTCGAGACGTCCTCACGGGTGGCCGACCTGGTGCTGGCGGCGTTCGGCCGGGCGCTCGGCCAGGGGACGATGAACAACCTGACGCTGGGAGACGAGGACGTCGTCTACTACGAGACGATCGCCGGCGGCCAGGGGGCGTGCGCGGACGCTCCCGGTCCGAGCGCCGTGCATGTCGCCATGAGCAACACCCTGAACACCCCGGTGGAGGCGCTGGAGCTGGAGTTCCCGATGCGGGTGGTGCGCTACGAGTTGCGGCGCGGCTCGGGCGGGGCGGGCGAGTTCCGTGGCGGTGACGGCGTGATCCGCGAGCTGGAGGCGACCGTCCCCCTGCGGTATTCGCTCATCACCGAACGCCGGCGCCACGCCCCGGCCGGAGCCGACGGCGGGCAGCCGGGACAGCCGGGCCGGAACCTCCTGGATGGGACCGAGCTGCCGCCCAAGGCCACGGGGTGGCTGGAGCCGGGTCAGCACCTGCGCATCGAGACGCCGGGCGGCGGTGGGTATGGTGCGCCGTGATGCGCGTTGCGTTCCTGGGTCTGGGCATCATGGGGTCTCGGATGGCGGCCAACCTGGCCCGGACCGACGTCGAGCTGACGGTCTGGAATCGAACCGCCGCCCGGGGGAGCGAATTCGCCGCCCGGCACGAGGGCGTGACGGCGGCGAACACCCCTGCTGAGGCGTCCGCGGACAGCGACGTCGTGGTGACCATGGTCGTCGATGGGCCGCAGGTGGAGCACGTCCTCCTGGGCGAGGACGGTGCCGCCACGTCGGCGCGGGAGGCGACGCTGTTCGTCGACTGCTCCACGATCGGGCCCTCGGCTGCCCGGGCGATCGGCGAGCGACTGGCTGACCGCGGCCTGGAACTGATGGACGCGCCGGTCACCGGATCGGCCCCGCGGGCCGAGGACGGGACGCTGACCATCATGGCCGGGGGCGGCGAGGCGGCATTCGACCGCGCGCGGCCGGTGCTGGAGGCCATGGGCAAGCTGATCGTCCACGCCGGGCCACTGGGTCACGGGCAGATGGTCAAGGTCATCAACAATGCCGTCGCGGCCACCAACACGGCGGTCGTCGGGGAGGCGCTGCTGGTGGCCAAGAAGGCCGGGGTGGACCTGGATGCGCTCACGCAGGTCATGGGCGCCGGTTCCGGGGGCTCGACGATGCTGGAGCTCAAGGCCGGGGCGATGCGGGAGCACGACTTCACGCCTCTGTTCAAACTCGAGCACATGCTCAAGGACGTCCGCCTGTGCCTGGAGGAGGGCCAGGCGGCCGGCGCGCCGTTTCAGTCCGCGGCGCTGACCCGGGAGGTCCTGACCGCGGCGATGGGCCGCGGCCTGGGCGAGCAGGACTTCGCGGCCCTGATCGAGGTGCTGGAGGGCCTGGCGGGGGCGCGGTTGTAGGGCATTGGGCGGCCGGCGCGGGGGCGCATCGGGCGCCGGCCTCGCGTTAGGGCACCCAAACTCCCCAAAAACCCCCAATTAGCAGCAACATTTGGGTTTTGGGCGATCCTCGCGTACAATCCCGCTTCCTGTTGCTGCTGGTGCTGCACGGTGCGCAACGGGATTGGCGCACCTGGTAGGTGCGCGTGCCGGACTAGCCCCGTAAACCTTCGTCTTCCCCCTCGATACATGCCGATTGCTTTTAAAGAATGGGCCGTCACTGTACGGGCGCTCGCCGAAGGCGAGCAGCTCCTAACGCTCCGCAAGGGCGGAATCCGTGAGCCCGAAAAACATTTCAAGCTCGACTACGAACGTTTCTTCCTGTACCCCACGTTTGACCACCAGTCTTCGGAGCTCGTGCGCCAGTCGCACCGGCCCGAGCTGATCCGCGCTCTGGAGGAGGGCGTCTGGAGCGAGGATGACCCCGCTCCTGACGCGCTCTACAGGGGCATGGAGATCTCGCAACCTGACCGGGTTCGGATCCGCGCCTGGGCCGAGGTGGCCGCTCATTACACGATCAGCGACCGCCGCGTCCTGGACGCACTCGGGCCCTTCCATGTCTGGACGACCGACTACGCCGAGAAGCGGCTGGCCTGGAAGCGGCGGCATCCGCTGCACGTGGTCCTGCTTCGCACATACCGCATCCCGCGCCCGGTCACGGTAAAGGTGCGCGATGAATACGGTGGCTGTCGATCCTGGCTGGAGCTGACCCGTGAGCTTCCGTTCGAGGGCACGCCCGTGCTCTCTGACGAGGAGTTCGAGCGGGCCGCCGAGGAGATCGCTGAGATCGCCTCGGATCGTCAGCCGGTGCTGGTCTGACCTGGGTCGAGTCCCGCTCGCAGTCCTTCCTGGCCCGGCACGACGAGGCCGGTACCAATGAGGCCGAGCGGGTCCTCGACCTGCTGGAAGCGGCCCGCGCTCAGCTGACGAGGCACTTCCCAGACTCCCTGGGAGAGATGACGGTCGTGGTGCACCGCAACGGCGCTTCGCTGGCCCTGGCGCGGCCGGCCGTCCCGCTGGTCTGGGCCCTCACCGCGCCGGCAGCCCGGAGGTACGTGGGTGGCTGGGCGTCCCGTCATGAGCTCCACCTCCTGGCACCGTCGGTCCTGGAGCGCCGCGCGTCATCGGTTCCGGGGTCTCGAGAGATGCTGGCCCTGACGCCCGTGGCTCTCTACGCCCGCCAGCTGATCGGCGCCAGCAACCGCGACCTGGCGGCGCGGTCTGGGCCGCGACGGCTGGCCGCCCACCTGCGCTGGGCCTGGCTGCTGGAGGGGGCCGCCCGGTGGTTCTCCGGTCAGACGGATTACGCCCGCCCGGCCATCGCCCGCCGGTTGCGGGAGGGCCGGCCCCCGCACTTTCCGCCGGGGATGCCGGACGCATTGCTGCTCGGCGGCACCGTGATCGACCTGCTGGTGGCCGAGGAGGGCCAGGCCGCCGCGGCGGAACTGGCCCGCGAGCTCAATCCTGGCGGGGCCGCCACGGCGCTGCGCAGGGCGTTCAGGGGCCGGTCGCTGGCCCACACCGAGAGTGCCTGGCGGGCCCACCTCTCGGGGCTGGCCGCGGGGCGCTGAGACCGCGCCCGCCGCCCCGCCTCAGCTCACAATCAGGCTGACCAGCCACACGACCAGGGCCCCCACGGCCAGCGCCAGCAGCAGCCCGATCGCCAAACGACCCGGCAATACGACCGGCCGCTGAGCGTCAGGGTCATCGCTGATCAGCTCGGCCTGGAGCAGGACCTCGCGGGCATCCAGCTCGGCCGACCGCGACACGAGAATGTCCCGCGGCCCCGCCGATAGGAAGTCAGGCACGTCGAAGCCGGCGGTGCGGCGAAGGACGCTGGGGATGCGCTCCTCCAGCAGCAGCGCCTGGATGAACTCGGCCTCGGCCTGGTTGCGGGCCACCGCCACCCGAACCAGGTCGACCGCGCGCTCACGGGGCTTCGACCTCGGCTTGGAGACCGGGCCGGCGCCGATGGTGGGCGGCGGGACCTCGTCAGCCAACGGCCAGTTCGGCCTCGTCCACGCGACCGTCGCGGATGTTGTAGGCCCTGACCTCGGGATCGGAACTCGCCAGGCCGATGATCACGTAGAGCGAGTCGGGATAGAAGGCCAGGTTGATGTCCGTCTGGGACGGATAGGGCTCGGTGCGCGTGTGCGAGTGATAGATGGCTCCGAGCTCGAGTCCCGCCTCGTCGATCTCGTTGTAGATGCGGATCTGCTCGGCCCCGTCGATCTCGTACCGCAGCGGGCTGGCGGCGGCGTTGGTGGTCGGATAGACCCTGACCGCTTCTCCGTCCCGGGACCCGATCATGCCGCAGCACTCATTCGGCGCCTCGGCCCGCGCCTGCTCGATCATCTGCTCGTAGAGCTCAGGCGCGATTCTCATGATCCAGTGCCGAGGCTACCAACCGGGATGGGCTTGCTGACACATGGATCACGGGGTCTTGAGAGGCCGTAGATGCTGTGATCCGCGGACGGAGGGGTGGGGCACCGCCGCCTCCGGCCGGCCCTTATGAAGCAGGCTCACCAGCAGGGTCCAGTGCTGCGCCTCGTTGGCCAGGATCTGGGTCGCCAGCGTGATCAGGGCCGGATTGTGAAGCTGGGCGATGGCCATGAAATAGCTTGACTCGGCCAGGTTCTCGATCTCGACCACCGCCCCCAGAGCACCCGTCTCGGTCTTGATCTGCTTGAACAGACCAGTCACCTTCGCCGGCGGGAAGGGATGTCGCTTGGTGCTGCTGCGCCGCGTCGACGGAGCCGGAGGCAGCGATGCGAGCCTGGCGTTCAGCGCCCTGGTGTGGGCGAATTCCTGATCGAGCAGCAACGCCACTATTTCCTGGGAGGCGTGCCCCAGCTTGCCGTAGCTGATGGCCTGCTGGTAGGCGAAATGAAGTAGCCGCTCGGTGTCCAGAAGCTTCTCCAGGACCCGGCGGTCATGGGCCGGATTACTGGGCATGTTCGCGGTCGTCGCATCCTTGGCGGTGGCCAACGCCGGCGCTCCCGCGGCCGCTGCGGCCACCCCGAGCCCGCCGGCGATCAGCTGACGTCGGCTCTGACCCGCGCCGGTCACGCTGGGGTGCCCTTGGATTCGACGGCCGGGGTTACGAAGGGCGAAGGTATGGGGCGCAGACCGAGCTCGAAGCGAAGCAGCGAGATGTGCTGGGCGTGGTTGGCGTATATGGCGGCCGCGGCGGCTCGCAGCTTGCCGGGCGAGAGCATCGTGGTCGCCTTCAGATACGCCGCCAGCTGCGCCTGCTCGACCGACTCCAGCAGAAGGAGAATCTCCTGCTTGGTCTGGGGATGCCCCAGGTCATAGCTGAGGGCCGGCTTGACCGGGTGCGCGCCGACCTGCTGTATGAAGCCGCTGAGCTCCCTGACATGGGCCAGCTCCTGGCTCAGAAATCGCGCCGCGGCCGCGGAGGCGAGCGGCACCTGGAGCTGCAGGGCCGGCGGGGGATCGTTGCTCGGTGGAGCGGAGGGGGCGGGCGAGCTGGAGTCCTTGGGAGCCGGCGCGGGCTGGGGCAAAAGGGGTATCGACGCGGTATAGGCCGCGACCGCGCGGTGCTCCTGCGCCAGCAACCCGTTCAGGACCCGCACGTCACGCTTGACGGCCGCGCCGCGCTTGGGAAGAGTGATGGTCTTCGGAGGCGCGACCTTGCTGGTGCAGCCCGTCACCAGCACGGCCGCGCCGGCCAGGGCGCCGGCCGACAGCAGCTCCCGCCGAGAGCGCGCGCCTGTCTGCGGCGCATCCAACGGCGCCTGGGCTTCGGGGTCCCCGGCTACCACCAGACGGTGGCGTCCAGGTTCTCGATCTCTTCGACGGGACGCGTGTATATGCCAGAGGAGAGGTACTTCCAGCCGTCGTCGGCCACCAGGAAGACGACGTTGCCCTCGTCCAGCTCTCCGGCGATCCGGACGGCGACCCGGGCGATCGCTCCGGAGGAGACCCCGGCGAAGAGCCCCTCCTCGTCCAGCAGCTTGCGGGTGAACACGATCGCGTCGGTGTTGGTGACAAAGATCTTCCGGTCCAGCAGCGACAGGTCGATGATCGGTGGGATGAATCCGTCCTCCAGGGAGCGCAGGCCCTGGACCGGCTCGCCCTGCATCGGCTCTGCGGCCACGATCTTGACCTGGTCCCCCAGCTCCTCCTTGAGCCGGCGGCCGTTGCCCATCAGCGTGCCTCCGGTGCCCAGGCCGGCCACGAACGCGGCCACCTCGTCCAGCTCCTCCAGGATCTCCAGCGCGGTCCCGTCGTAGTGCGCCCGCGGGTTGGCCTGATTGCCGTACTGGTAGGGCATGTAGTAGGAGGCGTCCTGCTCGGCCATGTCAAGCGCCTTCTCCACCG
>JBJMLC010000046.1:0-4938 GCA_045805485.1 Solirubrobacteraceae bacterium | reverse complement strand
GGCCAGCATCTCCTGGTCGAACTCGGTGTCCACCTCGCCCCGGCGCAGCGGCACCTTGGCGATCGTCCTCACTCCCGGCCCGGGCGGGATCCGGATGCAGCGCAGAGGGGCGATGACTCCCCGCCGGGCGGCCTGGGCCAGGTCGAACCGCGAGGTCTGAGTGGGGAACAGGTCAGTGACATGACGGGCGATCAGCGCGCCCGTGGCGGTCATGCCGATGAAGATCGGACCTGACCAGCTGCGAATGGCCGCCGAGGTCTTCTCGCCCAGCGCCGTATGCGCCTCGTCGCAGATCACGATCATGTAGGCGTCGGAGATCTTGCCCGCGTTGCGGACGAACCACTGATAGGTCTCCACGGTCACCGGGCCGTTGGCGGCGTCCTGGGCACCCAGGAGCGGCGCGTGGATCCGGTTCCGGTAGCCCCGGTCTCGGAGCTCTCCGTTGAACTGGTCAACCAGGTTGCGCCGGTGGGTGAGGATCAGGATGCCTCCGGTCCGTGAGGCCTCCACGAAGCCCAGGGCTGCCACCGTCTTCCCCGCGCCGGTGGCGTGCTCAAACCAGAACCTGCGCGCGGCATTCGGGTCCTCAGGCTGTTCGTCCAGCTGGACGTCCTCGTCCAGCTCATCCTCCTGCTCCCAGTCCTGCGGCTCCTCGTCCTCCTCCGCTACATCCTCGCCCTCCAGCTCCTCCTCATCCTCCAGCTCCACATCCAGGTCGAGCTCCTCCTCATCGCTCAGCACTGGCTCCGACTCCACCGGTTCCACGGGCGGTGGCGGATCCGGTCCGGCCGCGCCGTTTCCGTTTGGCCCTGAGCCGTTTCGCTGCGCCTCGGCCAGCAGCGCGGTCAACGTGCCGGAGAGCGCATCGACCTGGTGGGCGGACAGCACCGCCCCGTCGGCCAGGTGGGGCTCCTCCTCGGAGAGGAGCCGCTCCAGCCCCAGCAGCAGGGAGAACTGCCTGCGCCACTGCACGGAGGGCTGCTTGTGCCCGCCCTCGATCTCGGCCAGCGCGGCGTCCAGCGCCCGGCGCCGGGCCGAACCCGGGGCCAGGGCGTCCTCGAGGCTCTCGGCCTCGTAGACGAACTGCTCGCGCGTGAAGACCTCCGCGCGTGCGATGGCGGCAGGATTAGGGAGCGGGGTGGAGTCACCCATGGAGATACGGCTTTCGCGTGTGGATCGACGAGCCGCAGCAAAAGGCGTGGCGGCTCAGGAAGCCTTTACAGAGCATCCGCTCGGCGGGGAACAGCAAACTCGCCCACGCCCCTCGCCAAGCCAGCCTGTGGGTTCAATGCATTTTAGCGGGTCTTGAGGAAGGTGGGCCAGGGCGCGTGTGCGGGGCGGGCGGGCGCGCCTTTGCCGGGTGGCGTGGGCACGCCTGTGCGGGGTGGCCCCACGCGCGTGTGGCACCCTGTCGATGTGACCGCGACGGTGGACTACGAGGTCAGGCGGGCCCTGGGCGAGCACGAGCTTCAGGCCGCCCTGGCGCTCCGCCACGAGGTCTTCTGCGTGGAGCAGGGCGTCCCCGAGCGCGAGGAGGTCGACGGGAGGGATCCCGAGGGGATCCACCTGGTGGCGGTCGCCGACGGCCAGCTGCTCGGGACGTGTCGGCTCGTGGTGGTCGCACGGACCGTTCAGTTCAGCCGGCTGGCCGTGCGAAGCGCCTCACGACGGCGCGGAATCGCCACGGCCCTGCTGGAGGCTGCAGAGGCCGAGAGCCGGGCAGCCGGGGCCGGCCGAATCGTCCTCCACGCCCAGACCTACGCCCGGCCGCTGTACGACCGGGTGGGCTACCGGCCCCGCGGGTCTGTGTTCCAGGAGGCCGGGATCGAGCACGTGGCCATGGAGAAGGATCTCGGCTAGCAAGCGCTGGCAAGCGCGCTGCGCGGGAAGGTTCCGGCCGGGCAGGGAATCACGGCCACGGTGACCAAGACCGCCACGGCCAACACCTCCCGGTTCTCTAACTGCCGAGCCGTCCCTCAGGCGGCTGATTCGACCGTTCTCGGCGTCGCGCCTGGGGTGCGTTGGGGGCCAAATGGCGGTTCAAAACGACCACAACGTCAATTCTTCGCATTCCGGGCTGAGGAGCTCGACGTTGTGGTTGATATGCGACAACAACGTCGGGTTTCGGCGAACGAAAAGTCCAGATCGCGACGTTGTGGGTGTTCCTGAGGGCGCCCTGGCGGCCCCTCGCGGTTCCGCCGAGCCACAGCGCAGACTGGCCCGCCGCCGCGGAATCGCGTCCCGTTAGGGGTCGCCCAGTCCGGGCCAGGACGCCAGGTTGTATCGCCGCGCGATATGACTTGGCGTCCCGTGGCCGACCAGGAGGTCTGAGAAATCCCTGAGATACGGATCGACCCGCTGACCGGACAGCGCGCGATCATCGCCGGTGAACGGGCCGGGCGGCCGGGCGGTGAGCTCACCAGCGAGCCTGCGCCCCCGGTGGAGGTGGACCATGACCCCTTCGCCGAGGGCCATGAGGACCGCACGCCGCCTGAGGTGTACGCGGTGCGCCCCGGCGGCGAGCCTCCGGACGGACCGGGCTGGAAGGTCAGGGTGGTCCCGAACCTGTACCCCGCTTTGGATCAGGACCCCGCCGCGCCCCTGCCTGACGCCAATCCGGACCTTTTCTGGGTTGGTCCAGCCACCGGTGCCCACGAGGTGATCATCAATGCTCCGGACCCGGTGAGCTCGCTGGCCGACCTGGAGCCCCAGAAGGTGGCCGACGCGGTGGAGGTGTGGCGGGAGCGGATGCGCGAGCACGATCGGGCCGCGTACGTGCACGTGTTGGTGAACGAGCGGCGAGAGGCCGGAGCATCCCGACCGCACACCCACGCCCAGCTCTACGCCCTGGATTTCGTTCCCGCGGCCGTGGCGCGGGAACGTGAGCGCTTCGGGGCGTATGCCACCCGCACCATGGGCGGCAACCTGCTGGCCGACCTGGTCCAGGAGGAGGTCCGCCGGCGGGAGCGGATCGTGGCCATCGATTCCGAATGCGTCCTGATGGCGCCATACGGGTCGCGCGTGCCCTACCAGCTGCTGATCGCGCCGCGAACGCCTCGGCCGCGATTCGAGGCGGACGGGCCGAGCGGAGCGTCCATGCTCCACGAGGCTCTGACTCGCCTGGCCCGTCGCTTCGGCGCGCCGCCGCCGCTGAACCTGTGGGTGCGGACGGCGCCGCAGGGGGCCGAGCATTTCTGCTGGCGCATCGACATCCTCCCCCGCCTGAGTTATCTGGCCGGGCTGGAGCTCGGGGCAGGCGTGCATCTCAACATCGTGCCTCCCGAGCAGGTGGCCGGCGAGCTGCGCGACGTCTGATGCGGGCTCTGGTCCAGCGCGTCACCCGGGCCTCGGTGTCGGCTGAGGGACAGAAGGTGTCGGAGATTGGCCCCGGGCTGCTGGTTCTGCTGGGCGTGTCCGTTCACGACACCGAGCACCAGGCGGACTGGCTGGCCGACAAGGTGCGGGCGTTGCGGGTGTTCCCGGACGCCGACGGGCGCATGAACGAGCCGCTGGGGCACAGAGAGGTTCTCTGCGTGAGCCAGTTCACGTTGTACGGCGATCCGCGGCGAGGCAACCGCCCCAGCTACACGCAGGCCGCCCCACCGGATCAGGCCCAGCCACTGTACGAGCACTTCTGCGAGCGCCTGGGCGCTCAGCGCGGTGTGTTCGGGGCGATGATGCAGGTCGAGCTGGTGAATGACGGGCCGGTGACACTCCTGGTGGAGACGCCTTAGGTGGGCGGCTGCGCCCGCAGCGCCAACTCCAGGGCGAACCGCTGATCCGGGTCCTCCAGCGCTCCCCCGAACAGCTCGCGGAGACGCCCCATCCGGTAACGGACGGTCTGGGGGTGGACGTCAAGCTCGGCGGCAATCGCGGACTGGGCGCCCCGGTGGCGCAGCCAGGCGAGCAGGGTCGTGGCCAGCCGGGCGCGGCTGGCCTCTGTCTCCCCGGATAGGGGAGCCAGAGCCCGGCTGCGGAGGGCGGCCATGATGTCCGGCGAGGCCTCGAGCATCATCTCGGCCAGATGCCGCTCTGCCTCCACGACCTCCCCCGGCGCGGCACGGTCAAGTGCCAGCATGGCCCAGCGCCACGACAGGTCCGTCTCCTCCAGGGACACCGCCGGTCCCATCCCGGCTGGGATGCCATACCTCCGGGCGGCCGCGGCCAGCTCGGAGGCCAGGCCCGTGGGCTCGGGTGCGGCGATGCAACCGTGATCGGCCAGTGTGGCGTGGAGCGCGTCGCCGCTGAGCCGGCGGGCCACCTGGGCGGCCGCGCCCGGCGGGACCGCGATCAGCACGATCGTGTTTGGGACTCGCCAGCTGGCTCCAGCCGCAGCCTCCGCGAGCACAGGTCCGGCGGGCGCCGGGCGCGACACGAGAAGGGCCAGCAGCTCCTCACGACGGCGCTGGAGGCTTCCGGCCTCGGCGGCCTGGGCCTCGGCATAGCCCTCCACTGACTCGGCGGCCAGCTGGTCGATGTAGGCAAAGATCGCTTCGGCCAACTCGTGCTGGCCCTCCACCGGGACGCCGGCATTCGCGGCCAGCCGGCTGACGCGCCGCCAGGCCACGCGGGCACCGACCCGGTACGCCGCCTGGAGGGCGTCCAGGCTCCGCCCCTCCCGATGCTCACCTCGGCCCAGGGCGCGGTAGATCCGGACCGACTCCGGGCCAGCGTCGCCGGACGGCGCCAGGAAGCGGCGCAGCGCCTGTTCCACGCCGGCTCGGATGCCGCGGCCGAAATCCCCTCGCAGCGGCCGGGCGTACTCCGGCACCTCGCGCTGGATCGCGGCCACGATCTCGTCGGCCAGCCCAGGCAACTCGGGCTCGATGGCGGCTGCCGCCGCCGGATGCAGGCGCGGTCTTATAGCTACAGCATAAAAAACGGGGCCGAGGTCGTGCCACTCCGGCCAAGAAAAGCCCGCATTTGTGATCTAGGGTG
>JBJMLC010000045.1:0-51330 GCA_045805485.1 Solirubrobacteraceae bacterium | reverse complement strand
CGAGGAGTGGGTCAGCGAGAGTGCGACGACAGCGACTATGGGCCCTTTCTCGACGCTCGCGGCGAGCTGGTTAGGCCCCTAGGCGCGAGCCCTGACTGACACCGACGTTGCGGCGCTGTCCTCTCCGCAAGCCGCAACTATCTTGCTGGCCCCTCGTTTGAGGAGGCGATGCGTGGAGCGTTGAAGCTGGCGGTTGGGTCATTGGGGAGGACGGCATTGCGGGGCCTCGCCCTCTCGACGCTGGTGTGGGCGCTAACGGTCGTCTTGCCCGCCACCGGCCTCGGCAGTGCCTCCGCGGGAAGAGGAGATCCGATGTGGTCCTCGCCGGTGTTGGTTGACCGCGCCGCGCCCACACAGGTGGCCGTTTACCTCATGTCCGTGTCGTGTCCATCGGCGCACCTGTGCCTGGCGGCGGATAAGCGGGGGCAGGTTCTGAGCACCTCGGATCCGGCAAGCCAAGCGTCGTGGCGATTTGTCCGGCTGTCCTCTCATGCCCTACTTGCGAGACTCGGGTCGCGTCAGCCTTCAACATGGAGGCCCGAGGCGATCACTGCCTTGGCGTAGCGAGCCGTTGCGGAGGCGCTCAGCCTCCGCCCGGCGATTCGAACACGAACGCGGGCGGACAGGTCACTCACTGCTCCCGCAGCAGCCTGCCGAGCGGCAGCCGCCGCAGGCGTCGGGTGGCGATTGCTCCGGCGATCCCAGCTGCCGCGGCGGCGCCCAGCGCCAGCTCGCCGAGGTAGGCCCATGGCACCGCCAGGCTGTCCGGCGGTGGGTCGAAGACGTGCTGGAGCATGGCCACGAGCATCACCGCGAGCAACAGGCCGAGGCCCGCGGCCAGCAGCAGCCCGGCGGCGAGCACGAGAGCCACCTCGCTCCACAGGAAGGCTCCGATGTTCCGCAGGCTCGCGCCCAGCGCGGCCATGGTGGCCAGCTCGTGGCGGCGTTCGGCCGCCGTCAGCGCCACGAAGAGCGCCATCGCCGCGGCGGCGAGCACAATCGTGAACACCTCCTCTATGCGGCTGATCCCCTGCAGATCGACCGTGGTGATGGAGCTGACGGTCTGCTGGGTCTGCTGGTCGATGTTCTTGATGATCGTGCCGTCACGGCGCGTCACCTGGGCGATGTGGTGGGACACGCCGACCGGGTCGTTTGTCTTGACGAAAACGACGTTTGGCCCGCCGGCGAGGTCGGCCGCCTCCAGGTAGGACCGATTGGCCACCATGAACGAGTCCCGGGGCGCGGAGGGAAACTCCTGCACGATCCCCTCTACGTGGAACGGGACTACGTGAAAGTGCCCCGTGCGGTTGTTTAGAACCCGCAGCCTGAGCAGGTCTCCCAGTTTCAGCTGGTAGTCGCCGATGGTTTCCCTGGAGACCAGGATCCCGTCCGGACGGCTGGCCAAGCGGGCGAGCGTCTGCCGTGCGTCGGCCCCGAGGAAATAGGAGTCACGCAGCGTTGTCCCGCGAGCGATGGTCGCGGTGTCGATCCCGAACGTGTCCTGCAGGTCAGGCCCGACATAGGCATAGGAATGGTCGACCGCGGTTGTTCCTTGGACGCCCGGGAGCAGCGCGATCCTGGACTCCAGGCGGTGGCTCGTGGCCACACCGGGTGGCGCGGTGACGGTCACGTCGCCCCCGAGCGTCAGCTCGGCGTCCACGTTGGCCTGCTGGTCATAGGTGGCGGTGAAGATGCCCAGGTTGACCCCGAAGGCCAGGAGCAACCCCACGAGCAGAAGGCCACGGTTGATCGCAGCGCCGCGCCGGGCGGCGCTGACCAAGAGCAGCCGACGCTGGGTCCGCGGCCGCGCCCCGGCCAGGCGCTGCATAAGGTTGGCCAGAACGCCTCCGCGCAGGCGAATGAGCAGTAGTGTGGCCCCGAGCCATAGCAGCGCCGGGGCGAAGAACATGTATACGGCCAGCGAGAGCGTCGGGTTGGAGTCAGGATTGACGACCGCGGAGAAGCCCGTGCTGGCCGTCAGCCAATAGATCAGGCCGCTCAGGGCGAGCGCCAGGATGTCGAGGTAGAGGCGCTGCCACAGAGGTTTCCCCACCCGTCGCGTACTCCGGCGGCCCTCGCTGACGGTGCCTCGCAACACCGATGCCACCGCTCCAACCCGGGCGGCCAGCGCGCCCACGACTCCCAGGAGGATGCACACCGCCACCGTGGCCACGGCGCGCAGGACGGTGAGATCTATCGTTCCCTTCACGATCAGCGCCACTGCGGCGAAGGCCAGCCCGGCGCCGAACGCCCCGGCGATCAGCCCCAGCGCGGCGCTCTCGGCCACGCCGAGGCCGAGCAGCTGCCGGCGCGTGGCGCCGCGTGCACGCAATAGCGCGAGGTCACGGCGGTCGCGGTCAACCGTTCCCAGCGCAGCGAGGTAGGCCAGCCCCAGGGCCACCAGAGCGCCTGGAACGGCCAGCATGATGTAGAGCACCTCGGCGTACAACGCGTCCGACGCGGCGGTGCTGAGCTGGTCAGACAGGTTGTCGACGAACTGGACCTGCCCCGGGAGCGAGCGCTCGACCCGATGGACGATCTGCCCGGCGCGGGTCAATGCCTGGGAGGGGCTTCCGCCCAGGCCACCGGGGTCGACCTGCGCCTGGACCTGCCATTGGATGGTCCTCTGGGCCCCGGGAATCGCCGCCGCTGCGCTGGCCACCGGGGGGAGCGACGGGAGCGCGTGGCCGAGCGTGGCCGCGAAGGTGTCGATCGGCATGATCATGGCGTTTGACGGCGGCTGTGCCGGGGCCGGGCCGAGCTGCGGGTTGAGGGGCTGGAAGACCGTGTCAGGGGCGGTGATCAGCCCCACCCCGGAGACGGCGTAGCGCTGAGGACGGGCACCGGGGCGAGGGATCAGGGTGATGAAATCGCCAAGCCTGGCCTGCAGCGTCGCGGCCAATTGCTGGTCAAGCACGACGGCACCCGGTCGTAGTGAGCCTCGAAGCAGGCGGAACGTGTGGATGTGGGACAGGTAGTCGGGCGGGACCGCGAGGAGCGACCCGCTGCCCGCGTTCGTGGTCCCCGCTGGCCCTGTATGCGAGGCCCCGGCGAATGGGGCGGTGGCCGTAGCGGAGGCCTGGGCGATTCCGGGCTGCCTGGCCACGGCGGCCGCCGCTCTGCGGTCCTGGGCGTAGGAGGCCACGGGCCCCTGCCAGTCAAGGGGCACGCTCCGCAGGGCGGAGGCGGTCATCGTCCGCAACGAGTGCCCCACGAACATGAGCATCGAGCCCAGTAGAGCGACGGCGGCCGCAAGCACCAGAATCCGCACCAGGGTGCGTCCCGGAGCACGCAGCAACCCTGCCACTGCGAAACGCAGGGGCGCGGTCATTGAGATCCCTGACTGGCCACGATGCGGCCGTCGGCCAGCGTCACGACGCGCTGAAGCCGGGCTGCTATGTCCGGGTCGTGGGTGGCCGTCACCTGGGCGAACCCAAAGTGCTCGTGCAGGGCGTCGATCAGGTCGAGCACCCGTGTCCCGGTGTCGCTGTCCAGCTGACCGGTGGGCTCGTCGCACAGGAGGAGCAGCGGGCGCTGGGCCAGCGCCCTCGCGATTGCCACCCGCTGTGCCTCACCGCCTGAGAGTTCGCTGGGAAGGGCTTCCAGCTTGGCCTCCAGGCCCACGAGCGTCAGGAGCTCAGCTGCGTCAGGGTGCTGGCCCGCCTCGTTCCGGGACGCCGAGCTCGCCTGCTGCGCGAAGGCCACATTCTCGTAGGCGGTGAAGTTGGGGAGGAGGTTGGCGCCCTGGAAGATGAAGGCAATGCCGCGCGCCCGTGCGGCCCCACGGGCGGCCGCGTCCAGCGTCGACAGCGGCTGGCCACGCCAGCGAACCTCGCCCTGGTTGGGGACGATCAGCCCTCCGAGGACGTGGAGCAGGGTGGTCTTGCCTGATCCAGATGCCCCGTGCAGGGCGATCCGTTCGCCCTCTGTCAGGATGAAATCCACGTCCTGCAACGCCGCCACCACTGTCGATCCGCTCTCATGGACCACCGTCACCGCACGGCAGTTGGCCAACTCGGTCGTGGCGGTGGCGTTCATGCGACCACCCGTCCATCACGCATCTCGATGACGCGGTCGGCGCCTTCCGCGACCTGCGCTGAGTGGGTGACCAGGACGACCGTGCTTCCCCGGCGCGCCCGGAGTTCACTGAGCGCCTCCAGCACCACGCTGGCGTTGGCTGTATCGAGCTCTCCGGTCGGCTCGTCGGCCAGGACAAGCGAGGCCTGGCGAGCAAACGCCAGCGCGATGGCCACCCGCTGCTGCTCGCCCCCCGAGAGCTCCCCGGCACGATTTTCGACTCGCTTGCCCAGGCCGAACAGCCGGAGCGCTTCTACGGCCGCTTCCGTTGGGTGGGCGTGACCCGCCAGCCGCAGCGACAGCTCGACATTCTCCATCGCTGAGAGGGCAGGCCAGAGGTTGTCGCTCTGGAATACGAGGCTTAGCTCGCGGGCGCGGAAGGCGTCCAGTTCCACCTCGCGCAGACGCTGCAGTGAGCGTCCAGCCACGCGTACTTCTCCGGCCGAGGGTTCGTCCAGCGCCGCCGCCAGGGCCAGCATGGTGCTTTTCCCGCAGCCCGACGGTCCGAGCACCGCCACCAGCTCAGCTGGCTGGACCTCGAGCTCCAGGCCTCTCAGAGCGACCGTCTCGACCGGCCCGGAGCGATAGATCTTGAACACGTCGTGAAGCTGAAGCGCGGGCCAGTGCGCGGGCTGGGGCTCGGGCTCCCGCCATAGGCTGGGAGGGAGGTGACGGGGCTCGGATGCCTCCTCTGCCTGGTTCACGCCCAGCGGAAGCTGCGGATCATCATCCGGAAGGCATCCACGTTATCCACCCCTTTGGGAGTTCCGAGGTCGACGATGGCCACCTTCCCACCCCTGGCCAGCTCGTACCGGTCCACGACCAGGATGACCCGCTTGCCCGTCACCGGGTTGGGCGCGCTTTGGGTGGTGTATGTCGCGGCCACGGCTGATCCAGTTGGGAGCTGGATGCTCCGAGCCGGGGTGAACGTAAGCGATGGCTTGGAGTGCTTGAGTGCCTGAAGGTCCTGATTCACCGAGGCGATGGTGGGTGGGGTCCCGGTGGCGACGACGACGCGGACGAGGTTGTTCTTATCGGCGAAGGTGACCTTTCTGCCCGATCCGTTCTTCGTCCACCCCTCCGGGTACTTCATGGCGTAGCCGGCCCGCTGGTTGGTGAACACCAGGAACACCTGGTTGTCGGGAATGTCGCCCCTGTCTGCGGAGTTTGCCTCCGCAGACAGCGCCCCCGCGGTGGCGCGGGTGGTGGTTGTGGCGGGCTTGGAGCTGCTGGCGGCGGCTGTGCTGGGGGTGGTAGAGGCTTGGGCAGTCCTCGCCTGGTGGCCAGCGCCACCTGAGGAGCCGCACCCCGCCACCAGAGTCGCGGCTAGGGCGCACCCGCCGGCTGGGATCCAGTTTCGTAGGTTCATGCGGGACAGGTTGCCGCCGACATCTGACTTTCTCCTGAAAGGGTTCGAGTGCCGCTCAGGCAGGTCGCGATACTTCAGGGCGGTCATGCCCGCCCGTTTGCTGATCGCCGAGGACGACGCGCCGCTGCGCGAGATCCTCGTCCGCAGCCTGTGCGCCGAGGGTTTTGCGGCCAGCGCCGTCGCCACGGCGCGCGAGCTCGTGGAGCGCGTGCTGGAGCAGGAGCCTGACGTTCTGCTGATCGACATCGGTCTCCCCGACGGCGATGGCCGCGACCTATGTCAGGCGCTACGGGCGAGGGGCGTCCGGGCCCCGGTTCTCTTCCTGACCGCCCGAGACGCCCTGACTGATCGCCTCAGCGGGTTCAGCGCGGGTGGCGATGACTACGTGACCAAGCCATTCGACCTCGAGGAGGTGCAGGCCCGTCTGCACGCGCTGCTGAGGCGCAGCGATGGGCGTCGCCGCCGTGGGGCTGATTCCGGGCTTGACCTTGACCCGGCCCAGCTCACGGTCACATCCGCTGGCCAGTCGCGCCGGTTGACTCCCACCGAGTTCCGCCTCCTGGGAGCGCTGGCCAGCACGAGCGATCGAATCCTCAGGCGAGAGGAGCTGATCCGGACCGCCTGGCCGCACGGCGCGATTGTGCAGGACAACACCCTTGACGTATATGTCGCCCGCCTGCGGCGCAAGCTCAAAGCCCTGCCTGGCGCCCCTGTGATCAAGACCGTTCACGGCGTGGGATACCGGCTCCAGTGAGCCGGCGCGGCATTGATCTCGGGCTGAGAGCCAGGTTGCTTCTCTCCGTCCTGGTCACGCTTGCCCTCGTTCTGGCAGCGCTTACGGTCGGATTCAACCTTGTCCTGGCCAATCGGCTAGACGGAGAGGCGAACTCGGTGCTGAGCGCACGAGCTTCGGCCGAATTGGCGGCGGTCCGCGTGGCCGGCGGTCGGGTCACATTGCCGGAAGCCTCGGATGCCGGCAGTCCGGACGCGAGCACTTGGGTGTTTCAGGGCAGACGCGTCATCGAGCAGCCTCAGGCGTCCGCGCTAGACCCAGCCGTCGTGCAATCGCTCGCGGCTGCAGCCCCCGTCAGGCGCGACGTGGCCGGCGGGGACATCAGGCTGTATGCCCTGCCCATCTCGGCGGCCGGGCATCGCGCGGGCGCGGTCGTGGCGGTCCTGTCGCTGGCTCCGTACCAGCAGACCCGGCGCACGGCCCTGATTGCCTCGCTGTTACTCGCGGTAGTCGCGTTCCTTGCCGTTGGGCTGGCGGCCAACTGGTTGATACGCCGGGCTCTGGGCCCCATCTCCCGGATGACCCGTCTGGCGGGTCAATGGAGCGAGCAGGACATCGACCGTCGCTTTGCCCTCGGCCCTCCGCGTGACGAGTTCACGCAGCTGGCCTTCACCCTCGACGGGTTGTTGGATCGGCTGGCCAGCAGCCTGCGCCGTGAGCAGAGGCTCTCGGCGGAGCTCTCGCACGAGCTGCGCACTCCACTCGCCAACGTTGCGGCCCAAGCGCAGTACGCCTTGCGGCACGGCGATCCCAGCCAGGAGCAGCGAAAGGCACTGCAGAACATCGTCGCGGGCACCCAGCAGATGACCGGGACGGTGGACACACTGATCGCCGCCGCTCGGGCGGAGCTTGACCCGCGGGGTACGACCAGCGACGCGGTCGCCGCCGCAAACGCCGCCGTGGCCGCCTTCGCGCGGTCGGCCTCGGATGAGGGGATCAACATTGCCGTGGCGGCTTCGCCGGTGCCGGTGCGTGTGACCGTAGAACAGCACCTCGTGGAGCGCATGCTGGCCCCATTGCTCGAGAACTCCTGCCGGTACGCCAGCCGTCAGGTCGAGGTCCGCCTCGAACTGGACGCGGAGAGCGTCAGGATCATCGTCCAGGATGACGGTCCGGGGATCTCTGATGACGACCTGGAGCGTGTCTTTGAGCCTGGGTGGCAGGGCGGCCACGGTCATGCCACCCCCACGGCGGTGCGCGGGGCGGGCTTGGGCCTGGCGTTGGTCCGACGCCTGGCTCGGAGCGCCGGAGGGGACGTGCGGGCTGAGCCCCGTGAGAGCGGGGCACGGATCGTCGTTCTGCTTCCTCGGGCGCGCCGCCACGCGGTCAAAAGTCCGGTCAACCGCGTGGAATGACATAGGGCTCCGCGCTTCCCAGTGGCCCTGCCAGGATTCGAACCTGGGCGCGACGGATTATGAGTCCGCTGCTCTACCACTGAGCTACAGGGCCGCCGGGCGGCGACGCTAGCACCGGGGACCGCCCCAGCGCGTTCGAGGGGCGGCCTTAGGTACTCTGCCCCGGCGAGATGCTCCTCTTCTCGATCTCCCAGTCGCTCGGCAGCACGCTGGCCCTGGTGGCCACGTTCATCGGCATCGGAATCGTGGTCAACATCCTGATCGCCTACGTCGTGGCTCAGGTGTTCGCCGAGCACAGGCAGAACAGGGAGGGAGAGCCGGAGCCGCCGGCGTCCTGAGGATGGGCACGCCCCGGTTGAGGGGGCTGCGCTCCGGCGCATAGAAGGAAGCAGCCGGGCAGGCGTCGAATGAGTGGCCTGCCCCCATGAGCAAGACCGTCAGCTCCAACGCGAGTCGGGCCTCCACGAGCCCCTCGCCTCCACATCAGGTCCTCTCGACCTACATTCAGTCGCGCTTCGACGAGTTTTCCCGCTCGCAGAAGGACGTGGCGCAGTACATCGTCGATCATCTGGACGAGGCCGCTTTCCAGACCGCCGAGGAGCTGGCCAAGCGGGCCAGCACCTCCTCCAGCACCGTGGTCCGCTTCTCCCAGGCCCTGGGGTTCGAGGGGTTCCCGGAGCTCCAGCAGGCGGCCCGGGACGAGTACCGGCGCCGGCCGCCGGGGGGCGGAGGCACGGCGACCGCGGCGCCGCTGTTCTCGCTTGACCAGACCCAGTTCGAGGCGGCGCTGGCCGCCGATCACGTGAACGTGGAGGACACGGCGCAGAAGCTCTCGCGCTCGCAGGTGGAGGCCGCGATCGACGCCATCGCCACCGCCGAGAAGGTGCTGATCGCGGGAACGGACCAGATGGCGTTCTTTGCCAGCTACCTGCGCCATCTCCTGATGCTCCTTGATCTCCGAGCCGAGATCGTGGCCAGCCCCTCACAGGAGGCTCTGGGCCGTCTCAGCCGGATCGACGAGCAGACGCTCGTCATCGGTCTCTCGGCCGGGCGTCCGCACCCCCTCATCACAAGGACCATGAAGCTGGCCCGGCATCGCAAGGCGCTCACGCTGGCCATCACGGACGCCACGCTGTCCGAGGTCGCTCGGCTGGCCCGGATCCGCCTGTACTACTCGTCCAACACCCCGGCGTTCGTCCGTTCGCACACCGCCCTGCTGGCCCTGATCCAGGCCCTGGCCTACGGCGTCTACGCCCGGGATGCCCAGCAGTACGACGTGCGGATCAAGGCGTTTCGGCTGAAGTAGGCCACCGCGCGCGCCGAGGCGCTGCGCCTCACCTGGGTGCCACCAGCAGGGCCTGGATGGCCCGGCCCACGATCCCCTGCTGGTCGTACAGGGTGCTCTCGGCCACGGCCACCCCGCCGGAGGCGATTCGCGTTTGGGCGTCCAGGCAGACCCATTCCCCGGCCGGCGGTCGGTCTATGTAAAGCGTCAGATCGGGATTGATGAAGAGCCACTCGCCCCAGGGCAGCGCGGCTCCGATCCCGTTGCCGAAGTCAGCGGCGACAGCCAGGCGCTGGAGGGGAGAGGGCTCCTCGCCCTCCACGACAGGCATGCGCAGCCGGAACCAGGCAGTGGCGGGCCCGGGTTCGAAGAACTTCCCGGCCACGAACCGGATCTCCATGGCATGGCTCCCGAAGAATGCGGCATCCGGATCGGGTACCGGCGGTGTCGCGGGCTCGCCCTCTTCCGGACCTCGCGCCGGAACGGCCGACGATGGTTGGGCGGCGCCGGGATCGGCCCGCTGGACCTGAAGGGCCCGGGCCCTGACCACCGCGGTCCCGTCTGGCGTGCGGAGCGAGCCTTCGAGCAACTGGACGCGCCGGCCGGGCCTGATCACCTCCACGGTCAGGTCGAGCTCCCCCAGCGGGACCGGGCGCAGGAGCTCGTAGGTCACTCGGGCGATCTGCAGGCTCTCCGCCGCCGGCGCGTGCTCAAACCCGCGCATCAGGAGGGCAGCCGGGGCACCGCCGTGCTGGGCACCGGGATCCCATGGGCCTCGGGCCACCTCGGTGGCCCTGAAGCGTCCGTCGCCCGCCGGAATGAACACCGCATCGGCCATGTCGGCACAACTTACCCTGGGGCTACACTCAGGCGCATGAGCGCTGACCGTCAAACCTCCCGTGACGGAGGCCGTTTCACGCCCCGGGACGAGGCCACGTTCACGGTCAAGGCCGGCCTGGCCGAGATGCTCAAGGGCGGCGTGATCATGGATGTGGTCACGCCGGAGCATGCCAAGATTGCCGAGGACGCCGGAGCCGCAGCGGTGATGGCGCTGGAGCGGGTCCCGGCCGACATTCGCCGGGACGGTGGTGTGGCGAGGATGTCCGATCCAGCGATGATCCAGGGGATCCAGGAGGCGGTCACCATTCCGGTGATGGCCAAGGCCCGGATCGGGCATTTCGCCGAGGCCCAGATCCTGGAGGCGCTCGAGGTGGACTACATCGACGAGTCGGAGGTGCTCACCCCGGCCGACGAGCGCAACCACATCGACAAGTGGGCGTTCAAGATCCCGTTCGTGTGCGGCGCCACCAACCTGGGGGAGGCCCTGCGGCGGATCGGTGAGGGGGCGGCCATGATCCGCTCCAAGGGCGAGCCCGGAACCGGTGACATCGTCGAGGCGGTCCGGCACCTGCGGTTGATCGGCTCGGAGATCCGCCGGCTGGGCACGCTGGACGAGAATGAGCTGGCCACCGCGGCCAAGGAGCTCCAGGCGCCGCTGCACCTGGTCCGCCAGGTGGCGGCTGACGGGTGTCTACCGGTTGTCCTGTTCTGCGCGGGCGGCATCGCCACTCCGGCCGATGCCTCGCTGGTCATGCAGCTTGGCGCCGAGGGCGTGTTCGTGGGGTCCGGGATCTTCAAGTCCGAGGATCCCGATCGGCGCGCCCGGGCCATCGTTGAGGCCACCACTCACTACGCCGACCCGGCTCGGGTGGCTGCCGCCTCCACCGGACTCGGTCAGCCGATGGTCGGCCTGGAGAGCTCCAAGCTCGAATCAGAGCAGCTGCTGGCTCCTCGCGGCTGGTAGCCGTGACCCACTCCGAGGCGGACGCGCACCGGCTCGTTGGCGTCCTGGCGCTCCAGGGTGACTTCGAGGCCCACGCCAAGATCGTCCGCTCCCTGGGCGCCGAGCCCAGAGAGGTTCGCGTACCCGCCGACCTGGTGGGCCTCGATGCCCTGATCCTGCCGGGCGGCGAGTCCACTGTCATGAGTTTGGGGATCGAGCGCGAGGGCCTCGCCGAGCCACTCCAGGAGGCCGCCCGAACAATCCCGGTCATGGGGACCTGCGCCGGGATGATCATGCTGGACCGCGACCACCTCGACGTCCTGGACATCAGAGCTGAGCGCAACGCGTTCGGGCGCCAGCTCAGGTCCTTCGAGGCCGACCTGGAGCTCGATGGTGTCCCCGGGGGTCCTGTGCATGCCGTGTTCATCCGTGCGCCCTGGGTGTCCGAGCATGGCCCCGGCGTGGAGGTGCTGGGGCGGGTTGACGGGCATCCGGTCGCCATCCGCCAGGACAACGTGCTCGCCGTCTCGTTTCACCCCGAGCTGAGCGGGGAGACCCGGCTGCATCGCCTCCTGCTGGGGCTGAACGGGAGCGATTAGCGAACGAGCTCGCGAATGCGCTCGCGCTCGCGGCGTTCGGCGTACACGCCGAGCTCACGCTCGAACGCATCCCAGTCGAACTCCGGCGCAGGCTCCGGATCATCGGGTGGCTCGTCCGAGGAATCGTCGGGCCGGGGCCAGCCCGGCTCGCTGCCACGGGACAGCCAGACGGCGAACGTCGAGATCCCGATGCCGCTGACGTAGAGCAGCGCGGCCAGGTCCTCGTGGTGGCTCACCGAAGCGATGAGGCCGACGCAGTAGAGCGCAAGCGCCCCGGTCACCATCAGGCGCAGGTCGTCACGCGGGAAGCTCTTGCGCGGCGGACGGACGAACGCGCTGGCCAAGATCGTGGCCCCGAGTACCGCCGCCAGAACGACTTTCCAGATCAGTGAAGGTGCCATGAAGAAAAAGCGTTCCCTCCGATCATCGGCCCATATTCCCTCAGAGTCAAGCCCCCCAACCGAAATTGCTACACGACCAATCCATGCCTGACCGTGTTTTCGGTCACGGCCCGCGGCTCTACGAAGTGCCTCAGGTAATCCGGCCCTCCGGCCTTGGTCCCGTTCCCGGACAGGCGGTTGCCCCCGAAGGGCTGGCGGCCGACCTTGGCCCCGGTGATGCCTCGATTGATGTACAGGTTTCCCACCGGGCTGCGCCGCTGGACGTAGCGGATCGTGGCCGGGTCCCGGGCGAACAGGCCCCCGGTCAGGGCCACCGGGAGGGCGTCCACGATCTCACACGCCTCCTCGACGCCCGCCACGCGCTCGATGGCCACCAGCGGGCCGAAGATCTCATCCCGCAGCACGGGCGAGCTCCCCAGCAGGTCGCAGGCCACCGTCGGAGGGCAGAACCAGCCCCCGTCAGGCACCGATTCCACCCGGGCGGCGATCGTGCCCTCGCGCTCCGCCAGCTCGGCGTAGCGCTGCACGCGCTCCTGAGCCGCACGTTCGATGACCGGGGGCACCTCGGTGCCCAGATCGGCGGCCTGCCCCACGACCAGCACCCGGGTGGCACCCCCCACGCGCTCGATGAGCTTGTCGGCCACGGCCTCGTGCGCCAGGACCCGGGCGGCGGCCGAGCATTTCTGTCCGGCGTAGTGAAAGGCCGAGGACACGATGCCGGGAACGGCCTCATCCAGGTCGGCGTCGGAGTCGACGATCACGCAGTTCTTGCCACCCATCTCGGCGATGACCCGCTTGATGTGCAGCTGGCCGGGGTGGACGTCAGCGGCGGCCCGCATGATCTCCACCCCCACCGCCTGAGAGCCCGTGAAGGCGATCGTCTGCACCCCGGGGTGCGCCACGAGCCGGGCGCCCACGGCCCCGTCTCCGGGAAGCAGGGAGATCGCGGCCTCCGGGACGCCTCCGGCCCGCAGCGCCTGGACTAGGAGCAGCCCGCAGGCAGGGGACTGCTCGGCCGGCTTCAGCACGACGGCATTTCCCGTGGCCAGGGCCGCGGCCGTCATCCCACAGGGGATGGCCAAGGGGAAGTTCCAGGGGCTGATGACGGCGACGACGCCGCGGGCCACGTAGCGCATCTCATTTCGCTCCCCGGGCACCTGAAGGAGCGGCGGCGCGGCGTCCAGTGCTATCGCCTCCCGGGCGTAGTACTCCAGGAAGTCGATGGCCTCGCACACGTCCCCGTCGGCCTCGGGCCACGGCTTGGCGCACTCCCGCACCTCCAGGGCGGCGAGCTCCAGCCGCCGTTCTCGCAGCCAGGCCGCCGCGCGCACCAGGGCATGCGCCCGGTCGCGGGCGTCGACCTCGCTCCATGCCCGGTGGGCCTGCGCGGCGGCGGCCACAGCCTCGGATACCTCCGACTCCAGGGTGGAGCTGACCTGGGCCACCACCCGGTCCGGCTGGCCAGGATCGGTGGACTGGAAGTCCTCGCCTGACCGCGAATCGCCGTCCACGATCACTGGCACGGTGAGCGGCAGTTGGGCGTCCAGGGCCGCCAGCGCTCCTGCCAGCTGTTCCCTCACGGCGGCCCGCCGGAGCTCCAGCACCGGCTCGTTGGCGAACGGAGGGAGGTCAGGCAAGGCGCGGGCTCATCAAGGGATGACGTACAGCGTCATCGACCTGCCGGGGTACTGGGCGTCGATCGCTCCGCCGCTGATGGCGGCCGCGGTGCGATGCACAATGCCGCCGCTCCCGTTCCACGTCCATCGGGCCGCCTTGGCAGGGGGCGTGAAGCCACTCAGGGTGAGGCGGCCCTTCAGTGCCCCCGCCGTTTTGTTGATGACCAGCACGGTGTAGGCACCGTCACTGGACCGCCGAGCGCCATACACCGCCAGCTGGCGCTGATTGCTGGAGTTCGATCTGATCCAGGTGTCGCCGAATTTGGCGTGGTGGCCGTCGTAGTCCCGATAGATCTTGAAGGCGGCACCGATCAGCCTCCCGTCGTTGTCGAGCGCCCAGCGCGTGGCCAGGTCGACTCCCTGGCGGGCGAAGATCCCCAGCGTGTCGGCCTGGATGAGCGCGTTCACCACCGGGCTCCCCACCGAGAGGTTGTATTCGCTCAGCGAGATCTTGGTGACCGGGTAGTACCGCGCCACCCAATGCTTCATGCGCGGAATGAGGTCGATCTGGTCGTCGATCCAGCTCGGGTCGGTGTACGTCGGGTCCCACAGGGAACGGGTGACGTCGGGTGTCGACCCTCCCTGGGCGTAGTAGTGGAGGTCGAGATAGTCCAGGTGACGCATGCCACTGCTGCGGTCGTAGGCGGCAAACTGCTTGAGGAACCACGCAGCCACCGGCAGGTGGCCATGGCCCGAGCAGTCAGGCGACGTGGTGCACCCGGTGGCGCCGCAGCCGTCCCCGGGCGTGTCGGCACCGGTGCAGAAGTAGGCAGGCCAACCCCAGTCCGAGAGTCCCAGGACCTTGGCGGTTGGATCGGCGTGCTTGACCAGCGTGGCCAGGTGCTTTGACTTGCGCCACAGTTCGCTGGCCCGCTCCGGGCCCGGGTGGATGTCTCGGTGGGTCGAGTTCCACAGAGCGGGCTCATTGCCCAGTTCGTAGAAGGCCACGCCGCCGTGCCGGGCCGTTCGGTACCGCGACTTCAGATCACGCAGCCAGCTCGTGTAGAAGGAATCGGTGACGGGGATACCGTCACGGCTCGGCTTCGCGGGCACCGGGTGCTTGCCCCGAATGCCGTTGCCGCAGTTGGGGTCGTAGGGATCCACCGAGTCCTGGTGACCGACCACGTCCACGGGGAAGCCGCACGTGAAGGGGTGGGCCTTCGGTGCGTCCCTGGCCACATATCCCACCATCGGCAGCGTCAGCAGCGTGCGGCTGCCCCGCGCCCGGTCACCGGAGATGAACGTCCGGTACGCCGGAACGCATGGGCCCGAGTGCTGAAAGCAGTCCGAGATGTTCTCGAAGTAGTAGTCGTTGCCGGTGTTGTAACTGCCGAGCCGCCAGTTGTAGGCGTCGGTGCTGTTGCCGCCCCACCGGTCCACGGGGAGCTCGGTGGCCTTGGCCAGACCACGATCGGCGTAGTTCAGGCCATAGATGTATGGGCTGATGGGATGCCGGCCGGCGCTCGCGTTCACGGCGAGGTGGATCGTGGTGGCAGCGGGGCTGCTGGCGGCGCTCAGAAGCGACCCCAGCACCAGGGCCAGAGGTAGCAAAATCAGTCGTTTCCGCACGACTCTCCCACGGGTGGGAAGTTGGCAGCGGCGGTGGTGCGTGTCAAGCGTCACGGCGCGGCCAGCAGCTCCTCCAGCGCCCGGCCGCTGGCCTGCTCGTGCAGGAAGCTCTCGTTGCTGGTGTTCTCCAGGAGGCGGCGGACGAGGTAGGCCATCCCGGCCACCAGGTCGCCGACGGGGCAGTACGTGCGCACGCGAAACCCCGAGGCCGCGAGTGCATCCTGAAGGTCGTCCCCCAGGCCTCGCAGTACCTGGACCTCCAGGTCCCTGTCGGCCCCGCCGGTGAGGCGGTTGTAGGCGATGGCGTGCGAAACCGAGCGGAGGTTGTGGGAGGCCACGGCCACCCGCACCATCGGGCGGGCGTCCAGCAGTACGCGGGTCAGGGCCTCGAAGTTGCGGTCGCAGTCCGCCTTGTCCTCGAATACCGGCGTGGGCCAGCCCTGCTGCCGGGCCTCCACCAGCTCGTGGTCCCAGTACGCACCCTTGACCAGACGCACCTGGAGCGGAGACGTTCGGGTCGACGAGCGAGCCCATTCCAGGATCGACCCAAGCTGCTCAGGGGAATCCCGGAGGTAGGCCTGAAGCACGACGCCCACGGAGGGCCCCTCGGCCAGCTCCTCTGAGGACAGCAGGTCGAGTATCAGCTCCAGCACGGCCTCGCGTGAGTCAAGCGACTCCATGTCCACATGAATGTGGGCCCCCAGCTCGGCGGCTCGCCGGAGCAGGGGCATCAGGCGAGCAGCCGCGTCCCGCTCGCCGAGCTCAGGCGCATCAGGTCGCAGTAACGGGGTCAGGGCCGAGATCTTTACCGAGACGTTCGTCCTGGGCAGATGCCCAGCCCCATCCTGCTCCAGCACCGGCTGCGGGGCCCACCGCCCGGCCCGGCCGTGTATGTACTCCAGCGCCTCCAGGCAGCGGGCCGCGTAATGGTCCGCCTCGGCCGGGGTGACGGTCGCCTCGCCCAGCAGGTCCACCGAGCTGGCCACGCCGTGCTCCCACAGCCCGCGGAGCACCCTTACCGCGGCGGCCGGGGTCTCGCCCACGATGAAGCGGTGGGCCATGTGCCTCACGCCGGCCGCGGCCGCGGCCCCCAGCGCGGGCCGGGCCGCCCGCACGTCGGCGATCCGCATGGCTGCGCTGAGTGGGGGCGGCGTGTCCGACACCTCGTCCAGGAAGCCACGCAGGTGCCTGGCCACGTCGTCGAGCGAGCGGCAGGCCGGGACCACGTCGACAAACCGAAAGAGCGCCGCCCGCAGCTCCCGGTCCCGGGCCGCCAGGTCCATGGCCCGCGCGTCAAGTGCCTTCACGGGGTGCCGGGTGCTGCTCGGCATGGCGGCCGCCAGCTGCTCCCCGATCCGCTGGATCTCGGTCTGGAGGCTGCTGCTGTCGATCGCCGGGCTCGTGGCGGCTCAGACCTGGAGGATGTTGACTGCGCGAGCCACCACCAGTCCGACCGTGAGCAGTGCGGTCATGGCCTGGGCACCCATCAGCCACTTGGCAATCGCGGTGAGGGGCATGGTGTCGGTGGGGCTGAACGCGGTGGCGTTGGTCAGCGACACGTAGAGATAGTCGACCAGTCCGGGCCTCCAATTGTCAGGCGCCCAGCGCTCGTCGGTCATCTGGGGGAACAGGAAGTCCGGGAAACGGCTCGCATGGCCCTCTCGGTCGGCAGGCCCGCCGCGGTCAAGCTCCCAGTACCAGAGCCCGAACAACAGCACGTTCGTCACCCACAGAACCGCTCCGGACCCGATCAGGCTGCGACCCTGGGTGTGCCCTCCCTCGATCAGGTGCTTGCACAGCAGGACCAGGGAGAAGATGTTGACCACGCTGACCAGCCCGATCAGCCCCAGCGCCACCCGCCGACGGTACGGGTGGTGGCGCACGGTGGGGTGGGGCGACACGGCGGCCAGGACGAACAGGAGCGCGATCTCGATGCTGGGCAGGAGCCACCTCGGGCCCAGCGTCAGGCGCTTGGACAGGATCAGGTCAAGCAGGATCGCCACCCCGACGACCAGCTGCGGGCCCCAGTACGGCGACAGGTTGTCCAGAGCGCGCAGAATCGGGTGCCGAGGGCGGGCCCGCATCGGCCGTTCGGCAGCCGGCTGCTTGGTGGCATCGCTCTGTCGGACCATTCCTAGCGCCCGGATGGTGGCAGGTGGGTCGGGCGGCGGAGACGCGGCAGAGGATCCCGGCCCCGGGTAGCGAATCGATTGGGGATGAAGAGGTATCTACCCGCCCTGGCCGGACTGGCGCTCGGACTCGCCGCCTGCGGGAGCTCAGGCCCTGCCACGCGCACGGTGACGCGCACGGTGGCCAGTCCGCCGACGGCCACCCCGACCACTCCGACGACCACGACGCCGGCCACGACCGCCACGCCCACGGCCACGACCTCCACGCCCACAACCACCGTCTCCACAGGCACACCCCCCTGCCGGGCCTCCGGGCTGAGCCTGTCCTACCTCGGCCAGCAGGGGGCTGCCGGGCACGGCGAGCTGGGCTTTGCTCTGAAGAACACCGGGACCGCGCCCTGCCACTCCATCGGATTCCCCGGAGTCCTGTTCCTGGACAATCACGGCGGGCCGCTGGCCACCATCCCTCACCACACGACGATCGACTACTTCGGCCACGCTCCGGAGACCGTCGTGACGATCGCTCCCGGCGCCACGGCTTCCTTCCGTATGGGGGTGACCCACGGCGCCATACCGGGCTCGGTGTGCACCACCGCCTATGGTCTCCAGGTCATCCCACCCAATGACACGGCCACGCTGCGCACCACCATCCCGCAGGGGGCCTACGAGTGCCGTGATGCCACGGTGTCGCCCCTCCAGGCCGGAAACTCGGCCTACCGCTGAGCGCCCGTCAGCTCAAAGGACGCGGTCCCGTCGCGCTCCACCTCGCGGATCGCACCCTCGCGGGCCAGGAGGTCCAGGTGTCCGAGCACCTCGGACAGCGTCAGGTAGGCCTGAGTGACCGCCACGTTGCCCCACATTTGGAGGGCGATCTCATACGCCGTCAGCGGGCCGGACTCCAGCATCCGGGCGATTCTCTCGGCGCGGCGCCGGTGCAGGCGCAGCCGCTCATCGATCAGCGTGGCGTGGTCCAGGATCGGGTCGCCGTGGCCGGGCAGGACGATCTCCACGGGCATGCGGCGGGTGGCCAGCAGCGAGTCCAGGTACTGCACGAGTGCCTGCGGCCGCTCCTCTGAGGATCCCTCGGTCCCCGCTCCGGCGACCGCCGCGGCCCCGTCCGGAGATGCCGGTCCACCAGACGCTCTCAGCGGCCGGGAGATGAGCGGGTTGGAGGAGATGCGGGCCAGAAGGTGGTCGCCCCCGATCAGGATGCGCCGCTCCTGGTCCCAGAAGATCGTGTCCGATGGGCTGTGCCCAGGACGGTGCAGAGCCTGGAGGGTCCGATCACGCAGCTCCAGGACGTCGCCGTCGGCGAGCTCGCGGGTCACCTGGCCGCGTGATCCGAACGCCCTGAACGCCGCGCCCACGGCACCCAGCACCGTGGCCATATCGGCCGGAATGCCGTGGCGGCGCATTACGGCTTGGGCGAAGTCGTCATCTGCGGTGGCGCTGGCCCGGAAGTCGGCCAGATAGGGAGCCAGGAGGTGAAGCGCGGCCACCTCGGCTCCCGAGCGTCTGGCCAGGATCTCCAGCAGGCCGAGATGGTCCATGTGCTGGTGCGTGATCACGATCAGCTGGAGGTCCTCGATCGACCGGCCGTGCCCAGCCAGCGCCCGCTCGAGCTCGTCCAGTGACTTGCCGGAGTTGGGCCCGGTGTCGACCAGCGTCAGCGGCTCGTCCTCTATCAGGTAGCAGTTGACCCGGCCCACCGCGAACGGGGTGGGTACGGTGAGGCGATGAATCCCCGCCCGAGCCGCCCGGCTCAGGGCCTCATCGCTGGTGGCGCCGGGCGGGGGGGAGGAGGTCAAGAACGGATCACGTCCAGCACCTCATCCCGGCGCCGCTCCATGTCCTCACGTGAGCGCAGCGATTCCAGGCACAGCCGGAGCAGCGGCTCGGTGTTGGAGGGACGGACGTTGAAGTGCCAGTCCTCGTACTCCACGGAGAGACCATCCAGGCGGTACTGGTGGCCGTCGGAGTAGCGCGCAGCCAGCTCTTCCACCTTGGCCTGCTGATCCGCCACCTCCGAGTTGATTTCGCCCGAGATGAAGTACGAGGATCGGTAGGGCTCCAGGAGCTCGGACAGCCTGACCCCGCGCAGCGAGAGCAGCTCCAGGATGAGGAGCGCCGGGATCGAGCCTGAGTCGGCACAGTAGAAGTCGCGGAAGTAGTAGTGGCCTGAGACCTCGCCGCCGAACGCGGCATCCTCCTCGCGCATGCGCGTTTTGAAGAAGGCATGACCAACCCGGTTCATCAGGGCCTGACCTCCCGCCCGGGCCACCGTGTCGGCCACCGCCCGGCTGGCCCGCACGTCGTAGAGGATCGTCGCCCCGGACTGCTTGGCCAGCATCGACTCGGCCAGCAGTGCGGTCAGGAAGTCTCCATCCACGAAGGCCCCCTGTTCGTCGATGAAGAAGCATCGGTCGGCGTCGCCGTCCCAGGCGATCCCCAGCTCGGCCCCCT
Source organism: Solirubrobacteraceae bacterium (assembly GCA_045805485.1). Taxonomy (GTDB): domain Bacteria; phylum Actinomycetota; class Thermoleophilia; order Solirubrobacterales; family Solirubrobacteraceae; genus Palsa-465. The sequence goes on along the minus strand of JBJMLC010000045.1, from coordinate 31,831 downwards.
GATCCACCACCGTCTCCATGATGAGCCGGCGATTCTCAGGCAGGAGGGGGTTGGGCTCGTGGTCAGGGAAATTCCCGTCCGGCCGCCAGTACATCTCTATCGGGCTGAGCCCGAGCCTGTGCAGGATGGGCCCGACCATCGGACCGGCCATCCCGTTGCCCCCGTCGACAACCAGGCGCCGAGGCTGGACGGCCGAGGGATCGATGAACTTCAGGACGGCCTGGTGGAAGCCGTCCTCCACCGACACCGCCTCCACCGTGCCTCCGCCCGGCGCGGGTCCGAGCCCAGCCTCGATGTGGGCCCGGATCTGATCGATCCCGGCGTTGCCTGACAGGGCGATCGCCCCCCGCCGCACGAGCTTGGCACCCGTGTACTCCTTGGGGTTGTGCGAGGCCGTGCACATGATCCCTCCGTCAAGCTCGCGGGAGCCCACCAGGAAATAGAGCATCTCGGTGGCCACCTCGCCGGCATCGAAAACGGTGGCGCCTTCGGCGCACATTCCGTCCCGGTAGGCCGCAGCCAGCTCGGGCCCCGTGAGGCGCATGTCCCGCCCCAGGCCCAGGCGCAGATCGGAGGGAGCCTTCGCCTCCAGCTCGGAGATGACTCGGACGAACGCTCGGCCGATCTCCTCTGCCCCGGCGGCGTCAAGCTGGGTTCCGTAGATGCCCCGGATGTCGTAGGCCTTGAAGATCGAGGGATCGGCGATGGCGCTCATGGCGTCTCGATCCTACCCGGCATCAGGGCGTGGACTCGGGCCCGCATCGCGCCTGATTGGAAGCCTCCAGTGGGGGTTCATAGACTTGTTTCGATGTCCGGTCACTCCAAGTGGCATTCGATCAAACACAAGAAGGCCGTCGTGGACGCACGGCGCGGCCAGCAGTTCACCAAGCTGGCCCGAGCCATCACGGTGGCGGCCCGGGAAGCGGGAGGAGATCCGGACGGCAACCCCTCGCTGGCGCTGGCCATTCAGAAGGCGCGCGACGCGTCGATGCCCAAGGACAACATCGAGCGGGCCATCGCCAAGGGCACCGGCGAGGGGGTGGACGCCGAGCGCATCGAAACCGTGGTGTACGAGGGATACGCCCCGGGTGGCGTCGCGCTGCTGATCGAGGCCCTGACCGACAACCGCAATCGCACCGGCGCCGATGTCCGGCACCTGTTGACCAAGCACGGGGGAAGCCTGGGCGAACCCGGGTCGGTGTCCTACCTGTTCGACAAGCAGGGCGTGATCGTGGTCGACGCCGAACGCTATGACGAGGACGACCTGATACCGGCCATCGACGCCGGAGCTCTGGACATCTCGCTGGATGAGGACGTGTTCGAGGTGATCACCGAGCCGAGCGACCTGGTGGCCGTCCGCGAGGCTCTGGCTGGAGCCGAGGTGGAGGTGGAGAGCGCCGATCTGAGCCAGCGTCCCCGAGCCCGGGTCCCCGTGGAGGAGGCAGACGCTCAGCGTCTCATGAGGCTGATCGACGCCCTGGAGGAGTCAGACGACGTGACGGCCGTGCACGCGAACTTCGACGTGGATGCGGCGGTGCTGGAGCGTCTGGCGTCGTAGTCAGCGGTCCCGGTTAGCCCGGTCCGCTAGCCTGTCGCGCTTCATGCCAGCCACCCGACTGATCGCCGTGACCGCCGCCCTGGCCTCCGCCGGAGTCCTGGCAGGCTGCGGCAGCTCTGGCGCTCCAGGCGTCGAGCAGGCGCCATCTGGCGGGGCCACCCAGGCCTCTGTGCCCACCACACCCAAGGTTCCGCCCCAGCTGTCCAAGAAGCCGGTGGTCACCGTCCCCAAGGGGCCGCCGCCCACGACGCTACAGACCAAGGACCTGATCACTGGCACCGGTGCGACCGCCCAGGCGGGCAAGTCGGTCACCGTGAACTACGTGGGCGCCCTGTACCAGAACGGCCAGGAGTTCGACTCCTCCTGGAAGCGCAACGAGCCGTTCACCACCACGCTGCAGACCGGTTCCGGGGGCGTCATCGAGGGTTGGGTCAAGGGCATTCCCGGCATGAAGGTGGGGGGGCGGCGCGAGCTGATCATTCCCCCGGACCAGGCCTACGGCAAGGCGGGCCAACCCCCAACGATCCCGCCGAACTCCACGCTCATTTTCGTGATCGACCTGCTTTCGGTCTCCTGACCTTCGCCTGACCGTCGGAGGCCTGCCCGTCGGAAGCCTGCCCGCCACGGTGCGCTCGGTAGAGCGGAAGCGACCCATCGATGCCCTTCAGCCGGTGGGTCCCGGCGAACGACCAGTCGAAGTCCGGTGCCGCGTCCCGCACCTCCTTGGTGCACAGCACGCTGCCCGGCCGCGCGATCCCGGTCACCCGGCTGGCCAGGTTCACGGCGTGTCCGTACAGATCGCCTGAGCGGGGAATCGCCCCGCCCCACGCGATACCGGCCCGGACCGCCGGTAGCTCCTCCGCCTCTCCGGTTTCGATGAGCGACAGCGCGGCCTCCACCAGGGGTCCGGGCTCTCGGGACACCAACATGGCGGCGTCGCCGATCGTCTTGACCAGCCTCACCGGCGGCTCGGCCGCTCCTGCGGCCAGCTTGGCGAAGGTCCCGATGACATCGCCCAGCGCGTGGGTCTCCACCCGGCTGCCCAGCCGCGTGAAGCCGACCAGATCGGCAAAGCACACGCTCGTCTCCTGCTCGTCGGCGACCTGACCGGCGGCCATCTCGGCCTGGCTGATCATGGCCCGGCGCACGTTGTCGAGCGCGTGGGCGCGGAACGCGGCCGCCAGCACGGGCTCCAGCGCCTCGGTCATGTTCTCGGCCATCTCGGCGAACCGGCGCGCCACCACATCCTCACTCTCGCCGGGCTTGAGGAACGTCTGGGCGAACGCCTGTCCGGAGGCGGCGCTCAGCCGGGCCATTCCCTCGCCGAGGACGCGCGTGATGTCGGCGATCGCCTCGTCACTGAACCCGGCCTCGATGAAGGTCTTGATCGACCGGGCTGCGTCGAGGTCGGCGTCCGAGAAGATCTTCTCGTCAGGCCGAGCGTCAGCAAGTCCCAGGGCCCGCCTGACGTTGAGGATCGTTTGCGCCGGAAGCCCCGTCTGCTCCTCCACCTCCTCGGCCGTGAAGCGGCCGGCCAGGACCCGCTCCACGGGCAGCAGGGCCAGCCGATTGTCGGCGGCCGCGGCCTTCAGCTCATCGAGTTCAAAGCCCTGCTCGGACAGGCTCTCCAGCAACCTGATGCGGGCGGCTCGATCGTCCCCGTCCACATCGTCGAGCAGCCCGGCCGCCGCGAAGTCCATGCCCGCATCCTGCCTGAAACAGGAACCGTTCGCTACGCTCGCCTCGCTCCAGGGTCCGCCTGCGAACCCCGAGGACTCCTGGAGCTGTCGCCATGCTCTCGATCCTGATGCCGGTCTACAACGAGCGCGTCCGGGTGGAGCGCGCCATCCGCGAGGTGCTCCGAACCGAGCTTCCCGTGGACTTTGAGCTGATCGTGGTCAACGACGGGTCGACGGACGGGACAGAGGAGATCCTGCGCCAGGGAGACTGGGGGTCACGGGTTCGCCTGCTGGAGCACCCTGAGAACCGTGGCAAGGGCGCCGCCGTGCGGACGGCGCTGACGGAGGCGCAAGGAGAGTTCTCGGCGATCTTCGACGCCGACCTGGAGTACGACCCGCGTGATCTGGCCCTGCTCATGCCGCCACTGCTCGACGGTCGCACGAACGCCTGCTTTGGGGTGCGGGCGTTTGACGGCTACACCAGCCATTCCTTCGTCTACGTGATCGGCAACAAGGCGGTCACGTTCGCGTGCAACGTGCTGTTCAACGTGTACCTGCACGACATCATGACCTGCCAGAAGATGATCCGGACCGAGCTCTTCCGGAGCCTCCCAATGCGCGCCCCCGGCTTCGCGATCGAACCTGAGATCGCCGCCCGTCTCGTCCAGCGGGGCGAGCGGATCTTCGAGGTCCCCGTGCACTACCACGCCCGCACGACAGCGGAGGGTAAGAAGCTGGGCGCAGCCGACGGCTTCAGGGTCCTGGCCACGCTCGTGCGCTGCCGGTTCTCACGGGCGTAGGGAGAATCGCTCTGCGGGCGGGGTTCGGCCGCAGCCGGGCTGAGTTCGGCCGCCGCCGGCGCTCAGGTCGGACGGGTCAGCCCGCGACGGCGATGGCGCCGGTCTGCCGCTGGCCGTACAGGTAGCCGATCAGCGCCCCGGTGACCGCCGGGTCGAACTGCGATCCCGCACAGCGGGTGAGCTCCTTGACCGCCTCCTCGTGGGACCGCGCGGCCCGGTAGGGACGGTCGGAGGTGATGGCGTGATAGGTGTCGGCGGCGATGATGATCCGCGAGCCGATCGGTATGTCCTCGCCGACCAGGCCGTCGGGGTAACCGCCGCCATCCCAGCGCTCGTGCTCGTGGCGCACCATCCGGGCCACGGGGCCCATGCCCGGCAGGACACGCAGAATGCGCTCGCCGATCACCGGATGCTGCTTCATCAGCACCCATTCCTCGTCGGTCAGCGGCCCGGGCTTGTGGAGGATCTCGTCCGGGATGGCCACCTTGCCGATGTCGTGCAGAAGCGCCGCCGAGCGAATCCACGCCACCTCGGTGTCCCTCAGCCCCAGATTGCGCGCCACTCCGGCCGACATCTCCACGACCGCCTCGGAATGCTCGCCGGTGTAGCCGTCACGCTCGGTGAGGGTGACGACCAGAGCCTCGATGGCATCCCTCTGTGCGCTCTGGGCCTGCGTGTCTTGAGCGTCGCCGGCCGGGCCGGTGCCGTTTGCGCCGGTCGTGCCGGCGACGACGATCTGTCCACCACCCGCCCGGTGCGCCGCCGACGCGGCTTGGCGCGCTGCGGCCAGCAGGCCCTCGGCACTCGTACCTGATTCCCAGGCGGCGATGCCCACCGATGCGCCTGCCGCGCTCATGGTGCGGCCGCCCAGCTCCTCCAGTCCGGAGATGGCCCGCTGGATGGGCGGCTCGGCCTCGCCGACGGTGGTCTCGGGGAGCAGTACCGCGAACTCGTGGTTGCCCGTGCGCCCCACCAGGTCGTGCTGCCGAAGCGTCTGGCCGATCCGCTCGGCCACCCGGGCCAGGAGCTGATCGCCGGCCGCGAAGCCGTGAGCGGCCTCCACGGCAGCAAAATCGTCAAGCACCAGAACCGCCAGGGCCAGGGGCCGCTGACAGCGGCGGGCCCGGCTGACCTCGTCCACCATCCGCCCGCGGAAGGACCTGGGGCTCAGGACGCCGGTCAGCTCATCCACACCGCTGCGCCGCGCGCGCTCAGCTTCCAGCTCGGCCACGCGCTGGCGTAGACGCGCGAGCTCGGCCAGTTCCTCTTGCCCTCCCTTGCCAAACATGTCTCAGACGGATATCGGCAGAGGAAGCCAACCGCCTGAGAAGTAGTGTCATGGAGGTGACACGGGGTTGTGATTGACGGAGCGGTCGGCGATCGATGGGCCCGGGCGGAGCGGGCGGGCCCGATTGCCCGGGATGAATGCCAATTCACCGCAACCTGTCTGCGCCAAATCGCCAAACTTCCCGCTGACCGCCCAACCCGCGCGCGACCCGGCGCCGGCGCCGACGCCGCCAAAACGCCGCGCACCCGCGCCCGCACGCCGCGCCACCGACGCCGCCCAGCCAAGGAAGGCGTCCGCCTGCCCGCGCAGAATGGTGCCCTGTGATCGTGATGGGGATCGATCCCGGGACCGCCGACACGGGCTACGGCCTCGTGCAAAGCGCGGGGTCCCGGTTCCAAACCCTCGCCGAGGGCGTCATCAAGACGCGGGCGGGCGTACCACTGGAGCGCCGGCTGGCAGACATCCACGCCGCCGTGGCCGACCTCATGGACGACCACGGCCCGGACGCGCTGGCCATCGAGGAGCTGTATTTCGGCGCCAACGCTCGCACGGCGTTCGCCGTCGGCCAGGCCCGAGGGGTGGTCCTGCTGGCCGCCGGACAGCGCGGGATTCCCTCGTGCTCATACACCCCCCAGCAGGTCAAGGGTGCGGTGTGCGGCCATGGCCGCGCGGGCAAGGAGCAGGTGTCGAGGATGGTGACCCGCCTTCTGGGGCTGACCACAGCACCGGCCACCGACCACGCGGCTGACGCGCTGGCCGTGGCCATATGCCATCTCAACCGGGCTCCTCTGGCCCAGGCGGTGGCCCGGGCGTGATCGCTCTGATCTCCGGCACGGTTGCCGTGCGAAGGGCCGATCACGTGGTGGTCGACTGCGGTGGCGTGGGCTACCGGCTCGCCGTGTCTTCAGAGACCCTTCGCCACGTGCCCGCGGTGGGCAACGACGTCGTCCTGCACACCCATCTCGTGGTCCGTGACGACGCGCTGGCGCTGTACGGGTTCGCCACCGAGGAGGAGAGAGAGCTCTTCCTGATGCTGCTGGGCGTCCAGTCCGTGGGGCCCAAGGTGGCCCTGGCCGTTCTCTCGGGAGGGCCGCCGCGAGCGTTGCTGAGCACGCTCGCGGCCGGCGACACGGCGAGGCTCCAGGCCGTGCCGGGAATCGGCAAGCGCACCGCTGAGCGAATCGTCGTCGAGCTGCGGGAGAAGGTGGCGGACGAGACGAGCGCCCCGGCAATCCGCATCACCCGGAGTGACGACCCGCGCGCGCTGGCCCGGGCCGGACTGCTGGAGCTCGGCTACAGCGTTCAGGAGGCGGACGGGCTGCTGGAAGGCCTGGAGGGCGAGCGGGCTGAGGAGCTGATCGCCGCGGCCCTGAGGACGGCCCGTCGATGAGCACCTCGGACACCCGTATCCAGACTCCCCAGGAGCTGTCCGAGGACGACCTGGATCGCTCGCTGCGTCCACGCCGCCTGGAGGACTTCATCGGCCAGGAGGCGATCAAGGACCAGCTGGCAGTGTCGATGTCCGCGGCGGCCAGCCGCGGCGAGGCACTGGACCACGTGCTCCTGGCCGGCCCGCCCGGCCTGGGCAAGACATCGCTGGCCCAGATCGTGGCCGCCGAGCTGGGGGTGGGGTTCGTGCAGACCGCCGGGCCCGCGCTCGAGCGCAAGGGCGATGTGGCGGCGTTCCTGACCGCCCTGGAGCCGCGGGCGGTGTTCTTCGTGGACGAGATCCACCGCCTCCCCCGAGCGCTGGAGGAAACGTTCTATCCGGCCATGGAGGACCGCTGTCTGCCCATCACGGTGGGGCAGGGGGCCGGCGCCAGAGTGGTCACGCTGGAGCTGCCGCCGTTCACGCTGATCGGCGCCACCACGCGCACCGGCCTTCTGACCACACCTCTGCGAGACCGGTTCGGGATCCAGCACCGCCTGGACCATTACGCCCCGGATGACCTAGCCACAATCGTCAGGCGCTCGGCCAGGCTGCTGGAGGTGGAGATCGAGGATGCCGGGGCCCGGGCCATCGCGGAGCGCAGCCGGGGCACGCCGCGGGTGGCAAACCGGCTGCTCAAGCGGGTCCGGGACTACGTGGAGGTGCGGGGAAACGGTGTCATCAGCGCTCCGGCGGCGGTCGCCGCGCTGGAGCAGCTCGAGGTCGACCACGCAGGCCTTGACCGGCTGGATCGAGAGATCCTGCGCGCCATCTGCGAGCGCTTCGGCGGCGGGCCGGTGGGGCTTTCCACCCTGTCGGTGGCGGTGGGCGAGGAGCAGGGGACGATCGAGGACGTCTACGAGCCCTACCTGCTCCAGCAGGGCATGATCGAGCGCACGCCGCGCGGGCGGGCGGCCACCCGGCGCGCCTTCGAGCATCTGGGGCTTGATCCACCGGGAGCACCGACGCTGCTGTAACCGAAGAGCATTCGAAGACGGCCCAGGCTCCCCCCAACCCCGCAGCTATCCTCAGGGCCGTCCATGTCCCGCGAGCATTACTTCATCTGCCCACACTGCGGCCACCGGTCGATGGCCACCGAGCGCAACGTGGCATTCCGCCGCAACGAGGTGCGCGGCTGTGAGAAGTGTGGGTTCGCGTACCTCTTCGAGCTCCTCGACGATTACTACCCGGCCCCCACGGCCGCCTTCTTCGCGTGCGATGCCGACGGCCGGATCGTGGATTGCGGGAAGGGGTCCTTCGAGCTGACCGGGCTGAAGACCGAGCAGGTCATCGGACGGCCGATCTCAGAGGTGCTGGGCCTGGCGTTCGATGATGGGACGGACCACGTGCAGACGGCGCTGGAGTGGGAGGTCCGTGTGCAGGGCAAGTCGGTCGGGGTCCATGCCGACGGCGACCTCCCTGCCCGGGCCGTCGCCGACATCTTCCCGGCCTACGACGACGACGAGGGCGGCGTGCTCGTGGTCCTCACCCCGTCCAACGGCCGCTGATCAAAGGTCTAGCATCCGGATCAGATGACCGACCGCCAGCGGAACATCTTCATCATGGTGCTGGTGTTCGGGCTGATCGCGGCCTCGGCGGTCGCGATCGGGTCGCGACCGACTCAGCTGGGGCTGGACCTGAAGGGGGGGACCCAGCTCACCTATAAGGGTGAGCCCACCCAGCAGACCAGGGTGGTGACCCCGGCGGCGCTGGCTCGGGCCGTTGACGTGATGCGTCAGCGGACAAACCAGTTGGGCGTCTCCGAGACCCAGATCCAGACCACCAGCGGCAATCAGATCACGGTGTCGTTGCCTGACGTCAAGGACACCAAGCGGGCTGAGAAGCTGGTGGGGACGACGGCCCGTCTGGAGTTCTACGACTGGGAGAACAACGTCCTGGCGCCCAACGGCAAGATCGTGGCCCAACTGCTCCAGACCGGCGATCAAAAGGCGCTGGCGATCAGCCAGGGCGCGGGCGCGCCGGGGTCAGGGAGTCTGCCCCTCTATCAGGCGGTCAAGCTCGCGGCCAAGCAGCCTGAGCAGATCTCCAACAGCAACTCTCGCCTGGGGCCGGCGTACTACGCCTTCGGCAAGCCGGGCAGCCCGGCCTGCACCACGTCATCGCACTTCCACAAGGTGACGCCCGTGGTCGGTCAACGCTGCTACCTGGCCGGTCCCGAGGGCACGATCAGCGATCTCAAGGACGCGCTCCCGTCCGGGGTCTCGCTCTCGGACGCGGAGATCCTGACCGTCAAGCAGGGCTGGACGGTGATGGAGGCCGCCTATCCGACCTACGGCCACCAGCCGCCGCTGTGGAATCCGTCGGCCCAGTTCTTCGCGCTCCGTGACCGGGTGGCCCTGTTCGGCAACGACATCACCAACCCGCAGGAGGGCAGCGACCAGTCAGGACAGCCGGACGTGGAGTTCGGCTTCACCTCCAAGGGCGGCCCCGCGTTCCAGAACGTCACCGCGCAGATCGCCCGCCGTGGCCAGCTGGTCAGCGGCCTGGGCCAGCAGCTCGACCAGCACTTCGCCGTGGGGCTGGACACGCAGCTCATCACGGTCCCGTTCATCGACTACAAGCAGAACCCGGACGGGATCCCCACCGATAACGGGGCGACGATCCAGGGCGGCGGGTTCACGATCGAATCGGCCAACAACCTCGCCCAGCAGCTCCGGCTGGGGGCCCTGCCAATCAAGCTCCGGCTCATCTCCTCCTCCCAGGTGTCGGCCACTCTGGGCAAGCAGGCGTTGCACAAGGGGCTCGTGGCCGGCCTGATCGGCCTGATCGCCGTGATCATCTTCCTCGTCGCCTACTACCGCGTGCTGGGGCTCATCGCCACCGCGGCGCTGTTCGTGTACGGGCTGTATTTCTTCGCGCTGATCAAGCTGATCCCGATCGTCCTGACGCTCCCCGGAATCGCCGGCTTGATCCTGACCATCGGAGTGGCCGCGGACGCCAACATCGTGATCTTCGAGCGCGTCAAGGAGGAGATCCGGTCCGGCCGCTCGGTGCGCCAGGGGATCATCACCGGCTATCGCAAGGGTCTGACCGCCATCATCGACGCCAACGTGGTCACGATCATGACCGCGTTCATCCTGTTCGTGCTGGCCACGTCGGAGGTCCAGGGCTTCGCGGTCACCCTGGGCATCGGCACCGCGGTATCTCTGTTCACGGCCGTCATGGCCACCCAGGCCATCCTGACCACGATGGGCGATGCGCGGGTGATTTCCTCGCCCAGCGCCCTTGGTGCCTCAGGCAAGAAGCGCGTGTGGCGCTTCGACTTCATGGGCGCCTCCCGGTACTTCTTCACGATGTCCGGGGTCATCCTGCTCGTGGGGGCGCTGGCCGTGGGCGGGAGAGGCCTGAACCTGGGCATCGACTTCACCTCAGGCACGCGGCTCGTGGCCCCGCTTGAGCATGCGGCCACCCAGCCCGAGGTGGCCAAGGTGGTCAGCGCGGCTGGTGCGAGCAATCCCGAGGTCCAGAGGATCAGCAATAAGGCCCTGGGCAACAACGTCTTCCAGATCTCGGTCAAGAAGCTTCGCCCCAAGGATGTACCCCGGGTGGAGGGCGCGCTCCGGGATCACTTCGGCGTGAAACCGGGCGGCTTCCAGGCCAGCTCGGTGGGGCCGACGTTCGGAAGCACCGTGGCCAACAGCGCGGTGATCGCCATCATCGCCTCGCTGATCGTGATCTCGGCCTACGTGGCGCTGCGGTTTGCGTGGAAGTTCGCCGTCCCGGTGCTGATCGCGCTGGCTCACGACCTGCTGATCACCGCAGGCGTCTATTCCCTGACCGGCCGGGAGGTGACGACAGCGACCGTGGCCGCGCTGCTGACCATCTTGGGCTACTCGCTCTACGACACGATCATCGTGTTCGACCGGGTCAGGGAGAACATGCCGCGCATGCCACGCGCCGCGTTCTCGCAGATCGTCAACCGGTCCATGTCGGAGGTGCTCACCCGGTCGCTGGCCACTACGTTCTGCACGCTGATGCCGATCGTGGCCCTGCTCCTGTTCGGCGGGGTGGCGGGCTCCTCGGAGCTTCAGGACTTCGCCTTCGCGCTGATGATCGGCGTGGCGTCGGGCGCCTACTCCTCGATCTTCATCGCCTCGCCCGTCCTCACCCAGTGGAAGGAGCGCGAGCCCCAGTTCCGCTCGCGGCGCCTGCGTATCGAAACCGATAAGGGGTTCGTGCCCGCGTACGCCGAGGCGGCGGGCGATGTGGAGCCGGAGAGCAAGCGGCGGCTGCGCCCCGGCCGGCTGACGACTCCCGAACCGGAGACTGTGTCTGCGGCCGAGTTCGAGCAGATGAAGCGTGATCTGGAGATCGAGCGCGCGCCGGGGGCCCACACCTCAACGCTCACCAAGCGCATGGCCCACACGGCTGCCGAGCCGAGTCCGCCTCCTGCCAAGACCAAGCCTCAGCCGGATGGAGGCACCGCGCCGCACGTCCCCGCGCCGGACGTCGCTGAGAACGAGGGCATGGCTCAGATGCCCCCCAAGCCCAAGCGCCCGTCAAAGCCCCGCAACCGCCGACACGGGAGGCGTCGCTGATGATGCTGGCGATCCACGGGGAGCGCTGCTGATGGGCATGCTCGCCTGGTTGATGATGGGTCTGGCCCTGTGGCACTTCTCCATCTGGCTGCCCGACCGCTTCTGGGCGGGCATCGTGGGCGCTCTGATCGGTGCAGAGATCGGCGCCGTGGTCTCCGGCTTCATCATCGCCGGCTTCACGATCCCCGGCCGGCACGACACCCATCTGGTGACGGCCCTGGAGGCCATCCCGGGAGCAATCGCCGGAATGGCCGTCATCTGGCTCATCGGCGCCAGGCGAGAGCGCCTGGACCCGATTCCCGCAACTTCGTAACAGCGCGCCTCGAAACTGCATCGGGCGAGGGCCCATCCCGGTCGATCCGTCGGGAGGCGTCCCTAGTCTGGCGGCGTGCCCGAGCCCGCGCTGCTGAGAGAACAACCCGCCTCGCCTCCCGCTTCGGCGCCTCTCCGGCTGGCCGACGTGGGGCCCGCGACACAGGCTTCGGAGCCCTCCGCCCGGGCCCCGGACGAACCCCGGTCGGAGCCCTCCGCCCGGCTCTCGGACGAGCCCCGCCTTGACGTCCCCTCCTACGATTTCTCGGCGGCGCTGGATCTGGAGCGGGAGCTGGGAATCGGCCACGTGCTCTCGCAGGTCCTCGTGCGCCGCGGGCTGCACGACCCGGGGGCAGCACGCGACTTCCTGCAGGCCTTGGAGGAGCACCCGCCGAGCGCCTTTCAGGGCATGGCCGAGGTGGTCGATCTGATCGAGCGCCACATCGCGGGTGGCGGCCGGATCACCATCCACGGCGATTACGACGTCGATGGGGTGTGCGCCACCGCGATCATGGTTCGGGCGCTGCGCGCCCGCGGCGCCCAGGTGGACTGGTTCGTGCCCGGACGTATCGAGGACGGCTATGGGCTCACGGCCGAGACGGTGCGCCGGCTGGCCGCGCGGGGGACCGAGCTGTTGATCACCGTGGACTGCGCGATCACGGCCGTGGAGGAGGTGGCCGCCGCGCGGGCGGCCGGGATGGAGGTCGTGATCACCGACCACCACCACCCCCGGGGAGACGGCGCGCTGCCTGAGTGCCCGATCATCCATCCCGCGGTCTGCGGCTATCCGTGTCCTGACCTGTGTGGGACCGGCGTGGCCCACAAGCTGGCCCAGGCGCTGGGGGCCTCCACCGTCCAGGACGACTTGGAGCTGGTGGCGCTGGCCACCGTGGCCGATCTGATGCCGCTGCGGGGCGAGAACCGGCGGTTGGTCCGCGCCGGGCTGACCACGCTGGCCAGTACGGCCAAGCCTGGGCTGCGCGCTCTGATGGCCGTGGCTTCCGTCGATCCAAGCGCCCTGGACACCCACGCTCTGGCGTTCCGGCTGGCGCCCCGGCTGAACGCGGCCGGCCGTCTGGCTCGCGCCGATGCGGCCCTGGAGCTCATCCTGACCGCCGAGGAGTCGCGCGCCGAAGAGATTGCTACCGAGCTGGACCGTCTGAACGCCGAGCGCCGTGCCGTGGAGCAGCGCATCACGTGGGAGGCCGAGGCCCAGGTGGCCGAGCTCGGGCCGCGAGCCGCCTACGTCCTCTGGGGTGAGGATTGGCATCCCGGCGTGGTGGGAATCGTCGCCTCCCGGATCGTGGAGCGACACCACCGCCCCACCGTCCTGGTGGCCCTCGACGGCCCGAGCGGCACCGGCTCGGCACGCAGCATTCCGGGATTCGACCTGCTCGGAGGGCTGCGCGCCTGCGCGGGACACCTGGAGCGATATGGCGGCCATCGCGCGGCTGCGGGGCTGACACTGGACCGGGATCGCCTGGATGCATTTCGCGCGGCGATGGAGGCTCACGCCGAGTCGATCCTCACCCCCGAGCTCCTCACCCGGGTGGACAGGGTCGATGCCGTGGTCAGCGGGTCACAGCTCTCTTTGGACCTGATAGAGGAGCTCGAGCTGCTCGAGCCCACCGGGCTGGGCAATCCCGGGCCGCGCCTGCTGGTGCCCGGGGCACGCCTGGCCGACGTGAAGGCGATGGGCGAGGGGCGCCACGCCCGCTTCACGGTCATCAACGGCGGCGCGCGGACTCCGGCCGTGGCCTTTGGCTGCGATGGCAGCGTCCGCGCACACGCGGGCGGGCCCGTCGACGCGAGCTTCCGGTTTGAGCGCAACTGCTGGAACGGACTCGTGCAGCCGAGGCTGGTGCTCCGGGGGCTCTGGGACTGCGCGCCGCCGCCCATCGAGGTGCTGGGCGAGAGTGACGATTACCTGGCCGACGCCCTCCAGGAGGTGGCGCGCCCAATCCCGGCGCCAACGTCCCGCGCCGCGGAGGCCTCGCGGGTCATCATCGACCGCCGAGGCCAGAGCCCCCTGGCTGCGGTGACCGATGTGCTGGCCACAGGCTCGGTTCTGGTCCTGTGCACTGACGTCGGCCGCCGGCTGGAGGGGCTGCGGACGCGGGTGGGGGGCTTCTGCCTGGCCTGTTACCACGCGCTGGAGCTGGACCCGAACCTCGCGGACCGGTTTGAGCACCTGGTCGAGCTTGACCCGCCGGGTTGCGAGGCTCATGACGGCCTGCTGCGCTCCGGCGTGGGCTTTACCCATCTGGCCTGGGGAGAGGCTGAGCTACGCTTTGCCCAGGAGATGCACGAGTTCGAGTATGGCCTGCGCACATCGCTTGTGGCTGTCTACCGGAGCCTCCGGCTCCGCCGTCAGGCTGCCGGTGAGGAGCTTGAGCGCCTGCTCCGGGGCGAGGCGTCACCGGGGCGGCCGGCGCGGCTGGCCGGGCGGCTGGTCCGGGTGCTCTCCGAGCTTGAGCTTGTCAGTCTCGACCGGGATCTGCCTGCCCTGGCTCTGGTCGGCGGCGGTGCCCCAACCGCGCTGGAGCGCTCGCCGGCCTACCGGGCGTACACACATCGACACGAGGACGGACGGCAATTCCTGAGCAGCGCAAACCAGCGTCCAAGGAGCTGAGGCGCCGGACGGCCAAGCCCCGCACCGACGGTAAGCCTCCGCCGGCGGGACGGAGGCGTGCCGGCGCTGCAGGAGCCTCGGCCACCCTGGTCCCCGCTGAGCGGGCGCCGGTCGATCACGTAGCGGGTAACGGCGGACCGGCCCCGGTGGAGCGGACGGAGCTCTCGCCGCTGGCCCGGCGGCTGCTGAGCGATCTGTTCGCCATCGTCGAGGAGCACGCTGACCAGGCGGCTGTGGTCGTCGACCGGGACCGGGTCGAGGAGGCGTTCGTCTACGCCTGCGTTCACCACGCCGATCAGCGCCGCCGCTCCGGCGAGGACTTCATCATCCACCCGGTCGGCGTGGCCAAGATCTGTGCCGGCATGCGGCTGGACACGGAGACGCTCTGCGCCGCCCTGCTCCACGACACCGTCGAGGACACCTCGGCCTCCCTGGACGAGGTGCGCGAGGCATTCGGGGAGGAGATCGCCGGCCTGGTTGACGGGGTGACCAAGCTCACCGGTCTGACCTTCCAGTCTCGCGATGAGGCCCAGGCCGAGAACTATCGCAAGATGATGGTCGCGATGGCGACGGACATCCGCGTCATCCTCATCAAGCTGGCCGATCGGCTGCACAACATGCGCACCATCGACGCGCTGCCCAAGCAGAAGCAGATCGAGAAGGCCCGGGAGACGCTTGACATCTACGCCCCCATCGCCCACCGGCTGGGTATCCACGCCATCAAGTGGGAGCTGGAGGACCTGAGCTTCCAGACCCTCCACCCGCGCAAGTACAACGAGATTCGGGGCCTGGTGGCCCAGCAGCGCACCGAACGCGAGCGCTACGTCAACCAGGCGGGCGAGTACCTGCACAAGGAGCTGATCGAGCTGGGCATCGAGGCCGAGATCTCAGGCCGGGCCAAGCACTTCTACTCCATCTACTCCAAGATGACCAAGAAGGGACGGGAGTTCAACGAGATCTACGACCTCACGGCCATGCGGGTGCGCGTGGAATCGGTCAAGGACTGCTACGGCGCCGTGGGGGTCATCCACTCGCTTTGGAAGCCCCTGCCGGGCCGGTTCAAGGACTTCATCGCGATGCCCAAGGCCAACATGTACCAGTCGCTGCACACCACGGTGATCGGTCCGGAGGGGCGGCCGCTGGAGATCCAGATCCGTACCCGGGAGATGCATGACCTGGCCGAGTACGGGATCGCCGCCCACTGGATGTACAAGGAGACGGCTACGCGGGGAGATGGTCGGCTGACCCCCGACCCGGAGGGCAGGCTGAAGTGGCTGCGCTCACTGCTGGACTGGCAGCAGGACGAGGCCGATTCGCGGGAGTTCATCGAGACGCTCAAGGTCGACCTGTTCGAGGACGAGGTGTTCGTGTTCACCCCCAAGGGGGAGGTGAAGTCTCTGTCCGCGGGGTCGACGCCGCTGGACTTCGCGTATGAGATCCACACCGATGTGGGCCACCGGTGCGTGGGAGCCAAGGTCAACGGGAAGATCGTCCCGCTCTCGTATCAGCTGCGCTCCGGGGACATAGTCGAGGTCCTGACCTCCAAGCGCGAGCGAGGCCCGTCACGAGACTGGCTGGCCCTGGTCAAGACCACGCGGGCTCGCAACAAGATCAAGGCGTGGTTCAAGGCGGAATCGCGCCGCGACAGCGAGCACTCGGGCCGCGAGCAGCTTCAGGAGCACCTGCGCAAGCAGGGTCTTCCCGCCCAGAAGCTCGTCGGGTCCCCGCTGCTGGCCGACGTCATTCGGGAGATGGGCTTCCGCAAGGCCGACGACTTCTACATTGCCCTCGGCGCCGCCAAGATCTCCCCCAAGGTCGTGGTCAACAAGGTGCTCCAGCGCCTCAAGCAGGGCGAGGCCGCCGAGTCGCCACCCACCGCGGCCGACGACCTGCTCCAGACCCGGCGCAAGCGCTCGCGGCCCACGACCTCATCGTCACGGTTCGGCATCAGCGTCGAGGGCATCGACGAGGTCATGCTCCGGCTGGCCAAGTGCTGTCGGCCGGTTCCAGGCGACCCGATCGTCGGCTACATCTCCCTGGGCCGCGGCATCACGATCCACCGCGAGGACTGCCCCAACGTCGCCGTCCTCAAGCGGGACGCCGAGCGCTTCACCGCCGTCAGCTGGGATGGCGACGCCGAGACCTCGTTCCGGGTGGAGATCCAGGTCGACGGCTGGGACCGCCACCGCCTGCTGGAGGACATGTCGAGGACGTTCGCCGAGGCCGGGATCAACATCCTGGAGGCTCGGTGCACGGTCAACCACCCGATGGTCAAGAATCGGTTCGTGGTGGAGGTGGGGGACACCCGCATGTTGGATCAGACGATCAACCGGCTGCGCAACATCGACGCCGTGTTCGACGCCTACCGGGTCACGCCCGGGGCGGGGTAGGAGAGGGCATGAGCACCGCGGCGCGGCGAGTGGCTCTGGGGCTGGCGATCTGTCTGGGGCTGGTGAGTGCGGCCTGCACCGCGGCGGCATCTTCGTCGAGTTCAGGGACCACGGCCCCCAGAGGGGGCCATCCCGGCTCGCATTCCACACCCCGCCGCGACAGGTTCAGGGGCTCCATCGTCTCGGCCACGGGGAAGTACGCGGGCGACACGGGTCGGGCCGCGATCTACCTCCACCCCCGGGGATCGGGAAAGTCCCGGGTTGTCCGGATCGTGTTCCGCGGCTCGCCCTGCGGAACCGCCTCTCAATGCCTTGACCTCAGGGGTCGGCTGGTCGGGAAGCTCATCCGGTCAGCGCAAGGCGTGCCGGACACGGGATCCCACTACGCGCTGGTGGCATCCGGAAAGCTGACCCAGCTGGGCAGTGTCACGGCCAGGGGGGCTGTCCAGGGCACGGGCTTCATCTCCCACGGCCACGAGCGCATGACGATCACCCTCACGAACTCCTCTGGCACCGTGAAGCTGGTGGCCCACAGCCCCGTGGTCAAGGGCTTCACCTCGCCGTAGGCCGCGGAGTCCTAGGGCTCCAGGTGCCGCCGGTGGCTGCGTGACCGGTTCAGACGCGCCCTCGCTGGGCGTGGTGTCGGTCCGCGGGACGGCCTGCGCTCCTCGCGCGCCCGCTCGCGGTCCTCGCTCAGCCCCACCTCCAGGAAGACCAGGCCCGTGGCGAGGACCAGACCTCCCCCGATCAGAACCAGGGCCAGGATCTGGCCCGCGGTGCCCGCCACCAGCGCCCCGCACACCGCTCCGATCACGACGAGCAGACCGGCGGAGCCGAACGCGACAAAGCGCGATTGCCGGGTCATCGCGGTGCCCCGCGGGTCAGGAGGCTTCGGGCTGCTCGGCGCGCAGGGCGGCCACGCCGAGCCCCGCGGCGAACAGCGCGGTGCCTGTCACCAGCACGGCGCTCCTGGGCGGAAGCTGGCCCCGGCGACCGGCGAGGACGCCGGCCATGGCGTCGGCCAGGTCACAGGCCAGGCCCAACTGAAGCCACTGCGCGCGCTGGGTGCCGTTGCTCGAGCCCAGGCCGACGGCAAGTGCCGCGTCTCGGACTCCGAACAGCCGTCCCAGGTATGGAAGTTGAGGATTTGCCTCCGGGTCTAAGCCGAACAGCCGGCCCGAGAGTCTCGGGGCGAGCCACGCGCCGGCTCCGATGGCGGCCCGAACCCGAGTCAGGGCTTTGACGGCTCCGTCATTCATGGTCGTAAACCCTACCGCCTCCGCGGGTGTGGCCGAACTGGCGAATCCTCAGTCATGAGTTATTACGATCCCGGGTATGCGGGAGGCCTGGTTTGGCAGGCGGAGCTTGGCCTGGTACGGCTTCGTTATGGCAGCGCTGCTCCTGGCGCTGCTGTCGGGCACGGCGATGATTTCCGGGCTCGCCCGGGCGGCCGGGCTCGATCAGACGTGCGAGCTGACCGCCACCCGGTTTGACGCCGACACGCTCAACGTGCTCTTCCCGGACAGCTCCGCCCAGTACTGGTCGACGCACTATGTCGCGGTGCCCGGGACGCGTATCCGCATCGAGGGGATCTTTCCCTACGCCCGCTACACCTCGTGGAACGTCTACGACCCGGTGCTGCGTCCATTTGCCAAGAAGTCGGACTTCGAGCTTCGGCCTGATCCGGGCAGCTCGAACCCGTTCCTCCCGGGCGCTGCTCGCAACACGCCGCAGGCCCAGCGCCACTACACGCTGTTCATCACCTTCGACCCGGCTGACCACCCCGGACCCAACACGCTCTACGTGGATCCATCGCAGAATCCGGTCGGCCTGATGACCCTGCGCGTGTATGTGCCGGACGCCGGACGCGATGCCACGGGCGGGGTGGGGCTGCCGCAGGTCACCTGGGAGCCCACCTCCACGACCTCTTCGCCCGGCGCCTCCTCACCCTGCCGCAGCCTGGAGAAGCCCACCAGCAACGCCGTCACCAGCGCCTACGCGTCCCAGGACGGCCCCCAGACCGGGCCACCGTACCCGGGGCACAGCCCTCCCGACTGGCACAGATTCGTGAACCTGTGTCAATCAGGCTCCGATCTGCTGCTGGACAACCAGATCGGTGACCAGCTGCCGAACTCGGGCCAGAACCCGTGCACGAACTTCGGCAGCGGCGGTTTCCTGTCCAACATGGACAACGCGTACGTCTACGCCTTCATCAGCCGCGGGTTCGGCCCGATCGTGGTCTTCCGCGGCCAGGCGCCCACGTTCGCGGCCACATATCCCGATGCCGCCGTCATGCCCACGGGCCCCCAGCTGCGCTACTGGTCGTTCTGCCAGAACGACCCGATTGACCAGCGCTACGTGGGCTGCCGGCGGGACGATCAGACCACCGTCGATCGGTCACGCGACTACACGATCGTGGTCTCCTCTCCCAGCGCCTGGCCCGCGGCGGCGCGGCAGCGCTGCCGGCGTGTGACGAGCTGGATTCCCTGGGGCCCACAGCCTGACGGCGTGATGATCTACCGGCAGATGCTGGCCGATCCCTCGTTCACGCAGGCCATCCAGAAGGTGTCCTACGGATCCGAGCATCAGCAGATGGGCCCCTACTACCCGGTGGGCAGGTACTTCAGCGACTGGCACGGCGTGGCCGGGGCGTTCTGCTGAACTGACCCGTCAGGCCCCAAGCCGAATCCGTACTGGGTCGGTTCGTGGCACGATGCTGGCGTGACTGACGTAGAGCCGATATCTGGGACGCTCGCCGCGGCGGTGACGCCGCTGCACAAAGGCGGCGAGCGTCTGGACGAGGACGCCCTCACGGCGCTTCTTGAGTTCTACGGGTCCAACGGCCTGGATGGCCTGTTTGTGCTCGGGACCACCGGCGAAGGCCTTCTGCTCAGCGAAGCGGAACGGCGACGGGTGGCGGAGCTGGCGGTGGCGGCCGCCGGTCACCTCAAGGTGGTCGTCCATTGTGGTGCCCAGACCACATCCGACACATGCACCCTGTCCGCGCACGCGGCCCAGACCGGCGCCGACGGTGTGGCCGTGATCGGGCCGCCGTACTTCCCACTGAGCTCGCGTGAGCTGCTGGAGCACTTTGCCGCCGCGGCCGAGGCGTGCGCTCCGTTGCCGTTCTACGTATATGAGTACGCCGACCGGACCGGCTACGCGATCCCGCCTGGCGTGATCGAGGATCTCCGCTCCCGCGTGTCCAACCTGGCCGGCCTGAAGGTTTCCGACGCGCCGTTCGAGCGCGTGGCGCCGTACCTGGGGCTGGGCCTGGACGTGTTCATCGGAGCCGAGGCCCTGATCCCAATGGGGCTGGAGGCCGGCGCCGTGGGAGCCGTCTCGGGAGTGGCGGCCGGGTTTCCCGAGGCGGTCTCGGCGCTCGTCCGGGATCCCACGGTGGCCCAGACGGAGCTCGTCGAATCACTGCGTGCCGTTCTGTCTGTACACCCGTTCCAGGCGTCGGTCAAGGCGGCGCTGGGCCTGCGGGGGCTGCCGGTGGGCGGGGATGTCCGGGCACCCCTCAGGCCGCTCCCCGCCGAGGTCATCAGCGAGCTGCGCGATGCGCTGGAACGCGTGCTTGGCGCGCTCGAACCTCCGTCGCCTACTGCGGACGTACGACCCATGGATGCACATCGGATCTGAAGCCGTCACACTCTGATGGCAGAGAGGGCTCATCTGTGAGGGGATTGCTTCGACACCGCTTTGGACTACCGGCCGTGCTGGTGGTCGTCCTGATTTCGGGTGCGGCAGCGCTGGCCGGGACACTGGCCGTCGTGGGCCGGATCGGACCGCGGTTTCATGTCACGGGCAATGGCCGCCATCTCCGGCCGCCCGGCAAGCTGGTCAAGCTGGGGCATTTCCCCACCGGTGGTGCCCTGACTCCGGACGGCCATTTCTACTGGGCGGTGTCCACGGGCCGGGCACTGAACGACGTCCGCATCATCGCAGTCGCCCGCAAGCGGCCAAAGGTGATCCAGGTGCTGCCCATTCCTGGGGCCTCCGGTGGGATCGCGATCGATCGTAAGCACAACCTGGTCTACGTCTCCGGCGTGGCGGACTCCACCAACAAGGACGAGACACGTCCTGGTCGCCCGGGCCGCAAGGGAGACGTGATCCATGTCTTCCACTACAACGCGCACACCGGAAGGGCGCGGGAGCTGCACCCCATCCCCGTGCCGCCGCCTTCGTCCGCCAAGCCTCCTGAGAACTTCCCACCCAAAACTTCCGGGACGCTGTCCTGGCCTGACCGGCTGGCGATCTCAGCTGACGGCCACACGCTGCTGGTGCCCCTCAACCTGGCCGACGCGGCGGCTGTGATCAACACCCACACGCACGCGGTGCGCTATGTCCAGACAGGTCAGTTCCCCTACGGCGCCGCGATTTTGCCCGGTGGCAAGACCGGCCTGGTGTCCAATGAGGGGCCGGGGACCGTGTCGGTGATCGATCTGCACAACGCCAGCAAGACCAAGGACATCCAGGTGGCGGCCAACATCTCTCATCCGGAGGCCATCGCACTCGATTCGCGCAGGCGCCTGGCATACGTGGCCATCGCCAACGAGGACCAGGTGGCCGTCGTGAACACGTCCAAGATGACGCTCCAGAAAACGCTGTCGGTGGAGCGCACGCAGGGCGGGGGAGAGTCCCCCGTGGCGCTGGCGGTCTCGCGGGATGACCGGCGGCTCTTCGTGGCCGAGGCCGGGGCCGACGAGCTTGCCGTGTTCGCGCTGCCCTCCGGGAAGCTGATCGGCCGCATTCCCACCGCGGCCTATCCGGCCGACGTCCAGGTCACGCGGAGGATGCTGCTGTGGATCGCCGGCAAGGGCTTCGGATCCGGGCCCAACCCGAACGGCCCGAATCCGTTCACCACCCATGACGACAATCTTCTTCACCATCCGGGCACGGCAGTGCTGACATCCGGTCGGGGGGGCATCCTGCGCTACCCGACGGCGCGCCGGCTGAGGACGTACACCAAGGTCGCCAACCGGCAGATCGTCCCCGCCAATCATGAGCGGGCCCCGGCAGGCACGCCGCTGCGGCCGAACGGGCCGATCGAGCATGTCTTCTACATCGTCCGGGAGAACCGTACCTACGACCAGGTGATGGGCGATGACCCGCGGGGTGACGGGGACCGCCAGCTGACGTTGTTCGGCAAGCGGATCACCCCCAACTTCCACGCCCTGGTCAGGCGCTTCCCCCTCCTTGACCATGTCTACGCGGACTCAGAGGCCTCCATCGACGGCCATTTCTGGACCAGTGCCGCCGCCGTCTCGGACTATGTGCAGAAGAACTGGGAGCAGAACTACGCCGGCCGCGGGCGGCCCTACGACTTCGGCGTGTACTCCATCACCTGGCCCGGCACCGGCTTCCTGTTCGACCGGGCCCAGAAGCAGGGCATCTCCTACTTCAACTTCGGCGAGGCGATCGCCGGCACTGTGCCCTTCACCAGCATCGATAAGGACGACACGCCCCAGCAGACGGCGCTGGTAAACCAGAAGTTCTCCCACTCAGATCTGGGAGCGGGTGGCAACACGCCTGGGAACTGCTACCCCAACGACGCCTCGATTGGCACCGACGCGATCAACGGCAACGAGACCTACGACTCCTCGGCCCCGGTCGGGGCGCCACCCGGCTCGGAATCCCGCTTCACGTGCTTCCAGGAGCGCTTCCAGCAGTGGATGGCCACCGGGCAGGTGCCCAGGTTCGTGTACATGGTGCTGCCCAGCGACCACACGAACGGGCTCAGCCCGGGCGCCCGCTCACCGCGCTCGATGGTGGCCGAGAACGACTACGGCCTGGGCCAGATAGTCGATGCCATCTCGCACTCGGCGATCTGGCGCTCGTCGGCCATCTTCGTGCTTGAGGACGACTCTCAGGACGGTGCCGACCACGTGGACGCCCACCGGATGCCGGCGGCCGTGTTCAGCCCCTACGCCAAGAAGGGCGCGGTGGTCCACACCCGCTACGACATGCTCTCGATGATCCATTCGATGGAGCTCATCCTGGGCATGCACCCGCTGTCATATGCCGACGCGCTGGCCACCCCGATGTACGACGCCTTCCGGTCGAAGTCCGTCAACGCCCAGTCGTTCAGCGCCATCTCGCCGAAATATCCACTCCTGCAGCGCAATAAGAACAGCGCCCTGGATCGCGCGATGTCCCGCGGCTACCGGTGGAACACGCCTGACCAGGTGCCCCAGGACGTCTTCGACCGGGTGCTCTGGTCCGCGGTCCACGGGCCGCACTCCCGTCCACCTCCGCCTGGGCCAAACGCCATCAAGGGCCAATGACGGCCGCCGCGTGTGCGGCCCATATCCCGTTGACCAAGGTCCCGGCCCACGTCCGGGTGATAAGGAACGGCCATCCCCGCAGCGGCGCCTCGTTTCTCCGCGTGGGGGATGAGATCCGGGTTCGCCGCCCCGGTCATCTCGTGCTGTCCTACGCGGGCAACCGGTTCTGGATCTGGCATGGACAGGTGCGCCTGCGGTGTCGTGACCTGCTCCTGGCCCCGCACGCCCGGCATGGAAGACGGATGCATGTCCTGGCCGTGTGGATCAGGTCGGGCCGGGTGAAGGTCCTATCAGGCGTGAACGCCCGCCGGGCCGTGGTGGTCAGCCGGGAGATGTTGGCCTACCCCACCAGCCGGCGCACCAGCTTCGTCGTCAGGCGCCAGCCCAGGGCGCACTCGACTCAGGCGTGGACCCGGAACAGGCCCATCGTCGCCGCCAGGACCTCCGACCAGGACCTGCGCCTGGACGCCAGGGTCACCTACACGGCTTCCTCAGGCCGCCGAGGCCTCCGGCTGGACATCTGGCCGTTCTCCATCTCACGCCGTCAGCGGGCCACGACCGGCCGCGACGATCTTGTGCCCTTCTGGGCCGACGGCCGTTCGTGCTCGGTGGGCTGCACAGCCCCCGGCGCCATCGCGGGCTGGCCGGTCAAGCCCTTCCACCGCCAGCATGCCATCAGGGCGGGGATCAACGAGCTCCGCCCGGCCAACTTCCACGTGGCGGTCGATATCCAGGCCCACAACTTCCAGCCGGTGTACGCCATCCAGTCCGGGTATGCCTCGGTTCGCTATCGCGGCACCGGGGACGTCAACGTAGACGTGGGGAACTTCTACTACTGGCACGTCAATCCCTCGGTGTCAGATGGCCAGTACGTGAGCGCCTACCACACGGTGATAGGTCACGTTCTGTACGGGTTCACGCACGTGGCGCTGTCGGAGGGAAGCACCTCGGACTATCTGAACCCCCTGCGACCGGGGGGCAGCCTGCACCCGTACACCGACACTGAGCGTCCCGTCATCGGGGTCCCGCGCATCTTCTCGGACGGCCGCGTGATCGTGGGGGCGTTCGATCCTCAGAGCTTCGTCGCCAGGGGCTTTCAGTATGAGACCCCCGTGCTGGCGCCGGCCGCGCTGGCCTGGCGGCTCTACGACGCCCACGGTCATGCGCTCACTGGCCTGGAGTGGGCCCTCCGGGGGTCGCAGAACTATCCGCCCAACCTCAAGCCGGTGGTCTTCGCACCGGGCGCGAGCGCGCCCGGATTCGAGTGCTTCGCCACCCGGCACCGATGTATCCCCAACTGGGTCTACTGGCTGGCCGGCGGGCTCACTCAGCGACTGCCGCTCAACTCGCTGCGGCGGGGCCGGTATCGGCTGGCCGTCTACGCGTGGGACTGGACCGGCAAGACCTCGGCCCTCGACTACTGGTTCAGAGCGCCTCTGGCCCATGGCGCGAGCTCTGCCGGGGAGTTCGGCCCGCTGAGTCCGCCGTTCGACTACGACGAGACGGGGAACAGCGGGCCCCCGCCGCGGGCGCCCTGATCAGCCGAGCTCGGGTCCATCTCGTCGATCCGGCGGCCTGATCCGGACGGTCTGCGCCCTTTCGCCCCGGAGCTTTGAGATCAGCACCGCGTCGCCCGTGCCCAGCGCCTTGATGTCGTTCGGGTGGACGATGAACTGCTCGGTCTGACGCCGGGTCCCTCCTCCCGTTCGCAGACCGCTGAGCAGCGGCCCCGCGATGTGATGGGTCTCCTCCCATACCTTCTCGGTGCCGGCCAACTGGGCGATCGTCTGGGCCGAGGAGGGGACCTCCTGGCGGTGGGCGAGCTTGATGGCTGTGTTGCCGAGGATCTGATCTCGCAGGCCGGGTGCGGCCCGTTCGAAATCGGTCAGCTCCTGCGTAACCGTCAGCACCCCCAGCCCGGACTCCCGGCCCCGGGCGAACAGGGCCAGCACGTTATCGCCCAGAGCCGAGGACTCGTCGATGACGATGAAGCCCTGCTCCAGAGCCTCGCCCTGTGACCGGGCCCGGAGCCGGTCACCCGCCGCGCAGATGAGGTCCTGCACCGCCAGCGTGCCGAGCTGGCTGGCCAGCTTCCCGTACGTGCTGGAGTTCAGGCTGAACAACACGACCTCCTGCCCAGCCAGTGCGCGACGGACGTCGAGCGTGCCGGCTCCGGCCTTCGGCTCCAGGTAGCGACCCGTATGGGACTCAGTGAGGATGGCCAGGCGGGTCTGGAGTCCACGAATCGCGCTCACCTGGTCCGGGGTCAATCCGGCCAGGTAATCCCGAACGCGCTCGCGCAGATCCGGCGTCACGTCGCGCAGCGCGCCCCGGAGGCGGTGTGGGTCCATGAGCTCCACCACCCCGCTCAGCGAGCCCTCGCGCCCACCGCCGGCCTGGTGCAGGACGTGCAGGGCATTCTGGATGTAGCGCTCGGCCGCTCGCTGGTAGTGCGGCTCGGTGAAGCGCTCGGTGGCGACCAGCTTGTCCTTTAGCTCCGTGGCATTTCCGTGTTGCAGGGGGTTCCAGTGGCTGGGACCGTCAGGCGTCCACAGCCTGAACGGGCGTCCGGCTGTCGACGCAGCCGTCCATAGCGACTGCGCGAAGGCCGGCGAGCCCTTCATGTCGATCACCACGACGGGTCGTCCCCGGGCGACCAGTTCGTCCACGATGCGCAGCAGCGTGGTCGTCTTGCCCGCGCCGCTGGCGCCGACGATCAGTCCGTGGGCCGAGAGCTCCCGCTCGCTGACCCACACCTGCTTCCCATGCCGATCGGTCCCCAGTGCGATGGCGTCATCCGGGGCTTGTGTCTTCCGGGCTCTTGGGCCAGCGAGCAGCCCCAGTCGGCGGTGAAGCGCCACCGCGAGCCCCAGCACGATTACGACGGGAGCGATCCAGGGCGCGGGCGCGAGGGCCAGGGCGGCGAAGGCCGCCAGCATGAGGTAGGAGCGCTTCAGCGCCGGGCTCATCGTTCCCTGGCCGCCGGTGAGCGCTCGGCCGCGCGGATCGTGCCGGTCGGCCTCGTTACGGGTTGACGGACCCACTGCACGTGCACCAGGGAGGAGAGGCCGAGCCGCCGGGCTCTGGAGCGGATCGTCTGGGCCAGGGCCGGCCGGTCGACCAGGTAGAGCACGGCATCGGTCCGAGCGTCGCTGCCATATCCGGCCAGGATCCGGTCAAGGCGGGCCTGGCCCTTGGAGGAGAACTCCAGCTCGACCGCGACGCGCCGCCCCTCCGGGGTGATGAGCAGGAGGTCCGGGTAATGCAGGCGTGCTCGGCCGTGGGGGTCAGTCCCTCCCAGGCGGATGCCCAGGGGACCGGATCCGCCACTGGGCTCTGGGTCGGCTCCCGACGCCCCGATGCCGAGCCGCTTCCCGTCTCGAGAGCGCAGCGTGCGCTCACTTAGAACCTCGCTCATCGCCCCGAAGGCTCCGTCCCGCGCGGCCAGCCACACCCAGGCCAGCCCCACGTCGTGGTCAAGGGCCCGCAGGTCTACCCGGGGACGGGGCAGGCCGGACCCGATGACATCGAGGCCCCGCCGCGTAATCTGAAAGCAGGCCGGCTGGCCGGCGAAGATCCGGTGCCGGGCCAGGTACCCGGCGCCCACCAGTTCTCGTAGACGAGCGCCGGCCGTAGGCGGCGTGACGCCGAGCAGTGCCGCCGCGTGACTCGGGAGGATCACCCGGTGCTCGGCCGCCATCTCCAGGACGGTCTGATCACGCGGGGTGAGGAGCACCTCACGCCGGCGTCGGCTGACTGACCGTCGGTTCCCGGCCGGAGAACGTTGCTCCTCCACATCTATATGAGCCTCGAGCGCGCGGTTTTGCCCCCCCCTGAAGCGGTCGGCGGGCTGCCGTTTGCGGACTGCCTCCGTGGTCCCCACCCCGGCTGCCGGTTACGATCCGCCCATGCCTGATCGCCTCTACTTCACGGATTCGGATGAGGCCAACGCGCTGATCGCCTCCGACCCCATGGCCCTGCTCGTCGGATTTGCCCTGGACCAGCAGGTGCCCGTGCCAAAGGCGTTCATGGGACCCCTGGTCCTGCGCGAGCGGCTGGGCTCGCTGGACGCGGAGACCCTGGCCGGCGCGGATCTGGATCCTGTCTTTCGCGAGAAGCCGGCCATCCACCGGTTCCCCGGAGCGATGGCCCAGCGCGTCCACGACCTGGCCGAGCACGTGCTCGAGCGCTACGACGGGGACGCCGCGCGCGTCTGGACCGAAGCCGAGGACTCAGAGCAGCTCCGCGCGAACCTCGCCGCGCTCCCAGGCTTCGGCGACATGAAGATCAAGTCCCTCGGCGCCGTCCTGGCCAACCGGTTCGGCGTCGTCGCCGCGCGGGATCTGATCCCGCCCCATCCCACGCTGGGCGACGTCGACTCCAGGCAGGCGCTGGCTGACTACCAGGCGGCGAAACGGGCGCACAAGGCCGAGTGGACGAAGGCCCAGGCGGCGGGCCGCGCCTGACGCTCGCCGCGGCGCGTGGCTCGCCGCGGGGCGAGGGTTACCTGCCGCCGCGCGACAGCACTGCCCACAGCCGATTCCTCAGGCCACCACCCGGAGGGCGCCGGGAAGCACCCCGAACTCGACCTCCTCCACCTGGCCGATGTAGTCCCCGTCGACCTGGAGCGGGAGGGGGTGGCCGTCGACGGAGCGCACGGTGAAGTGACCGATGCCGGAGAGAGCCTGAATACGGCGGTGGCGGACCACCCGGGCCCGCCGGGACAGCGCGCGCCAGGTGATCGTGGGTAGGTCGATGGGGCTCACGCGCGTGAGAATGGCCGCCGAGAGGGTGCCGCTGTCCAGCGTCGCGCCCTCGCCCGCCACGATCGGCCGATCGCCAAAGTAGGTGTATTCCTCGCCGTTCTGCACGAACGCGCTGACTCCGGTGTAGGTCTCGCCGTTCGCCGTCACCTCCAGCCGCCGAGGGTGCAGAAGATACGGCCGGTTGAACGTCCGGAGTGCGGTGGCCGTGTAGTACCACTCACCCAGCCGGGCCTTGAGACGGGGGTGGGCATCGACCACCTCAACCACCGACGCATCCAGTCCCACGCCCGCCGAAAAGAGGAACTTGCGCTCGCCCGCCAGAGCCAGGTCAAGCCATCTGGGCTCCCACCCGTGGGCCAGCCGCAGGAGGTGCTCGGTGGCGTCGACGACATCGGTGGGGATCCCGATCATCCGGCAGTACACGTTCGTCCGGCCGCCGGGCAGGCAGGTCAGGGCGGTGTCCGAGCCGGCCAGCCCGTTCGCAGCCTCGTTCACCGTCCCGTCGCCGCCGAAGGCCACCACCACGTCGTAGCCCTCGCCAGCGGCCTCGCGACACAGCTCGGTGGCGTGATCCCGCGCCTGGGTGTCGATCGCCGTGACGTCATATGTCCCGCGCAGGGCATATACGACCAGCTTCTTCAGGCGATCGGAGACCGTCGTGGCGTACGGATTGACGATGACCAGCATCCGCTTGCGCGGACCCGGCGTCCCGATTCCCAGAAGCGCCTCCAGACGCTCCTCGGCTGCTGGGCTCACAGTGGCCATCGCCGTGACCCCAACACCACCGAGGGGCTGTGGTTACGCGGAGTGGGTCTTGGGCCGAATCCTTCCGGCGTCCTCCGGCGTGCTCCGGCGTGCTCCGGAGCGCGACCGATGGCGAATCGACTGACGTATGGTCAGTCGAAGCGCCAAAGTTCGGCTGCTTCACCCCAGACCTCGCCGCGCGCCGGCCGGGAGCGCGACCGATGGCGATTTCAGTGACATATGGTCACCGGAATCGCCAAAGTTCGCGTCGGATCCGCCCGATCACCCCGCCAAGTTCGCCTCGCACCGCCAACCCCGCGCCCATCGACCGACCACCCCGCTCCGCAACCGGCCGCTCTCGTCCACCGGCCCGGTATACTCCCGCGGCACATAGCAGTACGCATCCAGAGGGGTGGAGGGATATGGCCCTGTGAAGCCCCGGCAACCTCCCGTAAGGGAACGGTGCCAATTCCATCAGGCTCCAACTACGAAGGCCTGGGAGATGTGGAAAGGGCGGTTCCAGGACCTCCGACCACAGACCCCGGCGGAGGTTTTTTCACATATGCCGCCAGAGTCTCTCTGTTGCAAGGAATGTAAGACCACCTACGCGCTGGAAGCGCGGTACGTCTGTGAACGCTGCTTCGGCCCGCTGGAGGTGAGCTACGCCTCCCGCCAGGACGCCGATGTCGATGAGCTGAAGCGACGGATCCAGGCCGGACCCCACTCGCTGTGGCGCTACAGCGACTTCCTCCCGGTGCAGGCCCCTCGCGAGGGTCTGCTGCCCGCCGGGTTCACCCCGCTGCTCAAGGTTGATCGGCTGGCCGAGCATCTGGGCCTGCGCGAGGTGTGGATTAAGAACGACGCCGCCAACCCCACGCACTCCTTCAAGGATCGCGTCGTGTCGGTGGCGCTGGCCCGGGCCCGCGAGCTCGGCTTCAAGACCGTGGCCTGCGCGTCCACGGGCAACCTGGCCAACGCGGTGGCGGCCCACGCCGCCGCGGCCGGGCTGGAGTCATACGTGTTCGTGCCGTGGGACCTCGAGGAGCAGAAGGTGCTCGCCACCGGCGTCTACGGCACCAATCTGGTCTCGGTCCGGGGCACCTACGACGACGTGAACCGTCTGTGCACCGAGCTCTCGGCCGAGCACGACTGGGCGTTCGTCAACATCAACCTTCGCCCCTACTACTCACAGGGCTCAAAGACCCTGGCCTTCGAGACCGCGGAGCAGCTCGGTTTCTCGCTGCCTGACCGGGTGGTATCCCCGGTGGCTTCGGGATCGCTGTTCACGAAGATCGCCAAAGGGTTTGAGGAGTGGCTCGAACTGGGGCTCATCACCGGATCGCTGCCGGCGTTCCACGGCGCCCAGGCGGCGGGCTGTTCCCCGGTGGCCCAGGCCTTCGAGGCCGGGCGGGACTTCTGCAAGCCCGTCAAGCCGGAGACGATCGCCAAGTCCCTGGCCATCGGGGACCCGGCCGACGGCCCGTATGCGCTGGATCTGGCCCGGCGGACCGGCGGGTCAATCGAGTCGGTGACCGACCAGGAGATCCGCCAGGGGATCCGGCTGCTGGCCGAGACGACCGGCATATTCACCGAGGCGGCGGGCGGGGTGACGGTCGCCGTGCTGACCAAGCTGGCCGGGCAGGGCGCGATCGATCCTGACGAGCGGGTCGTTGTCTACATCACCGGCGAGGGGCTCAAGACCCTGGACTGCGCGCGCGGCACTTTCGAGGCCTGGGAGGTCGAGCCGACGGTTGGTTCGTTCGAGCAGGCCCGGGAGCGGGTTGCGGCGCTGGCGTGACGGTCGCTGTGGCGATATAAAGATGCCCGCGATGGCCATCACCGTCAAGATTCCCACCCAGCTCCGGGCCGCCACCGACGGCGAGGCCACCGCCGAGGTCGACGGAGGCACCGTGGGTGAGGTGCTGGACGCGCTGTACGACCGCTACGGCGAGCTGCGCAGCCGGATCGCCGAGGACGGCGGCCTGCGGCGGTTTGTCAACGTGTACGTGGGAGGGGAGGACATCCGCTTCCTGGACGGCCTTGACACCGTCGTCTCGGACGGCGATGAGGTGACGATCCTGCCCGCCGTGGCCGGGGGTTAGGCGCGGCCGGCGCACCGGCGGCGGCCGGCGCATCGGCGGCGGCTGCCGCCCCGCCGTCTACGTGCTCGTCCCGTGTCTACGACGCCGGCTGAGACTCTGCCGCATGGCTGACGCCCAAGCCCACCGGGCAGCTCACGCCGGTGCCGCCCAGCCCGCAGTACCCGCCCGGGTTCTTGTGCAGGTACTGCTGGTGGTAGTCCTCGGCGTAGTAGAAGGGGCCCGCCTCCGCAATCTCGGTGGTGATGTCCCCGTAGCCTGACCCGCGCAGGCTCTCGGCGTAGGCGGTACGCGACGCCTCCGCCGCGGCTCGCTGCTCCTCGTCAGACCAGTAGATGGCCGAGCGGTACTGCGTGCCGACGTCGTTGCCCTGGCGCATCCCCTGGGTCGGATCATGGTTCTCCCAGAACAGACGCAGGATCTCCTCGTAGGAGGTCTTGGTCGGGTCGAACACCACCAGGACCGCCTCGGTGTGACCGGTGCGACCGCTGCACACCTCCTCGTAGGTGGGGTTCGGGGTGATGCCGCCGGCGTAGCCGACAGCCGTGGTGTACACGCCTGGGGCCTGCCAGAACACGCGCTCGGCCCCCCAGAAGCAGCCCATGCCCATCACCACGCGTTCGAGGCCCTCCGCGAATGGAGGCTTCAGGGGAGTGCCCAGCACCGCGTGACGGGCTGGGACGGGGATTTCCCGCTCGCGGCCAGGCAGGGCCTGCGAGGGATCGATCATGTTGGTCTTGTTGCGGAATCCGAGCATGTGTCAAGCGTAGTGCACGCCCTCAGCCCGTTTTCGCGGATTCGCGCCGGGTAGTCCAAAGCTGGAAACCGAACAAGGAGTTGAGTTGACATGGCAGGCGAGCTAAAGGGCAAGCGGGTGGCGTTTCTGTTCACCGAGGGGGTTGAGCAGGTGGAGCTGACCGAGCCGCTCAAGGCGGTAAAGGATGCCGGCGCCGACGCCGACCTGATCTCCCTTGAGACGGGGGAGGTCGAGATGTGGGAGCACTTCGACAAGGGCGAGAAGATCACGGCCGAGAAGGCGGTCAAGGACGCCGATCCCTCCGACTACGACGGGCTGGTGCTGCCGGGCGGGGTCGCCAACCCTGACCAGCTGCGCACGGACGAGGATGCTGTGTCGTTTGTCCGCAGCTTCTTCAGCGACGGCAAGCCGGTGGGCGTGATCTGCCACGGCTCCTGGATGCTGGTCGAGGCAGACGTCGTCCGAGACCGTAAGGTCACCTCATGGCCCGGCATCCAGACCGACCTTAAGAACGCCGGCGCTGAGTGG
>JBJMLC010000044.1:0-11593 GCA_045805485.1 Solirubrobacteraceae bacterium | reverse complement strand
GCCGACCTGGTGGGGACGGCCGTGGCCCCGCTCGCCGCCAGCACGATGGCCAGCCCGCAAACCGGAAGCATAGCTGCCAGCCGCTTGATACTTCTCATCTCGTCACCCTCCGCCTTTTGGAACTTGCTCTCGGCACCCTCAACTTGAACCGTTGGGGTCCCAGAGAGCCCTTATTGGCCGGGGCGCATCACACTCTCACGCGCGGCCAGAACAGACAAACACAGCACCTCCCGTGCCATGGCGCGAACCTACCACAGCTGCGGTATGTCTGTGGCAGTTCATGACCTGCCTGCGGCTGCTGAGGAAGAAGCAGCGGGCGCGGGCCGACGCACGCCTACCGGCTGCGACCTACCCCGTGAACCCCCGCGCCCGGTGCGGGCGCCGGGACGGGTGGTGGTGATGATGTCGATGGTGGTGACCGCGATGGTGATGCCCACGGCGGTGGTGGTGTCCGTGGTGTCCGTGGTGTCCGTGGTGGGGGTGCGATCGGGCAGCGCACGCTTTCATCACCCCGTCGAACTTGGCGTACAGACCCCGCCCACAGCGCTGTCCCGCCACGGCCGGCCCCTCGATCTCCGGGTTGAGCCCACTCAGGCGCGTGGGGTCGGTCAGGCAGTTCTTGTGCATCTTGGGCGGTCCCAGATCTGGCTGACAGCCGTCGGTGAAGGCCGCCTCGATGCGACCCTTGGCGTCGATCGTCAGGTCGTTGAAGTCCAGAAGGTTGCGCTGGTCGTCTGAACCGCGTGAGGAGGGACAGTTGCCATCGAACTCGATGCAACCGCGCTGCACGGGCGTCTTGGGTGTGGCGTCGGTGGTCGTCCAGTGCTTGCCGCCGTCATAGGTGACCGCGACGTACAGGTGCCACGTGCCCATGAAGTTCTCCCAGGGATGCACGGTGTTGACGACCTTGCCGCTCGGATTCGTGACCGTCACGCTGTTGTTCTGCTGCTGGTCGTCTCCAGGTGTCGTGCTGGCGATGAATGCGAAGGCGGCGCGGTTGTCATCCCCGGCCGTGACGGTTGGCATCTCGGTGTTCTGGATGTGAAACCGCTTCCCCACATCCACCGAGCGACTGCAGTGCGTGCCATGGGCAGTGCACACGGCGATCATCGGATGCCCGTTGGAGTTCGGGTAGCCGAAGTACATGGTGCCCTTCGATCCGATCCCGATGGACGGGTCGCCCGTGTTGTAGTAGGGCGTGTGGCCATCCTTGATCGTGTGGATGGTCCACGTCTGAGCGTTGTCGGTCGACACCGCGAAGCCCGGATGGCAGTCAGGCGTCGCCGTGGAGGTCACGATCAGGCATTCCGGCGCTCCGCAGGCCTTGTTGGGCACATACACCGTTCCGTCGGGCGCGACCTTGACATGGCCGTGCAGGCCGAAGCACTGTGCCGAGGTCCACATCGGCGTCCCGGTCCCATACGTGTTGCCGCCGTCAACGCTGAGGGCACAGCTCGCGGTGGCCACGCTCTGAGAGCAGTAGTAGACAGCGTCGGGGTAGGCGGTTCCCGTCAGTGGCGGAGCGAATGGCCCGGCGCCAATCGTCTGGTGATCCGGCCCCGCTGGTGTCTGGCATGGCTTGGCCGCGGGGGTCCAGCTCGCGCCGTCGTTGTCGCTGAAGGCGCCCAGGCTGCAAGCGCCGGTCAGCTGAGAGACGAACGTCCGGCCGGTGTGGCGATCGACGTCGAGGATCGCGTCCTCCGAGGCCACGTGGGTGATCGTCGAGCTGACGTTCTTCCAGGTGATCGTTGGGGGGCTGTGATGGTCATTCACTTTCCCCTTCATCGTGTACAGCCCGGCCTGGTACATCACGGTGTTGGTCCGGGGATCGACCCCCAGCGTCGGCTCGCCGAATGCCCTGCCGCCCAGCACCACCTTCTCCTCCGGCAGCTCGGGCATCAGCTTGAGCGGGATGTGGTAGATGCTGAACCCGGGCCCGCCCTTGGGGGCCGTCGGCTGGGGAAACGCGGACAGGTGCACGACCGTCAGCGTGGCCACCGCGCTGGGCGCGACAGCGGTCGAACTGTTGCCATTGAAGTTGGCGGCCGTGATCGTGTACGTCTCGTTCCGGGGGTTCTGGAGGGTGAACACGTTCACATCGCCGCCGCCGTTGGTCGCGGCGAGCGTGTCATCGCCCACCGACTTGCCCCCCTTGTCCTTGGCCGACAGGGCCAGCGCATCGTCCGGCGCGGTTCCGCTCCACGTGAGCCTGATTCTCAGGACGGCCGCGTAATCGGTGCCTGTGCGCACGTTCGGCTTGTACAGCTTGGCCTCTGCCATCGGAAGATGGACCGTCAGCTTGTAGGAATCTGTGGCCCCTGAGAGCCCGCCGACGGGAGCGAACTTCCACTTCGCCGGGCTGCTGTCACTGACCGTTCCCTTGGGCGGTGTGGCCGCGAGCGCGTTCGTCACCGCGAGCGCACCCGCCACCGCGCAGGCCATCGCCACGAGCGCACGACGCCGATCAATTCCCATACCGCAGACCTCCCGAGAATGCCTCTGGTGCCAGGAAGCTAACGCTCCGGTGCTCAGGGCGTCAACCGAGAACCGTCAGCCACCGCCGTTTGCCATAGGCTCTGCGTGTGCGGGAGAAGGGAGCACAGCATCCGGTTGAGATGATCATGGCGCAGGGCATGATGGCCAACCTGTCCACGCCGGCGTTCCTGGTGGATCACGCGGGAACTCTGATCTTCTTCAACGCCGCGGCAGCCCGTCTGCTGGGGGTCAGCTACGAGGAGGCGGGTGCGATGCCTCCCGAGGAGTGGAGTACGCGGTTCTCGCCTGAGACGCCGGACGGCGAGGCGCTCACCCACGAGGAGCTGCCGCTGGCCGTTGCCGTCTCAGAGGGACGGCCCGCTCACCGCGACGTACAGATTTCGGGCGCCGATGGAACAAGGCAGGCGATCCAGGTAACGGCGTTTCCCATCGTCGGGCTCCGGGGGCAGACTGGCGCGATGGCGATCTTCTGGAACGGGCGGCGCTGAGGCGGATCAGGCGCCTCACGCCGGTGGCCATCCTGGCCACGGTCCTGCTTGCCGGATGTGCAGCGACTGAGACGACGACCACTCATACCCCGACCCCCGCGCGGCCGAGGCAGGCCAGGCCCCGCCATCGTCCGAATCGGCGCCCTCGAGCCCGCCGCGGACGCCCCGCTCACCAGGTCCGGCCACGCCGACCCGTGGGAGCCGGCCTGGCTGTGAGCAGGGCGAGCAGCGCCATGGCCCAGCCCCAGCCCCCGCCGAACACCTGCCATGCCCGGATGTCAGGCGACTTCACCCTGCCCGATCACCGTTGCACGCCCGGCGCGATCAGCCCCGCGGTCCGGCAGACCAACATCTCGGCCACGATCTGCCGGTCTGGCTACACCGAGGGAGTGCGCCCCTCGGAATCGATCACCGAGCGGGAGAAGCAGGCCAGCCTGGCCGCCTACGGAAGCCCGGGCGCGCTGCACGATTACGAATACGACCATCTCGTCCCGCTGGAGCTAGGAGGCGCGCCAAACGACCCGCGCAACCTGTGGCCCGAGCCAGGGGGAGTGCCGAATCCCAAGGACGAGCTGGAGAACCGGCTCCGCGAGATGGTGTGCGCGGGCCAGCTTCGCCTCGCCGCGGCCCAGCGGGGCATCGCGGCCAACTGGGTGGCGCTGTATCACAGGCTGGTGGGCTGAGAGCTCGCCGGCCGTCAGCGCTGGCACTCGGGGCACCAGTAGGTGGTCCGGCCGCCGATCCGGGCCCGCTCCAGCGGGTGGCTGTCACGGGGGCAGACTCCGTCCTGCTGGCGCTGGGCGACGAACGCCCCCGTGTGGGCGCCGCCCTTGCGAATCGCCGAGCGCACCGCGGCCCGGACCTCCCGGCGCAGCCTGTCCAGCTCGTCGACCGAGAGCGTCGAGGTCCGGCGTGTGGGGGCCAGGCGGGCCTGCCAGAGCGCCTGGTCGGCCAGCAGATTCCCCACCCCTGAGATGGCCCCCTGGTCAAGAAGACGGGCCTTGACGAGGGCCCGGCCGGCCCCAATCAGGCGCCGGAAGTCCGGCTTGGTCACCTCGGCGGCATCGGGGCCCACGTGGGCCAGGCTCGCGTCAAGCCGGGCCCGACCGAGACGCCGCTTGTCTCTGAGCGCAAATCCGCCACCATCGGCGAAGCGGACCGTGAACCGATCCCATCTGATCGGCTCCGGGTTCAGCACGATGTGGCCGGTCATGCCCAGGTGCAGGGCCAGCGTGGGGCCATCGTCGGTCTCCAGCCACAGGAACTTGCCCTGCCGGTGGGCGCTGGCGAACCGATGCCCCACGAGCGCGTCGGCGATCTGGCCGGGGTGGTGGGGGCGGCACACGTACGTGTCCTGATCGTCCACCTCGGCGATCGGACGGTCCAGGACCGCCTCCAGGGTCCTTCTGGCTCGCTCGGCCTCGGGCAGCTCGGGCATGGGGGAGAGGCTAGGACCCCGCCAGTGTGAGGAGCCGCACACATTCCGATACGACACGGTGTGGTATCGTAAATCGCCATGGCCGTCACGACCTCAGATCCCCGGGCCACGGAGACGACGGCGACTCGCGGGCGCCCGCGCGACCCCGCGTGCGACGTGGCCATCCTTCAGGCCACGATCGAGCTGATTGCGGAGGTGGGCTACGACCGCGCGAGTCTTGACGCTGTGGCCCAGCGGGCCGGCGTAAGCAAGCCCACGATCTACCGCCGGTGGCCTGAGGGCAAGGAGCAGGTTGTGGCGGCGGCCGTGGCCCAGTGCCACCAGGACGTCGCCGCCGAGATCGACACGGGCAGCCTCCGGGGTGACCTCGTGGCGAGCGTGGAGCGGTTCATCACAGGCATGGGCCAGAACGCCCACCTGGCGGCCGGCCTGACCCAGCGCCTCCGGGAGAGTCCGCAGCTGGCCGAGGTCTTCCGGGAGCAGCTCGTGCCTGCCAAGCGCCAATACTTCGAGACGATCGTGCGGCGAGCTGTGGAACGTGGCGAACTGCCCGGCGTTCCCAGGTCGGCTGCCCTGATCGGGGACGTGGTGCCCGCTGTCATCCACTCCCGAGCGCTGATCACAGGGGACGCGCTGGATGCCGGTTTCGTCACCCAGCTCGTCGACCACGTGCTCCTGCCGGCGCTGCGAGCGGGGGCCGAGAAAGGACGCGGAAAACGATGAGTTCTGGCACCTCGAGCAGTCCGACCACCATGGCTCCCGCGCGCGCAACCGAGGTCCCGGGCATCATCGGCGACGCCACCCGCGTCGACCGCGCGCTGCTCGCGGTGGCCGCGGTCGTGGTCCTGGGGACGATCATGTCGATCCTGGACACGACCGTCGTCAACGTGGCCATCAACACGCTGTCGGCGGACTTCCACGCCCCGCTGACCACGATCCAGTGGGTGGCCACCGGCTACACGCTGGCGCTGGCCACGGTGATCCCGCTCAGCGGCTGGATGGCCGACCGCTTCGGGACCAAGCGCCTGTACATGGTCTCCATCGCCCTGTTCATGCTCGGCTCGGCGCTCTCCGGACTCGCCTGGTCGGCCGGATCGCTGATCTTCTTCCGCGTCCTCCAGGGCCTGGGTGGAGGCATGATCATGCCCGCTGGCATGACGATCCTCACCCGCGCCGCCGGCCCCAACCGCATCGGCCGCGTCATGAGCATCATCGGCGTCCCCATGCTGCTCGGGCCGATCATCGGCCCGATCCTGGGTGGATGGTTGATCACGAGCGTCTCCTGGCGCTGGATCTTCTTCATCAACGTCCCCATCGGGATCGCCGCTCTGGCGCTTGCCATGCGCAACCTGCCCCGAGACGTGGCTCAGAAGGAGCAGCGCCTGGACTATGTCGACCTGCTCCTCCTCTCACCGGGGCTGGCGCTGATCATCTACGGGCTGGCCGAGACCAACTCGGCAGGCGGATTCGGATCGGCTCAGGTGCTGGTGCCGCTATTCGCGGGCCTGGTGCTCCTGGCGGCGTTCGTGCGGCACGCCCTGAGGGCCAAGGACCCGCTGATCGATCTGCGCCTGTTCAAGGACCGGACGTTCTCCACTTCGTCGATCACCCTGATCCTGGTGGCCATTTCGGTCTTCGGCTCCTTCCTGCTGCTGCCGCTGTACTTCCAGGCGGTTCGCGGCGAATCCGCGCTGCAGACCGGCCTGCTCATAGCCCCCCAGGGTCTGGGCGCCATGCTGGCGATGCCCCTGGCCGGTCAGCTGGCCGACCGGACGGGCTCCGGACGGATCGTGCCCTTCGGGCTGCTGACGATCATCGGCTCGATCCTTTGGTGGACCCAGATCGGCGCCGACACGCCGTACTGGCAGACGGGGATCGACCTGTTCATCTTCGGCCTGGGCATGGGCTTCACGATGATGCCCACGTTCTCAGGCGCCATGCAGTCGATGCGCCGGGAGGCCGTGGCCCGCGGCACCACCGCGCTGAACATCCTTCAGCAGACCGGGGCCTCAATCGGCACCGCCGTCCTGTCGGTCGTGCTGGCCTCGCAGCTCTCCTCAGCGCTGGGGACCAGCGGCGCGCACGGCGGAATCGGAGCCACATCCCATCTCCCGCCGGCCGTCCGCGAGCACATCGCCCCGTCGATGGCCAGCGCGTTCGGCCAGACGTTCTGGTGGGCCGTCGGCCTGCTGGTCGTGGCCTTCGCGGCCTCACTGGTCCTCCCCAAGCGCCGGCCCGAGCCCGTGGCCGAGGGAGAGGGCGTGGAGCCCGAGCCCGTGCTATTGGCTGCGTAGCGGCGCTCGGGTCTCCGAACCCTTCCCACATATCACCGCCGTCGTTGGCCGCCCGGTGCGGCTAGGTTTCGGATTCCGAACCCTGGCTGCACATGACGAGGGGATCGGGGATGGGCGGAAAAGGTTCGGTCCGGGGCGTCAGGGGCCGGCCGCCGTCCCGAGCGGCAGGCGCCGACCCGTCTATCTGCGCGCCACTTGCCCGCCTATCACCCCCTCTCGGCGGGGTCCGGTGCGGATTGGTAGCGCTTTTCGCCATCTAGCCGCTCCGCAGAGCCAGGATCAGCCTTGATAGGCGAGTAGGTGGCGCGCTCATCGGCGCCAGGCGCCTACCGCCGGCGCGACGCTTACCTGCACATCACCCACCTGGAGTGGGGTCCGGTGCGGATGGACGTCGAAAATCGACGCCTGGGCGCTCCGGACAGCGGTGATCCAAGTGATGAGCGGGAAAGCGTCGCTCGCGCCACCTCAGACGCCGACCGCAACCTCCTCGGACCGACCCGCCGGCACCGGCACGGCGCCCGCCGGCTCGGGGGCGGGCACCGGGACCTCGGGGGCCTCCTCCTCGGCGGTCCGCGTCATCAGCGCCGCCCCGGCGACGCCGCCGGCCAGGGCAGCCAGGGCCACCGCCGGGCCCTTGATCTCGGTGCCCAGGGCGCGGTCCAGGGAGAGGTCGCCGGGCCCCAGGTCGGCCAGGGCGATCAGGGCGGCAATCAGGGCCAGGTTGTACTCGTAGCCGCTGTCGGTCGCCCACGGGCCGTTCTTGAAGTGCACCTTCTGGATCGCCGTGAACATCGTCCCGATCAGCGCCGCGGCGGCCGCCGGGGTGAACAGCCCCAGGGCGAGCAACGCCCCTCCGCCCGCCTCGGCGGCGCCGGCCGCTGTGGCGTGCCGTTTGCCTGGACGCAGGCCGATCGACTCGAAGAACTTGCCCGTGCCCTCAAGCCCGTGGCCGCCGAACCAGCCGAACAGCTTCTGGGTGCCGTGGCCCACGAACAGGGCCCCGATCACCCCGCGGAGCGCCATCAAACCAAGCTTCATCGCTACCTCCTGATCAAGTCGGGGGATCTCGGCCTACCGAACGGCCTACCCGCTCGCCAACCTCCTGTCACCGAAACCCCGCCGCGGGGTAGATTTCTCACAGGGCCGGAACCGAAGCTTTAGGAGGCAGCCATTCCCACCGCGAGCAGTAACTCAGCGCAGGCGCCGGAGTCCCTGGGCAGGAGGCGCAGACTCAGGGATCTCCGCCCGGAGCAGCACGAGATCGTCCTCCACGGCCACCGGGTGAGCTACCGGACGGCGGGGGAGGGAGGCCCCGTCGTGCTTCTGATCCACGGGATCACAGGCTGCGCGGAGCAGTGGGACCAGGTCATGCCGCTCCTGGCCGAGCACTACACGGTCGTCGCTCCGGACCTCCTGGGGCACGGACGCTCGGCAAAGCCCCGGGGCGACTACTCGCTGGGCGCCTATGCCGTCGGCGTGCGTGACCTGCTGGTGGCGCTTGGGCATCGCCGGGCCACGGTGGTGGGGCATTCGCTGGGCGGAGGCATCGCCATGCAGTTCTCCTACGAGTACCCGCCGTTCGCCGAGCGCCTGGTCCTGGTCTCCAGTGGAGGTCTGGGGCGAGAGGTTCACCCGCTGCTGAGGGCGGCCACGCTGCCGGGCTCAGAGCTGGTTCTACCCGTGATCTCCCATCCGCGGCTGACCGGCCTGGGCAGCGGGATCGCCCAGGCGCTGACGCGGCTTGGGCTCAAGGCGGCCACCGACCTGGCCGAGATGGCCAAGGGCTACAGCTCCCTGGCCGACGCCGGGGCTCGTCAGGCCTTCATCCACACCGTCCGGGCTGTGATCGACATCCGGGGCCAGCGCGTGAACGCCAGTGATCGCCTGTACCTGGCCGAGCTGCTGCCCTCGCTGGTCATCTGGGGCACCCGGGATCCGCTGATTCCCGTCCAGCACGCCGAGATCGCCCATCGCGAGCTCCCCGGAAGCCAGCTGGAGATATTTGAGGACTCAGGCCATTTCCCCCAGCTCCACGAGCCGGTCCGGTTCGCCCACACCCTGATCGACTTCATCGAGAGCACCGAGCCGACGCAGACCGACTTCACGGACGACGACTTCGACCGCCTGCGGGAGCTGCTCCTGAGAGGAAAGGCCGGCGCCCCGCCTCGCACCAAAAAGACCTCGAAAGCGGCCTGAGCTTCAGCGCCCCTGGAACCTCGGGGGGCGGCGCTCGCTGTAGGCGGCCACGCCCTCCTTGAAGTCCTCCGTGACGAACAGCTTGGCCTGCTCAGCCTCCTCGTGTGCCATGGCGTCTCGCACCCGCGAGGCCAGGTCCTGGCCCCGCATCGTGGCCCGGATCGACCGCACGGCCAGCGGCGCCGAGGTGGCGATCTCGCCGGCCAACGCGACGGCCTCGTCACGCAGGCGGTCGCTCGGCACCAGCCGGTCGCACAGCCCGATCGCGTGGGCCTCCGCACCCCGCAGACGCACGCCGGTCAGGAGCATCTCCAGGGCCCGCTGCTGGCCCACGACCAGCGGGAGCGTGACCGTCACCCCGAACCCGTGGTGAATGCCCAGCCGGGCGAAGTTGGCAGAAAACCGGGACTCCGGAGTGGCCACCCGAAAGTCAGCGGCCAGCGCCACCCCCAGTCCGCCGCCCACGGCGGCTCCCTGGACGGCGGCCACGATGGGGATCCCGACCTCGAAGATCCGGCCGGCCGCGTCGTAGAGGTGCCCTCCCGCCGGGTTGTCGCCTGAGAAGTTCGCCCCGGCGCAGAAGTGGCGGCCCGTCGAGGCCAGCACAAGCACCCGGCACGAGGACTCCGCGTCCAGCTGCTCCAGGGCCTCGGCAATCGAGGCCACAAGCTCCGCGTCGAAGAAGTTGTAAGGCGGACGGCTGAATTCCAGGAGCGCCACATGCTCGGCCGGGTGTTCGATTGAGAGCTGGTGTGGTGCCATCTTGGAAGGGGCGAAAGTCTATGAGGGCGGGGTCCGTTTAGTGCCTGAGATGCGGGAGAGCGTCCGAAGTCGCGTGCTGCTCATTCTGGCCGCCGCAGCGCTGGCGGCCCCGGCGTCGGCCGCGGCCGCCTCCTCCGGCGGGCCCTGGCACGCCGGGCCGGCCCGCTACGGCGTGTCCGCCGCCGCCGAGCACCTGGTCAGGATGTCCGACGGGGTGAGGCTGGCGGTCGACGTGTATCGGCCCACCCTGACGAATGGCGCTCCGGCCAGCGGCCGCTTCCCGGTGATCCTCTCCCAGACCCCGTACGGAAAGCGCTCTCCCGTGACCAGGAGCTCGATGGGCAGCGGATTGGGCGGCGACGGCTTCTACCCCTATCTGGTCCAGCGCGGCTACATCGACGTGGTGGCCGACATACGCGGGGCGGGAGATTCATCGGGGGACTTCTCGCTGTTCGGCCCTCGAGAGATGCAGGACGGGGTGGAGCTGGCACGGTGGGCGGCGCGGCTGGCGGGATCCAACGGCCGGGTCGGCCTGGCCGGCTCGTCATATCTGGCACTGAACCAGATCTTCACCGCAGCGCTGGCCGGCCGGCACTCGCCCGTCAGGGCCATCCTTCCGTCCAACGCGGGCAGCGACATCTACAGGGACCTGGCCTTCGGCGGCGGCATCCCCAACACCGAGTTCGCGCTGGTGTGGGAGGGGCTCCGGTCGTCGATGACCGCCGACGCGCCCCCGAAACCCACCGACGACCCGCAGCGATCGACAGGCAACACGGCGGGTCGCGCGGAGAACCTGGCCGAGTTCGACGCCGGGCTGTACTCCGAGGTGGACACCGGCGGCCCCCGCGCGTTCGAGAGCGGCTTCTGGCAGCAGCGGGCGCCCAGCCGGTACCTGGATCGTGTGGTGGCCAATGGGATTCCTGCGCTGCTCCTCAGCGGGTGGCACGACGTCTACCAACGCGGCGCGGTGCTGAACTTCGCCGGCCTTCAGGATGCCTGGGCCAGGCTCCACCACCTGGGTGGCCAGCCGGCGGCCAGCGTCGCCCCGATGCGCGCCACCCAGCCGGTGACTGGTCGGTATCAGCTTGTGATGGGACCCTGGTTCCATAACCCGGGGACGCTGGGAATCACTTTCCAGGAGATGCAGCTGGCCTGGTTTGACCGCTGGCTGAAGGGGATCCCCAACGGGATCGCGCGCACCAAAACACCGCTCCACTCCTACGAGCTCGGCGCCAACCGGTGGCTCGACGTGGCCCGCTGGCCACTCCCCCAGACCCGCGATAGAGCGCTCTATCTAGAGGGCGGGACCGGGCCTCAGCAGGGCGGCGGCGCACTCAGCCCGCGGCGCCCGAGACACGCCGGGACCGCCAGCCTCACCTGGTCAGACGTGCGGAGCCCGTGCAACGCCGGGACCGACCAGTGGAGCACGGGACTGCCGGCGTATGCCATCGCGGAGATGGGTGGAAACGGTGACCCGTGCGCCGACAACGACAGCTCGACGCAGGCCGGCGGCCTGACTTACACGACGGCACCCTTCAAAGCGGCCACCACCGTGGCCGGGCCGATCGACGTGAGCCTGGAGCTGAAGAGCACCGCGGCCGATGCCGAGCTGGTGGCCAGCGTGGACGTGGTCTCGCCTGACGGCAGCTCGCGAGCGATCTCAAGCGGCGCGCTGCTCGGCTCGCTGCGAGCGCTCGACGGGCGCCGCAGCTGGCGAGCGGTCGGCCGGGTGATTCTGCCCTGGCTCCCGTACACCTCAGCCGGCGCCCGCGCGCTGAAGCCCGGGCACCCGGCGCGACTGGACATCGAGGTCTATCCGACGATGGCCAGGATCGCGCCCGGTGACCGTCAGCGGCTGACGCTGACGAGCGGCGACACTGCGCTCCAGCCCTCCCCGGTGCAGGACAGGCGCCTGGCCG
>JBJMLC010000043.1:0-7446 GCA_045805485.1 Solirubrobacteraceae bacterium | reverse complement strand
GATCGCTTCGGCCAACTCGTGCTGGCCCTCCACCGGGACGCCGGCATTCGCGGCCAGCCGGCTGACGCGCCGCCAGGCCACGCGGGCACCGACCCGGTACGCCGCCTGGAGGGCGTCCAGGCTCCGCCCCTCCCGGTGCTCACCTCGGCCCAGGGCGCGGTAGATCCGGACCGACTCCGGGCCAGCGTCGCCGGACGGCGCCAGGAAGCGGCGCAGCGCCTGTTCCACGCCGGCTCGGATGCCGCGGCCGAAATCCCCTCGCAACGGCCGGGCGTACTCCGGCACCTCGCGCTGGATCGCGGCCACGATCTCGTCGGCCAGCCCAGGTAGCTCGGGCTCGATGGCGGCTGCCGCCGCCGGATGCAGGCGCGGTCTTATAGCTACAGCATAAAAAACGGGGCCGAGGTCGTGCCACTCCGGCCAAGAAAAGCCCGCATTTGTGATCTAGGGTGATCTTCCATGACCAGACTTGAGCGGAATGTGAATCTGACAGCGGTCTTCCTCCCACCGCTGGCCATCGCCATCGCGGTACCGCTGCTCTGGGGGCAGCTCGTCGGCGTCACCGATGTCGTGATCGCTCTTGTCCTGTACCTGATCACGGGGTTCGGCATCACGATCGGCTACCACCGCCTGCTGACCCACCGCGCCTTCGCCACCCATCGAGTGATCGAGCGGGGGTTCGCCCTGGCGGGCGCGTTCTCGCTCCAGGGGTCTCCCTCCGACTGGGTGGCTGACCACCGCAAGCACCACGCCCACGCCGACACCGAGGGTGACCCGCACAGCCCCCACGCCGGCCAGGGCGCGGGCGTCCGGGGCGCGTTGCGGGGCCTGTGGCACGCCCATGTGGGATGGCTCTGGAGAACGCACGGCGCGGCCAGCCACCGCAAGTACGCCACCGAACTTGCGGAGGACCCGTTCTTCCGGAAGCTCCACCGGCGCTACCACCTCGTCGCCCTGGCGACGTTCCTGGTGCCCGCCGCGGTCGGGCTGGCGCTGACCGGCACCTGGCACGGTGCGCTCACCGGCCTTCTGTGGGGCGGCTTCGTGCGGGTCTTCCTCGTCCACCACGTGACCTGGTCGATCAACAGCGTGTGCCACTTCTTCGGGCGGCGGCGCTTCGACCTGGAGGACCACTCCACCAATGTCGTCTGGCTCGCTCTGCCCTCACTCGGCGAGGCGTGGCACCACAACCATCACGCCTTCGCCCGCTCGGCCTTCGCCGGACTCCGGCCCTGGGAGGCCGCAATGGATCCCTCGGGCTGGGTCATCCGGGGCATGCGGCGCCTGGGCCTGATCTGGAACGTGGTGCAGATCACCCCTGAGCGGCAGGCTGTCCGCGAGGCTCGGCCCGGGTCGCTCACGCTGTCTTCGGGCTGAAGCACCAGAGGCGCTCCCGCGCCGACCCCGCACCCGCCCCGCCGGCGCACCACCGCGCACCCGCCCCGCGGGCGCGCCGATCCATTCAAACTAGAGAGGCTGCCCGGGGCCCCTGGGGAACAGCCATAAGGTCGGGATTTGGACTTTTCGTGCGCTGAAACTCGACGTTGTTGTCGCATATCA
This sequence comes from Solirubrobacteraceae bacterium, assembly GCA_045805485.1. Classification (GTDB taxonomy): domain Bacteria; phylum Actinomycetota; class Thermoleophilia; order Solirubrobacterales; family Solirubrobacteraceae; genus Palsa-465. Next base: position 5,886 of record JBJMLC010000043.1, on the reverse strand, counting down.
ACCACAACGTCGGGCGTCTTAGCCCGGAATGCGAAGAACGCGACGTTGTGGTCGTTTTGAGCCGCCTTTTCGGCTCTCAGGCACCCGCCGGCGCACCCCCCAGCGCGACCTCCCAGCGCGAGCCCCAGGGCGATCGCCGCTAACGGTGGCATCAACGCACCCGCCCCGCGGGCGCGCCGATCCACCTGATTTGGCCGTCCCTGAACCGGGAAGCGTTGGACACAGAGTCCAGGGAACGGAGGAGACGCTGACCAGCATGATCACGAGTTCGCGCGCGCTGAGGAGCATCGTCCCTAGTTCCCGCGCGCTGCACGCCCTGGACATCGCCCTGGCGGTGTGGGTGCTGGCGTGGATCGGTCTCGGTGTGGCGATCGGAGTCGAGCTGAGCAACCTGTCCAGCCTGAGTCACACGGCGATCGTGGATGGGCGAGCGGTGGAGTCGGTGGGCAGATCGCTCGGACTGCTGGGCAACGTTCCGTTTGTCGGAGGATCCCTGGCCGGGGTGTCCCACCAGGTCCAGGTGGCCGGGGCCAGCGCGGTCAGCGGGGGGATCAGCAGCCAGTCGTCGATCCACGCGCTCAGCGTGCTGCTGGCCATCGCGGTGGCGCTCCTGCCCTCGGTCCCGGTGTTTGGGTTCTACCTTCCTGTCCGGCTCGATCTCCGGCGGGAGTCCCAGGCGCTCAGCCAGGCCGTTCGCGTTTACGGGGACGATCCGGCCTTCCAGGCCTTCCTGGCCCGCCGGGCCATCGATTCGCTCGGCTACCACAGGCTGCGTCGCCTGGCCGCGCTGCCCTGGTCTGCTTCGGCGACTGATGCCGACCGGGCCGAGCTCGCCGCAGCCGAGTTGCGTAGGTTGGGCGTCGACCCGTCGGTGCTGGAACGCTCGGCGCAGAGCAACGGTCAGATCAGGGAGCGGAGCCGGAATTGACGAGGTTCATCGCCCGGCAGGCAGGACGCCTCTTCCGGGCCATCGGCCGGGGTCTGGCGCTCGCGTTCATCGCTCTGCGCTACCCGGTGATCCTGGCCTGGATCGCTGCAACGGTGGTCATCGCGCTCGCCCTGCCGGCCCTGGGCGGATCGGATATCACGTCGTTCACCGATCTCGTTCCGCCGCATGCGCCGGCCCTGCGGGCTGAGCAGATCTCCACCCACAAGTTCGGGTTTCCGCTCCTCAGCGAGACCGCGGTGGTGGTTCGGAACCCGCACGGTCTCCCGACCGCGCGGCAGGCGGAGCTGTTCAGGCTGGCCGCCCAGCTCTCAGAGCGACGAGTTCCCGGCTTCTCCGGGATAGCGGGCGCGGTTCCGCTGGTGAACAGCGTGGGCGGCCCCAAGTTCTCACCGGAGCACGGGACGACGGCGCTGCTCTATCTGTTCTTCCCGCCGTCCGCCGGTCCCTACGTGCAGACGGCCACGGCGGCCCGGCTCCTCCACACGCAGATCGGACGCCGTCCGGGCGAGTACGAGGGCTACACGGGGCCGGCGCCGGCCGAGCAGGCGCAGGCCCAGAAAATCGACAATCTCCTGGCGCTGGTTTCGCTGGCCACGATCCTGCTCGTGGCCGTGGCCATCGCCGTGCATTTTCGCGCTCCAGGGGCGGCGCTTCTGGCCGTCGGCGCCGTGGCCATCTCCTACCTGGTCAGCAATCGGGCGGTGGAAGAACTGGGGCGCCTGACGGGGCTATCGGTCCCCGCGGAGGTTCAACCCGTGCTGGTGGTCCTGGTGTTCGGGATCGTCACCGACTACTCGATCTTCTTCATGTCGAGGGCCCGGGCGCTGCTCTCCGAGGGGCGCAGGCCCCGGGACGTCGGCGTCTTGGTGGCGCGGGAGATCGTGCCCATCATCGCGGTGGCCGGCGCGACGGTGGCCGTGGGAACGGCCGCGCTCGTGGCGGCCAGGATCGAGTACCTGCGGGCATTCGGGCCCGCCCTTGCCGTCGCGGTGGTGGTGGCGATGCTCGTCGCTGCCACATTCGTGCCCGCCGTGCTGGCGGCAGGCGGGAGGTGGATTTTCTGGCCCGCCCGTCTTGGTTCCGAGCAGAGTCGCACCGCCGTGGCCCGGGAACCCCGCCGCCGGCTGAGCGTGCGGCTGGCCGTGCGCCATCCGGTGTTGGCCATCACGGTCGTCCTGGTCCTGATCGCCGCTGCGGCCAGCGGGCTGGGCCACCTCGCGGTCGGCAATGCCCTGGTCAAGGACCTGCCCGCCAGCTCCGAGCCTCGGCAGGCGTACGAGCAGGCGAGCCGGGGCTTCTCCGAGGGCGTGCTCGCTCCCGGAGAGATCGTGGTCACCGGGTCGGATGTTGCCTCCCAGCGCAGCGCGCTCCAGCGTCTGGAGCCACTGATCGCCGGCCAGCCCAACGTCGCCCAGGTGTTCGGGCCCGGTCAGGCTGCCCTGTCCCGTCGGCTCGGCTTTGCCGTGGCACCCTCAGGCACGGCCGCCAGATACGTCTTCTTCCTGCGCTCGGACCCGCTCGGAGCCACCGGGATATCGGCGGTCCGGACGCTGCGTGGGCGCCTGCCGGGCCTCCTAAAGCAGGCCGGGTTCTCGCAGACCGGTGCCACCGTGGCCGGCGACACCGCGCTCTCGGCGGACATCGTCGATGGAACGTTCACCTCACTGGAGCGCGTGATTCCGATCGTGCTGCTGGCCCTGTTCCTGATCGTGGCCCTGTTCCTGCGCGCGCTGGTCGCTCCGGCGTACCTGGTTCTGACCAGCCTGCTGGGGGTCGCGGCGTCGCTGGGGATCACGGTGTACGTACTCCAGGACGCGCTGGGCTATGGGCAGATCGCCTACTACGTGATCTTCACCGTGGGGGTGATGCTGATCTCCCTGGGCTCGGACTACAACGTGTTCCTCGTCGGGAGGATCTGGCAGGAGGCGCGCCGGCGCCGACTGTCCGAGGCGATCGAGATTGGCGGCAGCCGGGCCGCCCGTCCCATCACCACGGCCGGATTCGTCCTGGCCATGTCATTCGCCCTGCTGGCCATCGTGCCACTTCGGCCCTTCAGGGAGATCGCCTTCGGCATGGCCGTGGGTCTGCTGATCGACGCCTTCGTGGTGCGCACCGTGCTCGTTCCGGCCCTGCTGTCGCTGGTGGGAGCGCGCAGCGCCTGGCCCGGCCATGCCCTGCGGGAACTGGCCGACAGCCCTCCGCCGGAGCCGCCTTCGGCCCCGTCACCGCAGCCGCGGCATCCGGCGTCCGAGGCCGCCTAGCACCCCACCGTGACCGGGCGCTCCGCCCGGCCGAGCGCCGCTGGACATAATGGTCCGCCGTGACCACCGATAGGAACCAGCTCTCCCGCCACTACGCCAAGCTCTGCGACCTGAGGGACTTCCAGGACCCGAAGCTGCTGCAAGCCATGCACTCGCTCATTCCCGAGCGGAACCCTGCGCAGCACATCGAACGGAAGGTCTGGGAGTACGCCATGGTGATGCTCTTCCTGGAGGACACCGGCTATTTCAACGACGACTCCCAGGTCCTCTCGGTGGGCGCGGGCGACGAGCGGGTGGTGTTCTGGCTGACCAATCACCTTGGCCGGGTCGTGGCCACCGACATCTACGGCGACGGTCCGTTCGCGGGCCGTGAGGCCGAGCACTCGATGCTCGACAATCCGGCCAGCCACCTGCCCTTTCCGGAGTACCCCTGGCGATCGGACCGCCTGGATGTGCGGTGGATGGATGCTCGGAAGCTGGAGTTCCCTGACGAGAGCTTCGACGCGGTGTTCACCGTCTCCTCAATCGAGCATTTCGGCTCACCGGAAGAGATCGCCCAATCGGCGGCCGAGATCGGGCGCGTGCTCAAGCCAGGGGGTCACGCCTTCATCATCACCGAGTACCTCGTGCGCCGGCATCCGCTCAACGCGGCGCCTGTCGACTACGCAGTGAAGCTGGCCACCAGAGGGCGCAGCCGGGCCATTGCCACGCCGCGCCGCCGGGCGGTGGTGGCCGACACCTTCACCCGCCGTGAGCTGGAGCGCGTGATCATCAAGCCCTCCGGGCTCGAGCTCATGCAGCCGCTGAACCTCAAGGTGTCACCGGAGACATGGAGCAACCTGACGATCAGCATGCCTGACGGGACTCTCCGTTACAGCTCGGGCGAGAAGTACCCCATGATCATTGTGCAGGTGGATCGATCGATGTTCACGTCGGTCTGCCTCCCTTTGGTCAAGCCGTCCCGATGATCCGCTCAGCCGTCCTCCGCTACCGCTACCTGTTCTCTCAGCTCGTCCGGCGCGAGCTCCGTCAGAAGTACAAGGGGTCAGCGCTGGGGATCCTCTGGTACTTCGTCAACCCGCTGGTGATCATGGCCATGTACGGGCTCCTGCTGGGTCCGCTGCTCAAGGCCGTCAACTATCCCGAGTATCCGATCTTCATCCTGGCCGGCCTGCTGGTGTGGCTGTTCTGGTCTCAGTCGCTGCTCTCCGGGTCCACCTCGCTGGTCGATCAGACCTCATTGGTGTCAAAGGTCCGCTTCCCCCGGGAAACGGTCCCGTCGGCCGCTGTGACCGTCCAGTTGGTGCCCTTCTTCGCGATGCTGGTGATGCTGCTGCCCGTGGCCATGATCCTCCGCGGTGATGCCAGCCTCTCCATGCTTTTGCTGGTGCCCCTGACGCTGTGCCTGTTCCTGATGACACTCGGGATGTGCTTTGCCCTGGCTGTGCTCCACGCCTACTACCGGGACGTGCAGCCGATCCTCAACGCCGTCCTGCTCCCCCTGTTCTTCGCCTCTGGGGTCCTGTTCCAGATCACCCAGCTGCCGGGCCTCCACTCCCACGCCTGGGCGGGGCCGTTGCTGCGCTGGGGAAACCCGATTGCTCCCTTCATCGACGCCATCCGCACGGTGATCTACGACGGCCGGACCCCGTCTGGGGCAGAGCTCATCTATGTGGTCGGCGCGGCCGCGATCTCGATGGTGGTCGGCGTCATCATCTTTCGCCGCATGGAGGGCGAGTTGGCGGTGGTTCTGTGAGCCGGGAGCTGGTGCCGGGCGAGGTGGTCCTGGAGGACGCGTGGCGCTCCTTCCCAACTCGGAGTGACCGGGCCAGCACGCTGAAGGAGCTCGTCACCTCGTGGGGCAGGCGGCGCCATCCGGAGCTCCCGGCCACCCCGGCCCTGGCGGGAGTGTCGCTACGCGTCAAGCCGGGCGAGACCGTGGGGATCGTGGGGCGCAACGGAGCCGGCAAGACCTCCACATTGCGCGTGCTCGCGGGGATCATCCCGCTCCAACGCGGCTTCGCCGGCTGCGGTGGCCGCATCGCCACCCTGATCGAGCTGGGGGCCGGATTCGGGCGCGAGTTCACGGGCCGCGAGAACATCCAGCTCAACGCCGCCCTGCACGGGATGCAACGTGAGGCCATTGCGGAGCGGATGGTGGAGATGATCGAGTTCTCCGAGCTGGGCCACTTCATCGATGCGCCGATCAAGACGTACTCGTCCGGGATGCTGGTCCGGCTCGGGTTCTCGGTGGCAGCCCATATCGATGCCGACGTGCTGCTGATCGACGAGGTGCTGGCCGTGGGTGATGAGTCCTTTCAGCGAAAGTGCATGCGGCGGATCGCCGAGCGGATTGCGGAGGGCACGACGGTGGTGCTGGTCTCGCACTCCCCGGCCACCATCGACCAGGCGTGCCGCCGCGCCCTCGTCCTGGACGCTGGAAAGCCGGTGTATGACGGCCCCACGCCCGATGCCCTGCGCTTCTATCACCGCCTGCTGGGACTGGAGGGCAGGCCCGCGCCGGTGCTCCGGGGCAAGCCCTTGGACTGGGTGGTCCTTCAGGAGGCCCGGCTGGAGGGTGCGGATGGCCGCCCTCGTCATGTCTTCGCCGCCGGCGAGTCGCTCAGGGTGGTGCTGGCCCTGGAGACCCTGGAGGCTCCCACGGCCGGGGACCTG
>JBJMLC010000042.1:0-9380 GCA_045805485.1 Solirubrobacteraceae bacterium | reverse complement strand
GGGGCGTTGACCACGCCGGTCCCCATCGACCGGTAGTCAGGGTCGAGCACGTTCGTGCAGTGCTCCTCGCTGGCCATCCAGGCCGACACGACATCCCGCGGGGTCAGGAACCCGGTGGCGATGTTCTCGCCGCCCTCTTCCCAGTCGTAGCCCACCGCCAGCAGTCGGTTGCTGAACGCCTGGTTGCTGCCGTGCGCGAAGTTTCGGGTGTCCACCATCACCCGGGTCCAGCCCTGGGCGGAGGAGTTCAGCTTCTCGGACACCTCCATCACCGGGAGCCCGAACCGGAGCCGCTCCTGGTTGACCAGGCAGGCCACGGCGGCGTCCATCTCGGCGATGGTGCCCTGCGGGGCCGGAGTGTCGGCGTGGGGGCAGGGGCCGTTGGCTGACCAGTGCCCGTTGTCGTTGGCCGCCCGGGCGCCGTGGTGACGGCGGGCGTGGTGGCGGCGATGATGCCGGCGGTGGTGCCGGCGATGATGGTGGCGGCGGTGGTGATGGTGCCGGGACCGGGAGGCGTGGGCGTCGGCCACGGGAGAGGCGATGCTGACCGCCGCGCCCAGGGCCAGGGCCAGAACCATCAGGCGGCCCAGGCGGCGAAGCTGGCCGATGAGCCCAACTGCGCGGGCTCCGCCCGTATCCCCAGTCTGTGAGGTCGTTGACAGCACGCTCCATTCTTCGGAGCGAGACGGTCAGGCGTCCATGAAACGCCTGCCTTATCGGCTATTTGTCCAGACGGGGGGCCTCTGGAGCGAGAAATCCCCGCCCGATTGGGCTGCAAACCGCCCTTTCGGCCCAAACCGCCGTTTCGGCCCCGGCCCGCGGGGTTTCGGCCCCAACCCGCCGTTTCGGCCCGCTCAGGGCGTGAGCACGATCTTCAGGGCCTCACGCCGGTCGTAGATCGCGTAGGCCTCCGGCGCGTCATCCAGCGCCATGTGCCCCCAGACCAGCGGACCGGGGTCAAGCGTGCCGGCCTGGAGCATTCCCAGCACCCGGTCGACGTGGCCGATGACGTTCGCGGGACCGGCCTTGAGCGTCACGCCCTTGATCCAGACCAGGCCCATGTGGACCTCGGCGCGTTCAGCGTAGACCCCGATGGCCACCACGGTTCCCGCCTTGCGGGCCATTCGGATGGCCAGGTCAAGGGCGTCGGGATGGCCGACGGCATCGACAGCCACGTCGAAGCCCCGGCCGCCGGTGGCCTCCCGGGCTCGCTGCCGGGGGTCGTCCTCGGTCAGGTGGACGGGGATCGCGCCGAACTGCCGGGCCACGTCCAGGCGGGCCTCGACCGTGTCGATGGCCAGCACGGGCCCCGCGCCCGCCGCCACGGCGGCCTGGACGGCACATAGCCCCACGGGGCCCAATCCCAGCACGGCCACGCTGTCACCGGGGCTGACCTGCCCGTCGGAGATGGCGTGGTAGCCCGTGCCCATCACGTCGCCTGCGAACAGGGCCACCTCGTTCGACACCCCCTCGGGCACCCCTCTAAGCGTCAGGTTGGCGTTGGGGACGAGCGCCTGCTCGGCCTGCGTGCCCTGAAGCGACCCCAGCGTGGCGCCGTGCCCGAACGTCCGCTTGGCGTCGCACTCGTGGTAGGCCCCCCGAAGGCAGAAGAAGCACGTCCCGCAGGCCGTGTGGAAGCAGCCCAGCACGCGGTCGCCCGGCTTCACGCGCGTGACCGCATCACCGGTCTCCAGCACGGTCCCCACGAACTCGTGGCCGATCGTGAACCCGGGCTCGATCTTCACCCGCCCGTGGTAGATGTGCAGGTCGGAGCCGCAGACACCGGTCGCGTCGATCCGCACGGTGGCGTCGCTGGGCTGCTCCAGCTGCGGCTCGGGCCGCTCCTCCACCCGGACCTCGCCGGGGGCCTCGAACGTGACGGCTCTCATGGGTTGCGTCTCGAGGTCGAGCGGGTGCCTTCGCGCCGCGAGCGTGTCGGATTTTCCCCGTATAGCGGGGTTTTTTCGACACGCTCGTGGTCCGCCGACCGCCGCACTCGCTCGCTCCGGGAGCGTGTCCTCTCGCATTGGGAGCGTGTCGAGCTTGCGGCGATTATTCCGGTTCTTTCGACACGCTCACGCTCCGCCGCCGCCGCCGCCGCCGCCGAGGCCGAGGCCGAGGCCCAGGCCGCCGCGCCCGCGCCCGCCGCCGGCCGCACACGCTCACGATCCGCGTCCGCCCCCGCGCCCGCCCCCGCCGCCAACCGCACAAACTCACCCATACGAAAAGAATCCTTCCCCCGTCTGCCGCCCCAGCCTCCCGGACCAGGCCCGCCGGCGCAGCTCGGGGGCCAGGCGGTAGCGTTCCTCGCCCAGCTCCTCGTGCAGCGCGTCCAGCACGGAGCACACGTGGTCCAGGCCGATCTCGTCCGCCCAGGCCAGGATCCCGCGCGGGTAGTTCATGCCGTGGACTATGCCGGTGTCGATGTCCTCAGCGCTGCCCACGCCCTCGCCCAGCGCGAACGCCGCCTCGTTGACCACCTGGCACACCATCCGGCCCAGCACCAGGCCGGGGGCATCGCCCACCCAGACGCAGACCTTGCCGAGCGTCCCGAAGAACCGCTCCGCGGCCTCGCCGACCGCCGGGGAGCTGTCCGGGCCGCGGGTCAGCTCCACCAGGTGAGCCTCGGACAGTGGCGGCAGGACGTGGAAACCCACCGCGGAGCCCGCGGGGTCCAGCGCGCCCAGCGAGGCCGTGGCGCAGCAGATGGCCTGCGGGCCGCCCTGGAGCGGCGCCGAGGGCTCCTCCCCTGGGCCCAGCACATCGAGAATCAACGCCGGCGGCTGAAGGTCACCCGCCGCCCCGGGCTCGGCCACGTCCCACCCGGCTGCGCCCGCGGCCAGGCGCAGCTCCTCCGCCAGGGGCAGACTCCCGGCGATCACCACGACCCCGTCGCCCCCACCCACGGGAGGAGGCTCGGGATCCGCCTCCCGGTAGGGATCGCGCGAGTAGTCGTAATAGCCACGCCCGGACTTGCGGCCATGGGCTCCTGAGGCCACGACCTTGACCGCTATCGGCGAGGGCCGCCAGCGTGGCTCGCCGAAGCTCTGCTCGTAGAACGAGCGCGACACGTCCAGCCCCACGTCCACGCCCACCAGGTCTGAGAGCTCGAACGGCCCCATCCGGAAGCCCCCCTCCAGGCGGCAGATGCGGTCGATGATCTCCAGCGGGGCCATCCGCTCCGAAAGGAGCTTCTGTGCCTCCACGCCGAAGGGCCGGTTGCATCGGTTGACCAGGAAGCCAGGCCCGTCGACGGCGTCGATCACCACCTTGCCCATGGCCTCGCCGGTCGCGCGCGCCACCGCCAGGGCCTCCGGCGAAGAGCGCACGCCGGCCACCACCTCCAGCAGCCGCATCAGCGGCGCCGGATTGAAGAAGTGCATCCCCACGACCCGCTCGGGCCGCGTGGCCCCCGCAGCCACCGCCGTGACCAGCAGGGACGACGTGTTGGTGGCCAGCACGCATTCCTCGGACACCACCCCCTCAGACAGCGCTCCGAACAGCTGCTGCTTGAGCTCCAGCCGCTCAGGTGCCGCCTCGATCACCAGCTCGCACGGCGCCAGGTCCTCCAGCGAAGCCACACCCTCCAGCCGCCCCGCCGCCGCCGTGGCCTCCTCGGAAGACCAGCGCCCCCGCTCCGCCCCGCGGTCCAGATGGCCCTTGATCCGCTCAAGGCCCTGCGAAAGCGCCTCGGGGATCGGATCGTGCAGGAGCGTCCGGGCGCCCGCCAGGCAGCCCAGCTGGGCGATCCCTGAGCCCATCGTGCCGGCGCCCGCGACGCCGATCACGCCCGCAGGCTCGCCCGCTGGGCTCACGAAGGCACGAGCGCGTTGATCCCGGTCAGCGCGCGCCCGATGATCAGCTTCTGGATCTGCGAGGTCCCCTCGTACAGCGTGGTCACGCGGACATCCCGCAGATAGCGCTCCACCGGATAGTCGTCGACGTAGCCCGAGCCCCCGTGGACCTGGATGGCCTGGTTGGCGCAGTGCACGGCCGCCTCGGTGGCGAACAGCTTGGCCTTGGAGGTCTCGGTGGTGTTCGGCTTGCCGCTGTCCTTCAGCCAGCCGGCGCGCCATACGAGCATGCGGGCGGCGTCGGTGTGCAGCGCGATGTCCGTGAGCATCTCCTGGACCAGCTGGAAGCTGGCGATGGGGCGGCCGAACTGGATTCGCTCCTTGGAGTACTTCACCGAGGCGTCAAGCGACCCCTGGCAGATGCCCACGCATCCCGAGGCCACGCTGTAGCGCCCGGAGTCCAGGGAGCTCATGGCCACCTTGAAGCCGTCGCCGACCTGGCCCAGCATGTCGCCCTCGCCCGCCTGCACGTCGTCGAGTCCAATGGCCGCCGTGTCCGAGCCCCGCAGGCCGAGCTTGTGGTGGATGGCCTGGGGCTGGAATCCCGGCTGGTCGGTGTCGACCAGGAAGCAGGCCACTCCCCGGTGCCCCTTCTCAGGGTCGGTCTGGGCGAAGATCAGGGCCACCTTGGCGTAGTTGGCCAGCGAGATGAACATCTTGGAGCCATTGATGACCCACCCGCCGTTTGACTGACGGGCCCGGGTCTTCTGGTTGGCCGCATCCGAGCCGGTGTCAGGCTCGGTCAGTCCGAAGCAGCCCAGCCACTCGCCTGAGCACAGCCTGGGCAGGTAGTGATGCTTCTGCTCCTCGGTTCCCCAGCGCAGGATGGCCGAGCACACCAGCGAGGTCTGGACCGAGATGACCGTCCGCATCGCCGAGCACCCGCGCCCCACCTCCTCCACGATCAGCCCGTAGGTCAGGTAGTCGAGCCCGGCGCCGCCGTACTCCCGGGGCACGATCGCGCCCAGGTAGCCCTGGTCGGCGATCTTCTTGACCAGTTCGGTGTCGAAGTGCTCGTTGCGGTCGTTCTCTCGCGCCCGCTCCACGATCTCCCTGTCCGTGAACGTCCGGGCGGTTTCCTGGACCAGGCGCTGTTCGTCATTGAGTTCGAAGTCCATGGCCGGGGACGCTACCGCAGCGCAGTAGGCTCACGGCGCATGGCCCCAGAGACGAGGTATGCGCGCAGCGGTGATCTCCACATCGCCTACCAGGTGGTGGGGGAGGGGCCGATCGATCTGATCTGGATCCCGGGTTGGATCTCCAACATCGATCACTATTGGGAGGAGCCCACCGTGGCCCGGTACTTCAACCGGATCGCCGCCTTCTCCCGCCTGATCCTGTTCGACCGTCGGGGCACCGGGGTGTCCGACCCGCTGACTCGCGCGCCCACCCTGGAGGAGCAGATGGACGACGTGGTGGCCGTTATGGAGGCCGCCGGGTCCGAGCAGGCCGGCCTGTACGCCCAGCTGGAGGGCGGGGCGATGGCCATGCTGTTCGCCGCCACCCACCCTGAGCGCACCCGGGCCCTGGTCGTGTACGAGGGAATGGCGCGGATGTCCTGGGCTCCGGACTATGACTGGGCACTGACCGACGAGGAGCGGGTGGCCTGGCTCGGCAAGGGCTGGGGGGACGGCTCCAGGATCATGCAGCTGGCCCCCAGCGCCGCGGCCAACCCTCGGATGCGCCGGTGGTTCGCCAAGCTGGAGCGCCTGGCGGCCAGCCCCGCCACGGCCGCCCAGCTGCTGATGATGAACGCCGAGGTCGACATCCGTCCCGTCCTGCCCTCGATCCAGACCCCGACGCTGGTCCTCCACCGGACAGAGACCACGTTCGTGGACAGACGCCACGCCCTGTATCTGGCCGAGCACATCCCGGGCGCCCGTCTGGTCGAGCTTCCGGGCTCCGAGGTGATCACCTTTGGGGCCGAGGACGACAGGCTGATCGATGAGGTCGAGGAGTTCCTGACGGGCGCGCGCACATCGTCCAATACCGATCGCGTGCTGGCCACCGTGATGTTCTCGGACATCGTCGATTCCACGACCCGGGCGGCCTCCGTGGGCGATCGGCGCTGGCGGGATCTGCTTGAGTCGGTGGCCGCCGCCGTCGCGTCGGAGCTCAGGCGTTTTAGAGGCCGGGCGGTGAAGACGCTGGGCGACGGCTTCCTGGCCACGTTCGACGGGCCGGCCCGAGCCATAGGCTGCGCCGTGGCGGTTCGGGACATGGCGCGGTCGGAGTTCGGCCTGGACCTCCGCACCGGCCTGCACACCGGCGAGGTCGAGGTCATGGGCCAGGACGTGGGCGGGATCGCCGTTCACATCGGGGCTCGCATCCTGGGCTGCGCCGAAGGGGGCGAGGTGGTCGTGTCCGGCACCGTGAAGGACCTGGTGGTGGGCTCGGGGATCCAGTTCGAGGACCGGGGTGAGCGCGAGCTCCGGGGCGTACCGGGACGCTGGCGGCTCTTCGCGGTGGCGCCCGCCGCCTGAGAGCCCCGGCCCACGCGGCCAGCCCCGGGATGGGGACTGACCGCGTGAGCGCAACCGCTAGGAACCGCTGGGCGGCGGAAGCGTGGCCGTGATGGTCGCCGGTGCTGAGTGCGCGCCGACGTTGTGGCCGTCACTGATGATCCGCACCCGGAACGTGAACGTTCCCGGCGCGCCGAACTTCCAGTTGAACAGATACGTGGAGTTATGCGTGACGTGCCGGACCCGGACGACATGCCACCTGCCGTCCCTACCCATCTTCTGCAGGTAGATGGCCCGACCGGCCTTGTCCGGGACGACCGTGCCGGTGAACGTCACCGACTCCCCGACCAGGACGCTGGTGGCACTTGCCTGCATGGTGAGGGCATCCTGGACCCCCTGGTTCAGGCGCGCCGTATGGCGGGCCTTCTCGTGCGGCGGTGGCAGCGTGGCCACGTAGTAGACGGCGTTGAACCGTTCGCCGGCCTGAGTGAACGAATACTGACCCTGTGAATCGGTTGTCGTGTTGTCCAGGACCCTAAACCGGCGCTGTGACCCGATCCGCCCCCACAACTGCACCGGCGTGTCCGGCTCAGGTGAGGTGGTGGCCGGCATGTCCAGCGTGCCGGAAATCGTCACCGTGGAGCCAGCCGGAGTCACCGGTTGCGAGGTGTTGATCGTGAAGTCCGGCACCTGTGTCTGCTGCACCTCAACGGTGACCGGATCTGAGGCCGCGCGGAGGTTTCTGACATCGCCACGGAAGACAACCCTGACGTCCCGGACCCCGGGCCGCCTCCAGCGATATGAGATCGAGTACTGCGACCCCGCCGCCAGCCGGCCTCGCCTGAGTGTCTTCCAGTTGTCGCTGGAGCCGATCTGCTGCTGGAGATACACGTACTCCCCAGAGTGATTGGGAGTCACCGCTCCAGTGAAGAGCACCGAGTGGTTGGTGAAAGCCGAGGTCGTCTGTGCGGTCAGGCTCACCAGGGCGATCACGCCCTCATGCCAGATGTGGCTATGCGTCCCGTTGGGCCCTCTGACGAACCAGCTGCGATTCGTCCACACGACGCCCTCCGCCCGGGGCAGCTCGTAGAACCCCGTCGAGTCTGTCGTCGTGGAGCCCACCTGGACATAACCCCGGTGTGACCCGGCCAGGTGGTGATAGAGCTTGATCGGCTGGCCGGCGTTGTTCGGCCCGGCAAGTTGACCGTAGATCAGTACTCCATCGCCGGCGTTCACCGGGTTAGGGGTGGCGGTGATCGTCAGTCCCTGATCGTCCCGCGGGGCAGCGTTTGCCGTCCCCGGAATGGCGGCGGCGACCAACACCACCAGGCCGGCAGCGAGCAGCGAGAAGCGTGGACGCATCTCATGTCCTCCTATCCCGTCGTGGATTGCTTCCTCCGGGGTAGCCGGCCCCTGCCGGGGAGGAAGGACTTGTCACTGGGGCTAACAGTCCGTCGATTTGAAAGTTGCGTTCACGACCTGGTGCACCGTTTCCACCGTTCCCGGGGGTTAGACTCAGGCCATCATGGAGAGCGTGATCGGGCGCGAGCGGGAGCTCGAGGCCGCGGCCGCGTTCCTTGAGGCGCCGACGAGTGGGCTGTCGGCACTTCAGATCAGCGGGGATCCGGGGATCGGCAAGACGACTGTCCTCGACGCCATTGCGGCACGCGCGGAAGAACTCGGTCACCGCGTGCTGCGCTGTGTCCCCGCGGAGTCGGAGTCCTCCATGCCGTTTGTGTCACTGGGGGACCTGCTCGAGCCCGTGCTCGACGGTGGCCCTCCCAGCACGATGCCGGCCGCCCAGCGGCGGGCGCTCGACGCGGCCCTCGTCCGCGTGGAGCCGCAGGAGGCATTTGGTCGCCTGGCCGTATCGCGGGCCACGCTCACGCTGGTGCGCCGGCTCGTCGCCGAGCGCCCGCTGCTGGTGGCGCTGGATGACACCCAGTGGGTCGATTCGTCCAGCGCAGCCGTGCTCCAGTTCGTCTTTCGCAGGCTGGCCCTCGGGGAGGTCCGTGCGGTGACCGCGGCGCGCAGCGGAGCTCCGGCGCCGGCGCTGGAGCCGCCGCCGGGCCATGAGACGCTGCGGATATCGGTCGGCCCGCTGTCGATTGACGAGTTGGGGCGGCTGATGGCCAGCAGGCTCTCCTCACCGCTGACCCGGCCGCGACTGGCCGAACTGCACCGCGTCACGCGCGGCAATCCATATTTCGCGCTCGAGATCGCCCGCGCCCTGGTTGGGCGCCAGCGGCCACTGGAGCCGGCCTCGTCGCTGCCGATTCCCGACGACATCGCCGCGCTGCTCGGCGCGCGTATCGCCGAGCTTTCCGAGGCGGCGCGCGACGTGCTGGTGCTCTGCGCGTGCACGCCGCAGCCAACTGCCCCGCTGATATCACGCGTCTCGGGATCTCCCGGGCTGGACGAGGTACTGGCTGCGGGAATCGTCGAGCGCACCGGAGACCGTCTGCGGTTCGCCCACCCTCTGCTCGCCTCGTATGTGTACGGCGACGCCGATCGCACTGTTCTGCAAGACGCCCACGCCAGGCTTGCGGCCGCCATCGAGGTTCCGCAGGACCGCGCGGTGCACCTGGCCCGTTCCACGGATACGCCTGACGAGGCGATTGCCCGTGAGCTGGAGGCGGCCGCGCTGAGCGCCCATCGCCGCGGCGCGGCGCCCGCCGCGGCCGAGCTCGAAGAACACGCCCGGAGACTGACGCCCCCCCAGCTTCAGCAGGAGGGATTGCGTCGCGCGACCAAAACGGCCGAGTACCACCACGCTGCCGGTGACACCCAGCGCGCCCGCGAGCTGCTTGAGCGGTTGCTCGACACCCCGCTGGCCGACCGCGACCGCGCCCGGGTGATGCTGAGGCTGGGCGAGCTGCGCTATGTGAGTGACGATGTCGCGGCCGCCCACGCGCTGTTCGAGGCGGCGCTGGCCAGGGCTGGCGAGGACGTCGCCCTGCGGGCCGAGGCCGAGCAGTCACTCGCCTTCACCTCGATGCTCGCCGGCGACATTCCCGGGGCGCTGGTGCACGCCCGCGCGGCGATCGAGCTCGCCGAAGCGATG
>JBJMLC010000041.1:0-5832 GCA_045805485.1 Solirubrobacteraceae bacterium | reverse complement strand
CGGTGGCTGGTACCTGACCCTGGTGCACATCGTCAGCGGCGTGGCGCTGTGCCTGACCATCGTCGGGATCCCGCTGGGCCTGGGGAACTTCAAGATGATCAGGGTCTCGCTGATGCCGTTCGGTCACCAGATCGTGTCGGTCGCCGAGGCCCGAGCAATCTCGGCCGAGCACCAGGTGGCCATCGGCGCCTGAGGGCGCGTCGCGTCCCGGTCAGGCCGCGTTCTGGGGCCGCCGATCGGCCCAGGGACGGGCGGTTTCAATCTGTCCGGCCAGCGAGTACAGGGTGTCCTCGGCCCCCAGGCGTCCCACCAGCTGCACGCTCAGGGGCAGGCCGTCGGCGCTGAAGCCGGCGGGGACGGTGATCGCGGGCTGTCCCGTGAGGTTGAAGATCGCGGTCCACGGGGTGAACCGGCCCGCGGTGTTGAAGGCCACAACACCTGAGCGGCCGTAGCCTCCCTCGGCCGCGATGGCGGTGCTGGCCAGACCCGGCGTGAGCAGCACATCAAAGTCCTCCCAGAGAGCCAGGATCCGGGCCGCCGTGGCGCCACGCTTGCCCCGCAGCTTCTCGGCCCGGCGGTCGGAGATCAGCTTCCCCACGGCCGCCATCTGGCGCGTCGTGCGCTCCAGCTTGGAGCGGTCGGGCACGGTCAGCGACTCCTCGTAGATGCCCCTGAGCCACGTCCGGACGAATTCGATCGAGGCCATCCCATAGGCGGGGTGGCGCTCGGTGACCTCGTGACCGAGGTCGGAGAGCAGGCTGCACGTCCCTTCCCAGGCCTCCCGTTGGTCAGCCGAGAGTGGCGCGATCAGGCCGCCCGGGACCTTTCGGGAGACGGCGATCCGCAGGCGAGAGGGCGGAGTTGCGGCGGCTTCGTGATAGCTCCCGGCAGGCGGTGGCGTCACGTGGATGTCACCGGCCACTGTGCCCTGCATGACGTCCAGGAGCAGGGCACTGTCGGCCACGGTCCGGGCCAGCGGACCGTAGGTGGTCAGGCCGAGCCAGTGCTCGGCGGCGGGCTGCATGGAGACGCGTCCCCGGGTGGGCTTCATCCCCACCAGGCCACAGCAGGATGCGGGGATGCGGATCGAGCCCCCGCCATCGGACCCGGTGGCGCAGGGCACCATCCCGGAGGCCACCGCCGAGGCCGACCCGCCTGAGGAGCCACCCGGCGTCCGCGTCGGATCCCAGGGGTTCCGGGTAATGCCGTTGGCATCACTGGCGGTCCAGGGAAAGACGGTGAGCTCAGGCACATTGGTGATCCCGATCGGAATGGCCCCCGCCGCCCGCAGGCGGCGGACCACCTCGGCGTCCGCCGGCGCCGGCGGGCCGAACGTGCGCGAGCCGTGCGTGGTCGCCTGACCGGCCACCGGCGTGTCGTCCTTGATGGCGACAGGTACGCCAGCCAGGGGTCCGCCGCCCTGGGCCGCCGCGTCGGCGGCCGCCAGCGCCTCATCGGCCAGCGTGACCCGGAAGGCATTCAGTCGCCCGTTCAGAGCCTCGATCCTCCCCAGGCACAGCTCCACCAGCTCACGGGGATGCACCTGACCGGTGCGCACCTGTTCGGCCAACACTCCGGGGCCAGAGAAGACTGAGTCTTCAGCTGTCGTGGTCACGCGCGTACCATCGCACATAAATGACCGATCGAGTCCAGAGTTCCGGTTCGGCGAGCGAGAACGGCTCAACGAGTGACATCGATCCGGTCGAGACCGGCGAGTGGCTTGAGGCCCTGGATGCCGTCGTGGAGCACGACGGGCCTGACCGGGCCCGCCACCTCCTTCGCCGAGTCGTGGAGCGGGCCCAGCACGCGGGGACCGGCACGATCGGGACGCTCAACACCCCGTACGTCAACACGATCCCCGTCGAGGAGGAGGCCAGGCTCCCGGGGGACCCGGCGGTGGAGCGGCGGCTGCGCTCGATCATCCGCTGGAACGCCATGGCCATGGTGGTTCGGGCCAACAAGAAGTCCTCCGAGCTGGGAGGTCACATCGCCAGCTACCAGTCGCTGGCCACGCTCTACGAGGTTGGCTTCAACCACTTCTGGCACGCGCCCAACGAGGAGCATGGAGGCGACCTGATCTATTTCCAGGGCCACTCGTCGCCCGGCAACTACGCCCGGGCCTTCCTGGAGGGTCGGCTGACCGAGGAGCAGCTGGACGGCTTCCGCCAGGAGGTCTCGCGGCCGGACGGCCTGAGCTCCTATCCCCACCCTTGGCTGATGCCGGAGTTCTGGCAGTTCCCCACCGTGTCGCTGGGCATCGGGGCCATCACCTCCATCTACCAAGCTCGGTTCATGAAGTACCTGGAGGCCCGGGGGCTCATGGAACTGGCCGCCGGCGCACGCAAGGTGTGGGCGTTCATCGGGGACGGAGAGGTGGACGAGCCGGAGACGATGGGGTCGATCGGCCTGGCCGGTCGCGAGCAGCTGGACAACCTGATCTGGGTGGTCAACTGCAACCTTCAGCGGCTCGACGGGCCGGTGCGCGGCAACGGCAAGATCATCCAGGAGCTGGAGTCCGATTTCCGGGGCGCCGGCTGGAACGTGATCAAGGTGATCTGGGGGTCACGGTGGGATCCGCTCCTGGCCGCCGATGTCGATGGCCGGCTGGTGCGCGTGATGGAGGACTCGGTGGACGGCGAGTACCAGACGTACAAGTCGCGTGACGGCGCGTACGTGCGCGAGTCGTTTTTCGGCAAGGATCCCGTCCTGCTGGAACGCGTGGCCGGCATGTCAGACGAGGAGATATGGCTCCTGAATCGGGGCGGACTGGATCAGCAGAAGGTGTATGCCGCCTACCACGAGGCGGTGAGCCATCGCGGCCAGCCCACCGTGATCCTGGCCAAGACGATCAAGGGCTACGGGATGGGGGCCTCGGGTGAGGGTCAGATGATCACCCACCAGGCCAAGAAGATGACCGAGGACGCGCTGCTGGCCTTCCGGGACCGCTTCGAGCTGCCGCTGAGCGATGAGCAGGTGCGGGAGGCCCGGTACTACAAGCCGCCGGAGGACTCGCCGGAGATGCGGCTGCTGCTGGAGTCCCGGGCGCGTCTGGGCGGGAGCCTGCCCCTACGCCGCCGCGTCGCCGAGCCCCTGCCAGTTCCGCCGCTTGACGTGTTCAAGCAGCAGCTCGAGGACACCGGGGAGCGCGAGATATCGACCACGATGGCCTTCGTCCGCATCCTGGCCGCGCTGCTGCGCCACAAACAGCTCAGCCGGCACGTCGTCCCGATCGTGCCCGACGAATCACGCACGTTCGGCATGGAAGGGCTGTTCCGCCAGGTGGGGATCTACTCGCCGGTCGGCCAGCTCTACCAGCCGCAGGACTCAGCCCAGCTGATGTTCTACCGGGAGGACGCCCACGGACAGATCCTGGAGGAGGGCATCACAGAGGCGGGCTCGACGTCGTCGTTCATCGCCGCCGGAACGTCGTACTCGGCCCACGGCGTGCCCATGATCCCCTTCTACATCTACTACTCCATGTTCGGCTACCAGCGCGTGGGCGACGTCGTGTGGGCGGCGGCCGACAGCCGCACGCGCGGGTTCATGCTGGGAGGGACGGCGGGACGGACCACGCTGAACGGCGAGGGCCTCCAGCACGCCGACGGGCACAGCCACGTGCTGTTCTCAGTCGTCCCCAACTGCCGGGCCTACGATCCGGCGTTCAGCTATGAGCTGGCCGTGATCATCCAGGACGGCCTTCGCCGCATGCTCTCCGACCAGGAGGATGCCTTCTACTACATAACCCTGATGAACGAGAACTACCACCACCCGGGCATCCCCGACGGCGTCCAGGAGGGCATTCTGCGCGGGATGTACCTGTTGCGGGAGGGTGGTGGCCCGCATGACCCGCGAGTCCAGCTCCTGGGCTCCGGCACGATCCTCAACGAGGTGCTTGCCGCGGCTGAGCTGCTGGAGCAGGATTGGGGAGTGACGGCCGACGTGTGGAGCGTGACCTCCTTCACCGAGCTGCGGCGCGAGGGCATCGACGTCGAGCGCTGGAACATGCTCCACCCGTTGGAGCCGCCGCGGCGGGCTTTTGTGACTGAGTCCCTGGAGGGGCGCGAGGGGCCGGTGATCGCCTCCACCGATTACATCCGGGCCTTCCCGGATCAGATTCGCCAGTGGGTCCCCGGCCGCTACCGGGTGCTGGGCACCGACGGCTTCGGCCGCAGCGACCTGCGGGCCGCTCTCAGGCGGTTCTTTGAGGTTGGTCGCCACCACATCGCCGTGGCCGCCCTGAGTGAGCTGGCGGCGGAGGGGGCCCTGGAGGCGACCCGGGTCCGCGAGGCCATCGAGCGCTACGAGATCGATCCCGACGCGCCGTTGCCGACCACCGTATGACGGCCGCTGACGTCCTGTCGGTAGAGGTCCCGGACATCGGTGACTTCGAGGACGTGCCGATCATCGAGATCCTCGTCTCCCCTGGGGACTCGGTGGCCGCTGACGACCCGCTGCTGACGCTGGAGTCAGACAAGGCCACGATGGACGTACCGGCCCCGTTCGCGGGCACGGTACGTGAGGTCCACGTGGAGGTGGGCGATCGCGTCTCCCAGGGCGCGCGGCTTCTGACCATGGAGCCCTCGCCGGGAGGTGAGGCGGCGGGCAGGACGGCTGCCACGGTGGCCTCCCAGGGCGTGCCGGTGGAGGCGGCCGCACCGGATTCGGTGAGTAGTGCGGCCGAGGCCGAGGAGTCGGCGGCACCCGAGGCGATCTCCGTGGAGTCAAACGGCCGGGAGGCGATCTACGCCAGCCCCTCGGTGCGTCGCCTGGCTCGCGAGCGAGGTGTTGATCTGACGAGCCTCCGGGGAACCGGCCGCAAGGGCCGGATCACCCGGGAGGATGTGGAGACCGCGCGCTCTGCACCGGGCGGGGCCCCGGCCGGCGGGCTCCCCGGTCTGGCGCCCTGGCCATCGCTTGACTTCTCCAAGCAGGGGCCGGTGGAGCGCGTGCCGCGCTCGCGGATCCAGCGCATCTCCGCACCCAACCTGGCCCGCAACTGGGCGACGATCCCCCACGTCACCCACCACGACGAGGCGGACATCACCGACCTGGAGGCGTGGCGCCGCGAGCTGAACCAGGAGCGCGCCGGCGAGGGCATCAAGGTGACGATGGTGTCCTTCCTGATGCTGGCCTCGGTGGCCACGCTCAAGGAATTCCCTGACTTCAACTCCTCCCTGGACGGCGAGGACCTGATCGTCAAGCACTACTACAACCTCGGCTTCGCCGCGGACACGCCTGGTGGCCTCGTCGTCCCGGTCATCAAGTCCGCCGACCAGAAGGGACTCCTGGAGATCGCTAGAGAGCTCTCGGAGCTATCTGGGCGCGCGCGGGAGGGCAAGCTCGGGCCAGCCGAGATGAGCGGCAGCACGTTCACCATCTCCTCGCTGGGCGGCATCGGCGGGACCGGCTTCACGCCGATCGTCAACGCCCCGGAGGTGGCCATCCTGGGCGTGACCCGGTCGGCCATGAAACCGGTGTGGAACGGAGCGGAGTTCGTCCCCCGGTTGATGCTCCCCCTCAGCCTGTCCTACGACCATCGGGTCATAGACGGCGCCGCGGCGGCTCGGTTCATGGTCCACCTGGTGAGGGTGCTGAGCGATCTCCGGCGGGCGCTGCTGTGAGCCCGGCCGCGAGCGGCTCGGCCGAGGTCAGGGTCCCGGACATCGGCGACTTCACCGACGTCCCGGTGATCGAGATCCACGTCTCGGCCGGCGATGCCGTCTCACCTGAGGACCCGCTGGTCACCCTGGAGTCAGACAAGGCCACGATGGACGTACCGGCCCCCTTCGGGGGGACCGTTAGGCAGCTGCAGGTCAAGATCGGCGACCGTGT
>JBJMLC010000040.1:0-7137 GCA_045805485.1 Solirubrobacteraceae bacterium | reverse complement strand
GGGCTCAGGGCAGCCCGGGGATGAGCGTGGCCCAAGGCTCAAAGGTCATGAACCTGGGCATCAAGGTGTACACCGGCCCGGGCAACACCGGCCTCCAGCTGGCCGGGACGGCGAGGAATGTGGCCATCACCGCCCAGCCCGGCGTGACGTACGCCATTGGCGTTGAGCTCGACGGCGCCACGTTCGGCCATGGGTCCGTGGCGCTGCCGATCAACGTCAGCGAGCCGACAGGCTACGGCGGCGTGATCGGTGACGGCACCGTGAGCGACTCGACCATCCGTGCCGCCATCGGAGTCACCGACGACGGCACCAACGCGAAGACCCCACGCGTGAACCGCGACCGGATCGTGGCCAACCAGGGCGTCCTGATCGGAGTGAACTCCCCGGTCATCGACGACGCTGTGATCCATACGGTGGGTGGACCGAGCACCGAGATGGGTGTGTCCACCGCTCCGAACACGGTCTTCGGCAACTTCGCGATCCGGCACACCACGATCGTCGGGAGCCACACCGCCGGATCGACCGGCGTTCACGCGGACGCGAACGGAATGTTGCTTCCCGCCTCCACATCCGTCCTCATCGACAGCACGATCTTGCACGGCTACGTCAACTCGATAAATGCCGTCGCCACTTCCGGCCCGTTCCCTGCCAGCACGACGGTGACCGTCCGTCACACGTTCTACGACCCGGTGGCCAGCCATTCCACAACGGACGCCACTATCGACCCCGACGACCATTCCGGAAACATCGCGCCCTTCTTCATCAACGCAGCCGCGGGCAACTTTCAGCTGCGCGCGGGCTCGCCGGCGATCGATGACGGGAGCGCCACGCTCGGGAGTGGCGAATCGACCACGGATCTCGCCGGCAAGCCGCGGCGCATCATCGGACATAAGGGCGATGCTCATATCAGCGACGTGGGCGCATTCGAATTCCGGCCCCACGTTCCCCACGTCCACGCGACGGCGTCAAAGCTCCAGGCCAGGGTCGGCCAGCCCGTGACGTTCCATGCCACCGGAACCGATGCCTCGCCGCGGGACCATTTGTCCTTCCACTGGAGCTTCGGCAAGGTGGGAGCGACGGTCAAGCATGCTTTCAGCACTCCCGGCAAGCACACGGTCTCGGTCAAGGCCACCGACCTCGATCACTTCACGGCCACGGCCCACGTCACCGTGACGGTTCACTGAGCCCTCCCGCCGACGGGCGAGGCCAACCTTCGGCCCGCTCGGCGGCTGTCGTGGGGCCCGATGGCGCCCGCCGTGGGGCCCGCTCGGCGGCCGTCGTGGGGCCCGATGGCGGCCGCGCGAGCCCATGGGCGCTGTCACAGAGTTGTCACGGCGATGTGGGGAGAAACCGTTCGCTATGGACGGAAATCCCCCAAACCACCGCCGAGCTCTCGTGGGCATTGTCCGCCTCTCAGCCGGCCGGCCCGCGCGCCGTCCTCAGGTCGCCAGCGTCTGCTGGCCCTCGATCCCCAGCAGCAGCCGCTTGCGGTCCAGCCCGCCCGTGTAGCCCCCGAGTCCGCCGCTGGCGTGCAGCACCCGATGGCAGGGCACGATGATCGGCAGCGGGTTCGCGCCCAGGGCGTTGCCGGCGGCCCGGGCGGCCCGGGGGCTGCCCGCCGCGGTGGCCATCTTCGTATACGTGGTCACCTCGCCGAACGGGACACGTGCGGTGGCCTCCAGGACCCGGCGGCCGAAGCCGCGAACGAGGCTCCAGTCAAGCGGGACCTCGAAGCGCTTCAGGTCGCCGGCGAAGTACTCCTCCAGCTCACGGCGGGGCTCGTCCAGGCCTCGGGCGGAGGACAGGATGCGTGGCGAGACCTTCGCCGAGAGGTCAAGCAGTATCTGGTCCTGATCGACGCCGCGGTCCAGGTAGGCGATCCGGACCAGACCGCGGGGTGTGGCGGCCAGGAGCAGCCGACCCACGGGTGTGTCCTCGATCGCGTAGGCCACGTCGATCAGCCCTGCGGCCGCCGCGGCGGGGCCGATGTCCGGCAGGGATTCGGGATCAGGGGCGCTCCGAAGCGCCCGCTCTGGGTCAAAGGAAGTCGTCATGGCTGGTACTCCAGTCGCAGTCGTTTGATGCCCTCGTGGACGTTGCGCCGTGCTGCCTCCTCGGTGGTCTCCATCACCGCCGAGATCTCGGCGTACTGAGCGTCGGCCACGAAGCGCAGTGCCAGGGCGGTTCTCTGTTTGGGCGGGAGTGCCCGGACGGTCTCCCACACTCGGCCGTCAGGCTCGTCGGCCAGCTCGGCCGATGCCTCCGGCAGCTCGGCCATGGGAACGGCCTGGCGCCGCCGGGCGCGCAGGTGGTCGATCGCCTTCCGGTGGCCGATCGTCAGCAGCCAGGCCCGAAGATTGGAGGTGTCCCGGAGCCGCGGGTAGGCCCGCAGCGCCGACAGACACGTTTCCTGGTAGCAGTCGTCGGCGTCCACCCGGCCCACCATCGCCGCCAGGAAGCGGTGCAGGTCCCGGCCGTGGGCGTCAACCAGGTGTTGGAAGGGGGGAAGCGTCACTGGGGATAGAACGCGGTGGGTCGGCATGTTGTGAGATGGTGGCGCGCGGGGGGCTGGGACCGGAGCAACCCCTCGCCCACGACTAGGGAAAAAGCCCTCGGTCGGGTATACAACTGCTCTATGGCACGCGCAATCTGGTCGGGCGCGATCAGCTTCGGACTGGTCAACGTCCCTGTGAAGCTCTACTCCGCGACCTCCCCCAAGACGGTCCGTTTTCACCAGCTTTCGAGCAAGACCGGCGCCCGCATCAAGCAGAAGCGGGTGGACCAGTCCACCGGGGAAGAGGTCCCCTACGAGGACATCGTCAAGGGCTATGAGCTCTCGCCTGACCGTTACGTGCGGATCGAGCCCGAGGAGCTCGACGCCCTGGACGTCAAGGCGACCAAGACGATCGATATCGAGGAGTTCGCGGACCTCTCGGACATCGACCCGATCTACTACGACCACTCCTACTACCTGGCTCCCACGGCCGGCGGGGCCAAGGCGTACCGGCTGCTGCTCGACGCCATGTCGGAGTCCGGGAAGGTGGGCATCGGCAAGGTGGTGCTTCGCTCCAAGCAGCAGCTGTGTGCGCTTCGGCCCACCGGCGAGGTCCTCACGATGACCACCATGCTCTGGGGCGACGAGGTCCTGGCCCCGGATCGCATGGACGAGCTGGAGTCGGTGGCCGAGGCCGAGGCCACCAAGCGGGAGCTGAAGATGGCCGAGCAGCTGATCGAGTCGCTGTCGGGCCAGTTCGAGCCAGACAAGTTCCATGACGAGTACCGCGAGCGGGTGCTCGACCTGATCGAGCGCAAGGCGGCCGGCGAGCAGATCGAGATTCAGCCCCAGGTTGAGGAGCCGGCGGCGGCCCCGGATCTGATGGCCGCGCTGGAGGCCAGCCTGGCCGCCGTCTCCAGCGGCGACAGCGACAAGCCGGCGCCGGCCGCCAAGAAACCGGCGCGCAAGAAGCCCAGCAAGGCCTCCAGCTCCGGTGGATCACGCGGGCGGGCGAAGGCCGCACGCTAGTCCCTGGCTGAGCGTCCAGCCCGGTTGACAAGACGCCGGGCACGCAGTTCAATGGCGTGCGGGACCGGATTTTCAAGCCGTCACGGTGGACGTGGGGGAGAGGACCGAGATGAGCAACCGGGTACTTGGAGTTGCGTCGGCGCCGGTCGTCGCTGTGGCGTTCCTGCTCGCATGTGGCACCGCTCAGGCGGCCAGCCCGACCGTCCCCTGCTCCTCGGGAGGCGCCGGTCTCGTCTCGGCCATCAGCGCCGCGGACAACAACACCGGGCCCAAGACAATCACCCTGGCCTCCGGCTGCACGTACACCTTGACTGCCCCGGCGGACTACTGGTACGGCCCGGACGGTCTGCCGGCGATCAAGACGACGATCGTGATCCAGGGCAACGGGGCCAAGATCGTCCGAAGCGGAACCACGCCGTTCCGGTTCTTCTTCGTGGGAGCCGACCCCACTTCGCCCGGGACGGCCAGCTATTTCACGCCCGGCGCCGGGAACCTGACCCTGGAGGATCTGACACTGACCGGTGGCCTGGCCAAGGGCGGCGACGGCGGAGCGGACGTCTCAAGCGGTGGTGGCGGCGGTATGGGCGGTGCGATCTTCAATCAGGGTCAGCTGACGCTGCTCCGCGTGACCGTGACTCAGAACACCGCCCAGGGCGGCAATGGAGGGGATGTCTCAGGAGCCTCCGGCGGCGGCATCGGGACCGACGCGGCTCCGAGCACCGGTCCCGGCGGCGGCATGGCGCCGAATGGTGAGTTCGGAGGGGCCCCCGCGGCGACGAACGGCGGCTCCAATGCCGGAGGCGGCGGTAGCGGGTTCGCGACTGGCGAGACCGGACAGAATGCCTTCACCGGCGGGAACTGTCCCGCCGGAGGTTGTGGAGGGGCCGGCGGCGGACCCGCCACGGGCCTAGGGGGATTGGGCGGGGGATCGTTGATTGGTGCTCAGAACAACTTCTCCACCGGTCTGGCCGGAGACGGAGCCGGTGGTGGGGGGGCCAGCACCGTTTCGGGCAGCTCCGGCGGCGCTGGCGGTGGATTCGGGAGCGGGGGCGCCTCCAGCAGCAGCAGCGGGGGTGGCGGTGGCGGCGGCGTGGGCGGCGGCGGCGGCGCCGGGCAGTTCGGAGGCGGCGGAGGCTTCGGCGGGGGCGGCGGCGGAGGCCTCGTAATCGCTGGGTTCGGCGGCTTCGGCGGAGGTGGAGGCGGAAGCGCCAACCAGGGCGACACGGCCAACTCGACTGCCGGCGGGCCTGGATTCGGGGGCGGTAAGGGCAACAGCTCTGGCGCCCCCGGTGGCATCGGCGGCGGCGGGGGTGCCGGCCTGGGCGGCGCGATCTTCAACATGCAGGGCACGCTCACGGTGCTGAACAGCACGCTGAGCGCCAACACCGCGGCCGGGGGCACGGGCTCCGGCGGGGCGTTCTCCGGTTCTGGGTTTGGCGGCGCGATCTTCAACCTCAACGGATCGGTGTCGGTGACCAACGCCACGATCACCTCGAACACGGTTTCCGGGCTGTCGTTTCAGTGCTGTGATCCGTCCAACGCCGGGGGGATCTACAACCTCGGCGCCAACGATGCCGCGCCCGTCCATGCCGGCGTGACGCTGACCAACACCGTCCTGGCCTACACCCCATCCGGGCAACCTGACCTCTACGACGCCGCTCCCCCGAACGTCGGAGCCAACGCCGTTGGCGCCCATAACCAGGCCACAGCATCCACGGACGCCAGTCAGGCCGACATCATCGTCACCACCGACAACGACGCCGCCATCACCGGCACCCCCTCAAGCGCCGATCCAAAGCTCGGACCACTTCAGTTCAACGGCGGGCCTGGGATGTTTACCCAGCTCCCGGCCGCGACGAGCCCGGCCATCAACCACGGCGTCTCATCCGGTGCTCCGGCAAGCGACGAGCGTGGCGTAAAGCGGCCGCAGGGCGTGGCCGTCGATATCGGGGCGGTGGAGTACTCGCTGCCACTCAACCTCAGCCGGCCAAGGATCTCGGGCACGCCCCGACCCGGTCGGAAGCTCACCTGCCTCAACGGCAGCTGGCGCACCCGTGAGGGTCCCGCCAGCTTCGCGTATCGCTGGCGGGCCAACGGTGCGCTGATCGCGGGCGCCACCCACAACACCTTCGTGCTCGGGACTGCGCAGGCGGGCAAGTCGATCACCTGTCAGGTGATTGCGACGAACGTCGCGGGAAGCACCACGGTCGGAAGCCCGCCGGTCAAGGTCATCGGGCCGCCGAAATGCGCCTTGAGATCGAACGGCAGCACCGTTCTGCTTCGCAAGTCGACGACGTCGAACGCGCAGCCGGGGACGCTCAGCTTCACCGTGGTTTGCGATCAGGCGGCGAAGCTCACGCTGGGCGGCACCGTGGTCGAGAGGCTGAGCAGCGGGAGCTTCACGACCTTCGTCGTCCCGGCCGTGCAGAGCAGCTGCCTGAAGGGAGTGGCCAGGAAGCTAACCCTGAAGCTCCCCAAGGGGGCGGTGGACGCGCTCAGGCAGGGCAAGACCCTGTCCGGGAAGTTCAAGCTGACCGCGGTGTCGAGCTCGGGCCTCAAGAGCCTGACCAAGTTGGCGATGCCGACGATCCGCGGGCGCTAACTATTCCCGTCCGGTGAGCCCCGTCCGACCAGACGATCGGCGCCCCTGCTAACACTCCGCTAACACTCGCTGGTACTCTTCTGCGTCCGCTTCTCGCAGTCGCCCCCACCAGAGGGGGGACGCGACCTCCCTCCTCATCACCATGCATCTGACTGCCCCCGGGGCCACTGGCCTGTACGACCCTTCGAACGAGCACGATGCGTGCGGGATCGCGCTCGTGGCCAAGCTGAAGGGCGAGCCCAGCCACACCGTGGTCGAGAAGGCCCTGGACGCCCTGGAGAACCTGGAGCATCGCGGTGCCGAGGGGGCCGATCCCAACACCGGCGACGGGGCCGGGATCCTTCTCCAGATCCCTGATGCCTTCTTCCGGGGAGCGGCGGCCGGGGTCGAGCTGCCGCCCCTCGGGCGCTACGGGGTTGGCGTGTGCTACCTCCCGCCTGATGCCGAGCGGCGCGTGATCCTGGAGCAGCTGATCGACGAGACGATCGCCGCCGAGGGCCAGCGGGCGATCTGGTGGCGTGACGTTCCCGTGGACGAGCGGCACGTGGGCGAGACCGCCCGCCTGTCAGCGCCCGTCATCCGCCAGGTCCTGATCGAGGCCTCCGAGGACGTGCTGGACCAGGACGCCTTTGAGCGCAAGCTGTACGTGATCCGCCGGTTGATCGAGCGCTACGCCGGCCGCGACCTCTCGCTTCCCAGCTTCTCCAGCCGGACGATGGTCTACAAGGGCATGCTCACGGCGCCGCCCACGCGGCCATCGGTGAACACGATCGCCGCCGGGCCGTCCCAGGGCTCCATCAGGCAGGAGTGGAAGTCATAGAAGCCCTTGACGTCCGGATCCAGATCCGTGCGGGTCCGGTAGGCCTCGGGCACCATCATCATCACCGCCTGGGGGATCGACCGCCCGCCCAGGACGAGCATCTCCAGCACGTTGTCGAAGATGGCCGAGTCCGAACCGCCCTCCCGGACGACGGGCACGACCTTCTCCAGGTCAGCGCCGAACAGCTCGGAG